>JAPPHK010000241.1:0-4487 GCA_028820795.1 Nitrospinota bacterium | reverse complement strand
CTATCGCCATCATGGTTCGCAACCGCCTTCGCCGGAAGTTCGTGGAAGGCCAATTCTAGTGGAGACGTATTGAAATGGTGTCCAACGCGGGAGTAGTCGAGCAGGAAGCTGAATTCGAAGCGACGGCGTATCACCCCGTCGAAAGCGAACTCGGCAGTGTGATCGACATCGAAAACTTCAGCCTCTGGTATAGCGGGAAGCAGGCTCTGTTCGACAACACCCTGAAGATACAGAAAGAACTCGTCACCGCCCTTATCGGCCCTTCGGGCTGCGGGAAATCCACGCTCCTTCGCTCGTTCAACCGCATGAACGACCTGATAGACGGCATCCGGCGGGACGGGACCATCGCGATCGAGGGAACCGACATTCACGACCCGCGCGTGGAGGTCATCGAGCTTCGTAAGCGCCTCGGCATGGTGTTCCAGAAGCCCAATCCCTTCCCGATGTCGATATTCGAGAACGTTGTGTATCCCCTGCGGGTGGACGGCATTCGCGACAAGCGCGTGCTGGAGGAAACATGCGAACGCACCCTTCGTGACGCCGCGCTCTGGGATGAGGTGTCGGACCGCCTCCAGGACAACGCGCTCGGCCTATCCGGCGGGCAGCAGCAGCGCCTGTGCATCGCCCGGGCCATTGCGTCGGAACCCGAGATCATCCTGATGGACGAGCCATGTTCGGCGCTCGACCCGATCGCCACGGCCCGCATCGAGGATCTGATCGCGCAGCTCAAGGAGCATTTCTCCATCGTCATCGTGACGCACAACATGCAGCAGGCCGCCCGCGTATCGGACAACACGGCCTTCATGTTCCTGGGTCGATTGATTGAGTATGGGGAAACGAAGAAGATATTCATGAACCCCATGAATGTTCGCACATCCGATTACATCACCGGCCGGTTCGGATAGGCCGCCGCAGGAGATTCGGCATGGCACTCACGAGCGGAAAAGCGCACACCAGTTCAGAATTCGAGAACGAACTCCAGGAACTTCGCCGCCTGATTCTGGAATTGGGCGCCAAGGTGGAGGCGATGATGGCGAAGAGCATCGAAAGCCTCACAAAGCGGGACTCCGATATTGCTCAGACCGTCATCGAAAGCGATCAGGAAGTCAACCAGCTCGAAGTCGACGTGAACGAGCTTTGCCTGCAGATGATGGCGCTCAGACAGCCGACGTCGGTGGACCTGCGCTTCATCACGACGGGTCTTAAAATCGCCTCCGACCTCGAGCGGGTGGGCGATCTGGCCGTCAACGTCTGCGAGCGCGCGCTGGAGCTGAACGAGGAGCCTCCGCTCAAGCCCTATATCGAACTGCCGCGAATGGCAAGCGCTTCGAGCCAGATGCTGCGCGAAAGCCTCGACAGCTTCATCAAGGAAGACGTCGTCCTGGCGCGCAAGGTCATGGCGAGCGACGACGAGGTGGACGACATGAACGAGGAGTTGTTCCGCGAGCTGCTGACCTACATGCTGGACAATCCGCGCAACATCAGCCGCGCGACCCGCCTGACGTTCATCTCGAAATACTTCGAGAGAATCGCCGATCATGCGACGAACATCGCAGAGGCCGTTCTCTTCATGGTGGAAGGCCGGAACCCGAGACGCGAACTCGTTTAATCCCTGTCATCGCCATGTAGCCGCATCCCCGGTCCTGCGTGGTTCGTGTTTACTTCCTGTCTGTCTTTTCGCTCAACCTCGATTTCAGGAGTTCGTAGTTCGAAGGGTCCATTTCCAGCTCCTTGCGGTTGATGGCTCGGGCGAGTTCGCTCACGGCATCGTTGTAGGGAGTGGGGATCCCGAGTTCCTTTCCCTTTCGCGAAACGAGGCCGTTGATGAATTCGATTTCGTTCTTGCGGCCCTTGATGTGATCGTGAATGGGCGCCGTGCGCGCCCGGGGGCCGGTGTGGCCCGTCATGGTCGTCAGAGCGTTCAGCAGCACCTTGTCCTCATCGCCCGCGAAATCATCCGCGCTCAGACCGAAGACGGGCTCGATGTTGATTCCCATCGCCGTGCCCACCGCCACGGTCTCCTTGCCGAGACTCACCGCAATGTCGAAGATACCGGGAAGTTTGGCGACCTCTCTGTTGTGGAGGCCGATGAGTCCCCAGGGGCCCATGCTCATCGAGTTGACGACGAGTTTCGTCCATTTCGTGCCCCGGATGTTGGTGGAGATGTCCACCTTGGCGACGTGGCTCAGGATTTTCTGTATTTCCTCGAGACGCGGGGTGATGGAGCCGTCCAGTTCGCCCACGGCGAACCAGGTTCCGGTGCGCGGCGTGTTGCGCTGAACGAAGCCCGGGGTGAAGATTTCCCCCGATAGTTCGATGCAGCAGCCCACTACGCGTTCCCGGCCGAGAATGCGAGTCGTTATCTCCTCCTCGTTCATGCTGTTCTGAAGTCCCACCAGCACGCCATCGGGATTTAAGTGCGGGGCCATGAGTTCGGCCATCCAGCGCGAATCGAAAGATTTAACCGCCAGGAGGATGAGATCGAATTCTGGCCTTACGGAGGCCAACTCGCACACGTGGAGCGCCTTTACGCGGACCCTCAAATCCATGTCCGGCATCTGGACGCGGAGCCCGTCTTTTTTCATCGCCTCCACGTGTGCCGGCCACTGGTCCACGATGGTGACGTCGTAGCCCGCATCCGTGAGGTCCGCCGCGGCGCTGCTGCCGATGGCTCCGGTTCCGAATACGGCGATCTGATCGAACATCTATTGCCCTCCCTGGGTTCTCATCCGCTGACGATTCCCGAATGAAACCATATGTAGCACGCCTCTCGCCGGTTTCTCGACCCCCGTGGGTTCGGGTCATTCAGCGTGGTCTGAGAGGAAGTGGTTTCGGGTGAGTTCCTCCGTCTATTGGTTGACACGCAGATAGCAATCACTAATCATGGAAAGAACCTGGAAAAAAGAATAACTGTTCGCGGCATTTTTATTTTACCGCTGAAAGACGGGCGATGATTGGATTTCGCAGCAGGTGGATAACCTCGCATTTTTGAGCCGGAAATCAGCACGGGGTAGGTGTATTTACAGGTTTACAGGCCGCCAGATCATAAAGCCCCGATCTTCCCATCCACCCACCGAATCGTTTTTCCCGTCTGTGACCTTATGCCTTCGTATCGTATGAATCATGAGCAGGTGTTAAACCATATGAGATTCTAGGCGAACCTATCATCGACCGGACACCGCATAGAGGAGGAGTGGAGATGATGAAAAAGTTCTTGATTTTCGGAATGGCTGTTTTCATGTCGCTTGCGCTGATGTCTGGAGACGCGCTTTCGGCCAAGAAAGATCAGCTTCTCATCGGAATGCCCGGAGACCCGACGACGTTCGACCCCCACATCCGGCTCGGACTCCCTATGCTGCAGTCCTGGCCGCTCGTGTTCGACAACATTCTCTCGCGCGACATCAAGGGGAAAATCATCCCCGCCCTGGCGACGTCGTGGAGTTACGCCTCTCCTACAGTACTGGAACTCAAACTCCGCAAGGGCGTGAAATTCCATAACGGGGAGCCGGTCGACGCGAATGCCGTGAAGTACAGTCTCGACCGACTGTTCGATAAGAAGGTCAAAAGCCGTATCCGCAATTTCTACCGGAGTGTCAAAAAAGTCGAGGTGGTCGATTCGCACACCGTGCGCATCCACACCAAGCATCCCGACCGCTATCTCCTATCACCGCTTGCGGATTTCAGCGCGGTGGTCCCTCCGAAGTATTACGCGAGCAACAAACTCAAACACCTCGCGCGCAATCCCGTCGGCAGCGGCCCCTACCGCCTCACGAAATGGCGCAAGGGCTCCGAGATGGTGTTCGAGGCCGTCTCGGGATATTGGGACAAATCCCGCCAGCGCGTGAAGAAGGTGATCGTCAAGGTCATTCCCGAGCCGACGACGCGCGTCTCCGCACTCGTCTCTGGAGCGGTCGACATGATCAAGGATATTCCGCCCCAGACGGTTCCGATGGCGAAATCGAACCCCAACGTCGACGTGGTCGCAGGCCCGGGGCCCAAGGCATGCTCGCTCATCATGGTTCTCAAGGACGGGGCGCCATGGTCCGACGTGCGCGTGCGCCAGGCGGTGAACTACGCCATCGACAAGGACAGCATCATCAAGAACGTGCTTCAAGGTCACGCGACAGCGTCCATGGGAACCGTCGTCGGCCCGAACAGTTTCGGCCACAATCCGGCCCTCAAGCCCTATCCCTACGACGTGGCCAAGGCGAAGAGCCTCATGAAAGCGGCCGGCTTCGAGAAGGGCTTCACCGTTCCGCTGGTCGTTCCCCTGGGGCGCTATCTCAAGGGCGTGCAGGGAGCCGAGGCCATCGCGGGGCAGCTCAAGAAGATCAACATCAACGTCAAGGTCAAACCGCTCGAATACGGCGCCTGGCGCAGGAACAGCCGCTCAAAATGGAAGAAAGGCTACAAGCCCTACTGGAATTACGCTTGCCGCAACGATCTCGCGCTTCACGCGGCCTGGATGTACTCGGGCCTTCTCTACA
>JAPPHK010000147.1 GCA_028820795.1 Nitrospinota bacterium | reverse complement strand
GCACCCGCGCCGCCGCCGCGGGCGGCTTCACCGGCGTGGCCTGCATGGCGAACACGGATCCTGTGAACGACACGAGTTCCATCACCGAGCGCATCTTGAAGCGCGCGCGCGAGGTGGGCGCGTGCCGCGTGTTCCCCATCGGCGCGGTCTCGGTGGGGCTCGAGGGCGAGGAGTTGAGCGAGATGGCCGAACAGATAGAGGCGGGCGCGGTGGCCTTCAGCGACGACGGCGTGCCCGTCAAGACGGCCGCGCTCATGCGCGCCGCCCTCGAATACGCCGGCATGCTCGGGGTGAGCGTGCTCGACCACGCGGAAGACCTCTCGCTCTCGGGCGGCAAGGTGATGAACGAGGGGGCGGTCTCCACCCTGCTGGGCCTCGCGGGAAACCCGGCGGCGAGCGAGGACATCTGCGTCTACCGCGACATCCGCCTCGCGGAACTGACCGGCGGCAGGCTCCACATCCTGCACATCTCCTCCGCGGGCGCGGTGGACCTGGTTCGGGAGGCGCGCGCGCGCGGGGTCCGCGTGACGGCGGAGGTGACGCCGCACCATTTCGCACTTACCGACGAGGTGATTCACGGCTTCGACTCGGCCGCCAAGATGGCGCCGCCGCTGCGCGACGAGGCGAACAGGGGGGCGCTGCTGGAAGGGCTCAGGGACGGCACGATATCCGCCATCGCTTCTGACCACGCGCCGCACTACGAGGCCGAGACCCAGAGGGAGTTCGACGCCGTGCCGTTCGGTATCGTGGGGCTTGAGACGGCGGTATCGCTCGCGCTGGACAGGCTCGTGGGCGGGGGCGTGCTCGCGCTGCCCGAGATGATCGCGAAGTTCACGGCGGGGCCGCGTGAGATTCTGGGCCTGCCCCACGGGACGCTCAAAGAGGGCGCTCCCGGCGACGTGACGATTCTGGACACCGAGCGCGAGATCACCGTCGACCCCGACGCGTTCGAGAGCAACGGCAGGAACACCCCCTTCGCGGGCTGGAAGCTCACCGGCTGCGCCGTCGCCACGGTCGTCGGGGGAGAAGTGCGGATGAGCAGGCTCGAGGGCGAGATGAAAATCACAGCCCAGGAGGCGCTCACTCCATGAAGGGACGAAAAATCAAACCGGCGCTCCTGGCCCTGGAAGACGGTAGAGTCTTCCGGGGCGCGCGTTTCGGAGCCGATGCGGACGCGGAAGGCGAACTCGTCTTCAACACGGCGATGACGGGCTACCAGGAGGTGCTCACCGACCCCTCCTACCGGGGCCAGATGGTGGTGATGACGTACCCCCACATCGGGAACTACGGCGTCATCCCCGGCGATGAGGAATCCCGCCGCGTCTGGGTCGAGGCCTTCATCGTGAAGGAAGTGTGCAGGCGCCACAGCAATTTCCGCGCGAACGAGGACCTGGACTCCTATCTCAAGAAACAGGGCGTTCCCGGAATCGAGGGCGTCGACACGCGCGCGCTCACGCGCCATATCAGAGACGCGGGCGCGCTCAAGGCGGTGCTCTCCTCCACCGATCTGGACGTAGCGAGCCTCATCGCGCGCGCCAAGGCGAGTCCCGGCCTGGACGGGCGCGACATGGTGCGCGGCGTCACCTGCGAGGCCGCGCACGCCTGGGGCGAGCGCAAGGGCCGCCCGCTCTGCGTGGCCTACGACCTGGGGGCGAAGGACAACATTTTCCGCGAACTGGGCCGGAGGTTCGATCTCGAAATCGTTCCGGCGACCGAATCCGCAGGCAGCGTGCTGGCGAGAAAGCCCGCCGCCGTTTTCTTATCGAACGGCCCCGGCGACCCGGCGGCGCTGGGCTACGTCGTCGAGAACGTGAAAAACATCATGGGCCGGGTGCCCGTCGTGGGCATTTGTCTCGGGCACCAGATCCTCGCGCAGGCCCTGGGAGGGCGGACGTACAAGCTCAAGTTCGGCCACCACGGGGCGAACCATCCCGTCCAGGATTTGAGCACGAAAAAGGTGGACATCACCTCGCAGAACCACTCCTTCGCCGTGGATCCGGAGAGCCTGCCCGCCGGCGTGGCCGTCACGCATTCCTCGTTGAACGATAAGACCTGCGAGGGCTTAAAGTCCGAATCCCCCAAGGTGTTCAGCGTGCAGTACCACCCCGAGGCCTGCCCCGGCCCGCACGACGCGGGCGCGCTGTTCGATGCGTTTTTCAGTTTCTGCGTGGGGGAGTGAAGGGATGGCTGATAAGAAAGAGGTAATCCAAATTCTCAGGTATTATCTTCGAGATATATTTAGAGAAGATAGCCCAACCTTGAATAGTGAAGAAGGTAGAGTAGTTGTTGAGCGATTTTCTAATATGGACAGTGGGCCAATAGGGGTTACACACTTTAATCAAATGCTCCATCTTACCCATCAAGCTGGTGTAACTGATGATTTTTTCGAATACTACTTTTTATCTGAGCCCCCAAATCACCCCTATCCAGTAGATAAAGTATTACAACCAAAACCCGGAAAATATGAGGGGGGCATATCTACTCTTAAACAATTAGATTGGGGGTTAAGACGGCTATATATAGATTCATTGTTATATTATGGAAATATACGAACAGCATTTCGGGATTTGCGTACGAAAAACTCCTCCGAACTTAAGTCTTTTTTTGAATCCAAGAGATATGATAGTGAACATCTGCGCTCTAGAAATACTCCCCTAGAATTCAAGTCTATTCCAATAGATGACCGATATTTGATATCGGAAATGGCTTGCAAGGCATATTCTCTCTCAGATGAAGAAGGAATATCGGTAATAGAAAAACTTCTTTTAGAAGAATACAGAAAGAGAGGGGAAGGTCGTGTGAGAATCGGATCTTTGTTTGATGATTCTAGTGAAATATCAAATGAATCACCCCCGAACCAGATGATGTTGCAACTAGGTGCTGAAGAAATAATGGACGAAATAGTAGAAAGTGAAACTGAGTTACATGAGAAGGTTAAGCCGATTGCAGATAAATTTAATAAAGCCAGACCCGCTGCCGAATACAATACAAAATTGTATTTGTCCCTCATAAATGAATTAGATGTCTATGTAGCTACGAGTATGAGAAAGCGAGAAGATTTTAGGAGTATGGCTAGAGATTGCAATGATATTTTTGGTCGTGAAGGGCTAAAAAGATTTGGTATCAGATATTTCGATCCGACTATGAGTGCTGCTCAAGGTCACGAGGATAAAGGTCTAATTGAATGTCTGATGGTTAAGTGTGCAAAGGTAGTGCTTTATTTCGCCGGTGAGAGTGACAGTTTCGGAAAAGATGCTGAAATAGCAATGGCAATGAGCCTTGGTAAACCTGTCATTATTCTTTGCCCAGATACAGAAAAAGGGAAGCAAAGAGAAACATTTTTTAGGGACATTCACCCTTTGAGTCGTCTTATTGAATTTGAAACTGGGGTTCCCACTGGAGCAATCGTTACACAAAAACGAGATGTCGCTGCCCAACTCCTGGAACGTATTTTCGATAACGCAATGGAATATGACCTGTGTCACGAAAACTATGATGGCTACTATCGTCTGAAGGAAAGACTTACAGGAAGTGTTGTTAGGCTTCAAACGAATTCCAGAATGCTAAAAGAAGCTTTTTATAACTATTACCATCACATTCCTTAGATGTTGGTTACTTGTTCAATTTTATATTCGCCTAAAGCTAGGACAACATGCCGAAAAGAACGGACATATCGAAAATCCTCATCATAGGCTCCGGCCCCATCGTCATCGGCCAGGCGTGCGAGTTCGACTATTCGGGCGCGCAGGCGTGCAAGGCCCTGCGCGAGGAGGGCTACGAGGTCGTGCTGGTGAACTCGAACCCCGCCACCATCATGACCGACCCCGAGATGGCCGACGCCACCTACGTCGAACCCATCACGCCGAAGGTGGTGGAGGAGATCATCAAGAAAGAGCGCCCCGACGCCCTGCTTCCCACCATGGGCGGCCAGACGGGGCTGAACACGGCGGTGGCCCTGGCGGAGAGCGGCGCCTTAGACGCGCTGGGCGTGGAGCTCATCGGCGCCAAGCTGCCCGCCATCCGCTGCGCGGAAGATCGGGACCTCTTCAAGCGGGCGATGCGCGAAATCGGCCTGGATCTCCCCAGAAGCGAGGTCGTCACCACGACGGCCGAGGGCTGGGAGGCGGCGCGCGACATCGGCTTCCCGGTCATCCTGCGCCCCGCCTTCACGCTGGGCGGATCGGGCGGGGCCGTGGCGTTTCATGAGGAGGAGTTCGAGGAGAAACTCGCCTGGGCGCTCTCCGAAAGCCCGGTGGATCAAGTGCTGCTGGAAGAAAGCATCCTGGGCTGGAAGGAATTCGAGCTCGAAGTGATGCGCGATCTCAAGGACAACGTGTCCATCATCTGCTCCATAGAGAACTTCGACCCCATGGGCGTCCATACGGGCGATTCCATCACCGTCGCCCCCGCGCAGACGCTCTCGGACCGCGAATACCAGACGATGCGCGACGCCGCCATCGCCTGCATCCGGAAAGTAGGCGTCGAGTGCGGCGGCTCGAACATCCAGTTCGGCCTGAGTCCCACGGACGGCCGGATGGTCGTGATCGAGATGAACCCGAGGGTGTCGAGGAGTTCCGCGCTTGCGAGCAAGGCCACCGGGTTTCCCATCGCCAAGATCGCCGCCAAGCTCGCCGTGGGCTTGACGCTGGACGAGATACCCAACGACATCACGCGCCGGACCCCCGCTTCTTTCGAGCCCTCCATCGACTACTGCGTCACCAAGATTCCGCGCTTCACGTTTGAGAAATTCCCCGAAACCCCCCCCGTCCTCGACACCCAGATGCGCTCGGTGGGGGAGGTGATGTCCATCGGCAGGACGTTCCGGGAATCGCTCATGAAGGCCGTGCGATCGCTCGAAATCGACCGCTACGGTCTGGCGGACCCCAATCCCGAAGAGCTCGAAAAATTATCGGAAAAAGAACGCAAGGAATTGATTTTAGAGGGGTTGAGAATACCCGGTCCGGATCGCCTCTGGACGATCGCCCGCGCGTACCGGGATGGATGGACCGAAGATGCGATATACCGCGCCTCGGGCGTCGACCCGTGGTTTCTCGCGCACCTGGCCGAACTCGTGGAGCTGGAGGAAGAAGCGGATGCGCCCGGTCTGCTGGAGGATGAGACCGCTCTGCGCTTCTTGAAGCAAAACGGCTTCAGCGACGCCGAAATCGCCGGGAGGCAGGGCGTCGAAGAGAAAGCGGTCCGCGCGGCGAGGCGCCGCCTGGGCGTGCGGCCCGTCTACAAGCAGGTGGATACCTGCGCGGCGGAGTTCGAGGCCCATACGCCCTATCTCTATTCCACCTACGAGCAGGAAGACGAGGCGCCGCCGACTGCGCGCGAGAAGATCATCATCCTGGGCGGCGGCCCCAACCGCATCGGCCAGGGCATCGAGTTCGACTACTGCTGCGTCCACGCCGTGATGGCGCTTGCAGAGGCCGGCTTCGAGGCCATCATGGTGAACTGCAACCCCGAGACGGTGAGCACGGACTACGATACGAGCGACAGGCTCTATTTCGAACCCCTGACGCTCGAGGACGTGCTCGAGATCGTCCACCGCGAAAAGCCCAAAGGCGTCATCGTCCAGTTCGGCGGCCAGACGCCCCTCAAGCTCGCGCTGGCCCTCAAGGAGGCGGGCGCGCCGATTCTGGGAACATCGCCCGAGAGCATCGACCTCACCGAAGACAGGGACCGCTTCAGCCATTTATTGAAGGAACTCCACCTCACCCAGCCGCCCTCGGGTACGGCCACGAACACCGGGGACGCGCTCGCGATCGCGAACGCCATCGGCTATCCCGTGCTCATGCGGCCCAGCTACGTGCTCGGCGGCCGCGCCATGGCGCTCGTCCACGACGCGGACGAACTCGCCGCCTACATGCGCGACGCCGTCCGCGCCTCCGCCGAACGGCCCGTGCTCATCGACAGGTTCCTGGAGGACGCCGTGGAGGTCGACGTGGACGCGGTCTCGGACGGGGAAAACGTCGTCGTCGCGGGCGTGATGGAGCACATCGAAGAGGCGGGCATCCACAGCGGAGACTCGGCGTGTTCGATCCCCCCCTACACGCTGGGGCCCGACATCGTGGAGGAACTCAAGCGCCAGACGAGGATTCTGGCGAAATCCCTGAACGTCGTCGGCTTGAACAACGTGCAGTTCGCGGTCCACAAGCGGCAGGTCTTCATCCTGGAGGTGAACCCGCGCGCGAGCCGCACGGTGCCCTACGTGAGCAAGGTCGTGGGCGTGCCCTTCGCCAAGGTCGCCGCCCGGGCCATGGCGGGCGAGACGCTTACCGCGCTCGGTCTGGAGCACGACGTGGAGCCCAGGCATTTCGGCGTCAAGGAAGCGGTGTTCCCCTTCAAGAAGTTCCCCGGCGTGGACGTGATCCTGGGGCCCGAGATGAAATCCACCGGCGAGGTGATGGGGCTGGGGGCGGATTTCCCCACGGCGTTCCTGAAAGCCCAGGAGGGGGCCGGCTCCGTCCTCCCGCTTTCGGGACGGGCGTTCCTCTCCGTTCGGGGCGAGGACAAGGCGGCCATCATCCCCCTCGCGCAACTGCTCGTCGAACTGGGGTTCTCCCTGGTGGCCACGGCGGGCACGAGGGCGGCGCTCCTGGCCAACGGCATCGAGGCGGATTTCGTCCACAAGGTGACGGACGGCGAGCCGGGCCATATTGTGGACCAGATGGAGGCGGGGGAGGTGCAGTTCGTCCTCAACACCACGGCCGGCAGGCAGTCGATAAAGGACAGCTATTCCATCCGCAGGACGGCGCTATTGAGGAACATCTTCTATTGCACCACGCTCGCCGCGGGACAGGCGGCCATCCGCGCCATACGGATCCTGCGCGAAAACGAGTATTCGGTGCGCTCCTTGCAGGATTATCACGCGGGCGCGCCCGCCCTCGCGCGCGCCTAGCCTTTCCCATCTCGCGGTTCAGGGTGTAGAGTAGCGTTTTTTCAGACGCTCGCCGCACTTCGTGAGGCCCCGGCTCATGTTGCGACTCATTTTTTATCTGGTTTTGTCCTGGCTGATATATTATCTTATTCGTAGTCTCATCAGCGGAATCGGGCGCGCGGCGCAGAAGAATCCGGAGGCCGAAAGCGGCCTGGACGATGAAATGCTCAACTGCCCCGAATGCGAGACGTTCTTTCCCTCGCGCATCGGGATTACGAAGCGCGCGGGCGGGGGCAGGCACTCGTTCTGCAGCGCGGCGTGCGCGCAGAAATTCGCCGAGCGAGGCGGCCCGCCCGGAGCGGAGGGGTAGGGCGCGACTTTTCGGCTTGTTGTGTCGGGTCTGGTGGATGTAGTTCAATGAAAAGCGGATCGAAGCAGGCGATAGCCTCACGAGGACCCGAAGCCGGATAGGCGCGAACGGAGATTGCTCATACGGGAGAAGCGCGATGTCAGCGGGAGCGACCGACCCGAACGCTCGCGATAAAGACGGAGCCACGGCCCTGCACCATGCGTTGATGGGCAACGACGCCCTGGAGGCCGCAGGCGGCCTGCTCGAGGCCGGGGCCGACGTGAACGCGCGCGACAAGAACGGGTGGACGCCGCTCCACTGGGCCGTGCGCTACATCCAGGAACCGGACGTTCTGAGGGTCCTGATCCGGGCCGGGGCCGACGTGGAAGCGCGCGACAGAAGGGGAGCGACGCCGCTCCACACGGCGGCGGCGTTCCGCGCGGAGCCCGCCGTCCTGCAAGCGCTCATCGACGCCGGCGCAGACCCCAACGCGGAGGGCATATACGGGTGGACGCCCCTCCATGCGTCGGCGGCCTTCGGGAGAATCGGCGCCAACGTGGGGATACTGGTGCGCGGCGGCGCCCGGGTGAACACGCCGGACAGGAGAGGCCTGGCGCCGCTCCACTGGGCGGGCATGCGCAGCACGGCCCCCGCCGTCGTGAAGGCCCTGCTCGCGGCGGGCGCCAACCCCGACGTGCGTGACAAGCGCGTGCGAACCCCGCTCCACTACGCGGCGGCGAAAGACGAAGTCGTTATCGAGGTCGTCGAGGCCCTCCTGGACGCCGGCGCCGACCCCGCCGCGAAAGATTCAGAAGGCAACACCCCCATCGAGGGCGTCAAGCCCGACTCCCCGTTCCGGGATACGGAGGCGTATACAAGGTTGGGGGGGGTGAATTCCGACTGATGAAGGAGGGATTCCTCCGAGCGGGGAGGACGGGGTCGCAATTTCAACCCATGTAGAAAGCGAGATGGTTTCGTTGCCGGGCAGGGATAGGAGCCTATCCGGGGTTCGCGAACCGCTCCTACAGAGATCTCAAAATCTAAACGAACCGTAGGGGCGGACCTCCGTGTCCGCCCGACTTTTGTTTGTTATCCATGAATGGGTTTGCCCGTCTCTATAACAGATGCGATTCCTATCTGCCTGGATTTCTGCATGTAATGGAGTAGCGAGCATAGATACGCCCTATGAGGGAGTGGTTCCCGAAAGACATATCGAATGTTTGGAATCTAGTCTTTGTGAATCGCTCTCTTTGTTAGGAGTGACGCACAAGAAGGGAAATTATAGGATGATGGCTTATGATGAAAGACTACATCTCCTATGAGGAAATAGCTTTAAATGTATATTGTTTTTGACACTTGCATATGGCGTTCCCAATTCGGTTTTAATTCTCCGGCTGGCGCAGCGGTCCGATTCTATATTCAGCAGTGTGGTGCGACGGTTGCAATTCCCGAGGTGGTGCGTCTCGAAGTAGAGAGAGTATTTAGGAGTTTCTTACAAGGCGAGAAAAAGAAAATTGTCGAATCTCATCGCCAACTTCTCACGGTTTTCGGTAAGTTGAAAGAAGTGGTGCTTCCTTCCGACGAAGAAATATGCGCCAAAGCCTCTGAAATTATTAACTGCTTAGATGTCCCTATGCAAGAAATTCCATTTTCTCTGGAGGCCGCGAAGTCCTCACTTCTCAAGACAATCGACAAATTACCGCCATCCAATAATAGTCAGCAATTCAAAGATGGAGTCATATGGGCAGATTGCATGAAATTACTTGAGAAAGCAGACGTTTATCTCGTTTCAAAGGACAAGGCTTTTTATAAAGGTGGAGAATATCAAAATGGGCTCGCTTCAAATCTTTTGGATGAAGCGAAAAATTATTCCCATTGCCTGAAACTGATTTCTGATTTGGGCGATTTGCTGAAAGATATTCGAACGGATATAGCAATTGATGAGAATAAACTTTTGGATAGTGTTCTCGAAAAGTCGGGAGAAGCGAAACAGTGGATTCTAGAGGAGGAAGAGTTTTCTCTGATGGATTCTCCTATAGTTATGAAAAAATTATTTTCAACCGAAAATTCAAAACGACTCTATATCGAATTTGAAATTTTATATCATTGCCCGGATGCAACTGATCGAGGGCGCCCCGATGCTACCTTATCTTTGCAAGGCTCCGGTTCCTACGAAACTGAAAAACAAGAATTTCTAGACATCAATCTCACAAATATGCTTTTTCAATACATTGACTTGGAAGGTCAACGGCAGTCTCGTAATCATTATTACGTGTCAGCACAACCCATTTTCTTGGGTCAACCAACTGTGAAGCACACAGTAAAATCTCTCTTGTGAGAATAATTTTGATTCCTGGTTTAGGAGCTGCCTACAATTGATTTCAAATAAATGATCCTCTAAAACTCAATTTGCGTCTGGGATGAGTCGCGATGCGTCTCTTCTTGGGGTCAAAGGCCCTAAAGCCCAGTCGCTTTTTTCTCAACCGAAACAATCTCTATTTATCAATCGAGATTGTCCTCAACTGGCGCGACTTAGGGTTTTGTATGGAGTTCACGTTCGAGTCAATTACGGTAACGGCTCGGGGTGATGACTATGGTGAAAAGGACCTTGGACATGCGAAATGCAGTTTGGCTGCCGAAACCACAGCAGAACGCCAAGGCTTTGCGTTCGTTCCGGGACTCCATGGACGATTTACGTGATGTCCTGGAATTCCGGCCCGACGTGTCCATGTCGGTGGACTACTTACGGAGTGCGGGTCGGAAGGTCTCGGTCGAGTTGCGCAAGCTTCTGTTGGACGGTACGCCGTTGGTTCACCACGTACTCAAGGGGCCTAGATTCCAGCCGCTGCGGGACAGGGGCGGCTTGACCGGTGATGTCTACGAGAATTCCGTCACAATGCGAGTCGCTCCAGGGGCAGTAGATGGACCGCATTTAGCGCTGATGGCAGAGCGTACTTGGAACTTGGCAGTCCATCCATTGCACGGTTTGCATTTCGAATCAGAGAAAAAACTGTGGGTCCTAAAGCCGTTGTTCGATGCCGAAGAACAACCATTGACACTAAAAAAATGGCTGAGACAGAGGCTATTCCAAGTTGATCAGCGCGTGTACAGTCTGGGCGACACGCTCAAGTACGTTGCCAACAAGGAAGCCGCCCATGTCGACATCAAGAGGAACGAGCGGTCGAGGGACATGGAGCGAGTCCATTTCGGTCACACAACATATCCACATTTAGTCGCGGTGCTGGTGGCGTCTTACATGCTGGAGCGTTGCCGGGCCAGCCGCACGGAAAACGCGGAGCTATGGGGCCAGTTCCTTGGCGTGAGCAATGAAGCAGTCCCGGAGTACAAGATCATCGGCGGAGGTGAATTCCAGGCGGAAATTAACCTTCCGGGGTTCCACGGAGAGTTCCATGATACGGGAATTCAACTGCCGGAAACCGGTAAAGTTTGGAATCCAGTTCAGATACATGACCATGCAACTGTCTGTCCATGAAGGCTGCTATCGAATGGTAGTATAGCGACCGGACTAAGAACCATTCACGAATGGCAGACAGGCGCAGGAGCCTGCCCCTACACAAATTCACGTTTTTATTCCGAACTGATTACAGAGAACCGTCATTCCGGTGTCGGACCCGACCGGGGAGGGAGGATTCGACACCGAAATCCATTTTTACGTCTTTTTCCTTTCGTCAGGGTCCCCTCGTATCGGCGGGGAATGAAACGCCGTCGCTTATACACCCGCACTTGCAAATGGATTCCGGCTCAAGGCCGGAATGACGACGGGGAGGTCGTACGGATGCGGGCGGACACATCGGTCCGCCCCTACAAGGCCCTCGTTCCCTTGAGATCACAATTTGTGACCTCAAACCGGGGCGGCAGGCGGTATCCTCCTTATGCGTTCACCGAGCAGGGCGTCGCCATGCTTTCAAGCGTTCTGCGCGGCGAAAGTAAATGAAGCGGTTTGCCGGAAAATCGCGCTTGCCCCCCGGAGGCGTTTCGCTTAACCTGATAGCGCCTATTCCGTAAAAGGAGCTTCGCCATGCCGACGCTCAAGGTCGACCTGACGCCGCACCAGGAAGAAATGATCGGGAATCTGGTGGCGTCCGGTCGATACCGCGACGCCGGTGAGGTGCTGCGTGAGGGGATCCGCTTGCTGGAGCGCCAGGCGGCGGAGGATGAGGCTCGCCTGCAAGCCCTGCGTGAAGCCGCCGACGTCGGGATCGCCGACATCGAGGAGGGGCGGTTCCGAACCTTCGATGAGCCGGAATCGCTTCGCAATCATCTCTCAAAACTGGCCGAGGACGCCATCACAGACCCAGCCGCCGAGGCGTAGGGGTGGCGGATCGCCGCTATTGGCGGGTCCGACTCACGAGGCCCGCCGAAACCGATTTCCAAAACATCCTGCACTGGACCTCCGAGCGATTCGGTGATGCACAGGCGCGCATCTATGCCGATACCTTGAACGAAGCCATTGAGGCGCTCATGGAAGGGCCGGACGTGGCCGGGGCGAGGCGGCGCGACGAGATAGCAGAGGGGCTGATGACGCTTCATGTCGCCAGAGGAGGACGAAGAGGACGTCACTTCGTACTGTATCGTGTGAGCGGCGTGGGCGAGCCACTCCAGATAGACGTGCTTCGTTTGCTGCACGATGCGATGGACCTGCCCCGCAACCTGGAGCGAAATTAGCAGATGCCCGTTAGTGAAAAGTTGCCATGAAAAAAACCGCATGACGTGGAGATTGTGGACTACCATTGAGGGAACAGGCCGATGAACGCGAAAAACGCCATGAGGCCGGTGCATCCGGGCGAGATACTGCGCGAGGAACACGAAGCCAAGGTAAAGGCCCTGCGCGAGGCGCTCATCGAAGGCGAGGGGTCCGGCCGGGCGACGCCGTTTGATTTCGACGCGTTCATCGCTCGCAAGAAATCCTCCTGAGTGGTATGGGCATTACGCATAGGCGACGGACATATTTGTCTGAACCTGAAATAGCGCCCGTCCGTCATTCCGGCATCAGTACCGACTGATGAGGGGCTGTTGAAAAAGTCCACAGATGGAGTCGTTGTCCACTCATCGAGAATGTTCACCGTCATTCCGGTGTCGGACCCGACCGGGGAGGGAGGATTCGACGGAATCCATTTTTACGCCTTTTGCCTTTCGTCATGGTCCCCGCGCATCGTCGGGGAATGAAACGCCGCCGCCTATTCACCCGCACCCGCAAATGGATTCCGGCTCAAGGCCGGAATGAAGGCGGGGAGGTCGTACGGATGCGGGCGGACACATCGGTCCGCCCCTACAAGACCTTCGTTCCCTTGAGATCACAAATTGTGATCTCAAACCGGGGCGGCAGGCGGCACCCATCTCATCTGCTCTGGATTCCGCAATCATTCCCGTCTTGGGGGAGTTGAAAAAGTCCCCTTCTGCCTCATCCTGAGTAGCGGTGAAACCGCGTATCGAAGGATGCCCTCTCGCCCGGCGCGAGGCGTTCGACTCCCCTCGCCCTTCGATACAAACGCTCCTTTCTCAGTCGCGTTTCACCTTCGGCGGCTACTCAGGGTGAGGGTGATATGGCGGGTTGCTCAGGACGCAGAAAAGAGCCTTCCCATCCCTTCGCCGTGAACCCTCCGTCCTCGGTCGGGTCGAACCCTCATTCCTCAATCGCGTCCGACCCCCAACCCCTTTGTCCGGGGACTTTTTCATCGGGCATTACCCTCGGGATGCCCGACCCCTCCTTGGTGGCGTCAATTGCTCATTCTTTCATCGCGTCAAACGCTCCTTCCTCAGTCGCGTTTGACCCGCAAGGGGGTGTAATGACGAAAAGCGGGGAGTGAATTCGAAAGCGCGCATTTGCCGGAATGATAATGGAGGGAATATAAAGGTGGAGTTAGCACGGCGGCTCATGCCTTTATCCAGGGAGAACGGAATATGTGGCCCGATCGGAAAATACTGGACCTGCTGGGGGTGGAGCACCCCATCATACTGGCTCCCATGGCCAGCGCCACCAACGCAGAGCTCGCGGCGGCGGTGAGCTCCGCAGGCGCTCTGGGGGGGCTCGGGGCCGCCGGAACGAATCCCGAACGGCTGGGCGCGGTGGTGCACGAAATCAGGCAGCGCACGGACCGCCCGTTCAACGTGAACCTCTTCTCGCCTCAAACCGAAGGGTTCGACCGGAGCAAGCGGCCCGGGGCCGGACTGATGCGGCGGCTCGAGGAATTTCATGCCGAGATGGGACTGGGAGAAATCCCCGAACCGAAAGGGATGTACGGCCCCGCACGCGAGCAACTCGAAGTCTTGCTCGAGAGGCGGGTTCCGGTGATCAGTTTTCATTTCGGCGTCGAGCCCGCCCTCCTCGAGAAAGCCCGGGAATCGGGTGCGAAGGTGCTGTGTTCCGCGACGACCGTCGCCGAGGCCAGACGGCTGGAGGCGGCCGGCGTCGACGCGATTATCGCGCAGGGCTCCGAGGCCGGCGGCCACCGGGGAACTTTTGCGGGCGATTACCGCCAGGCCCTCATCGGGACCCTCGCGCTCGTGCCGAGGATAGTGGACGCCGTGGATCTACCGGTAATCGCCGCAGGTGGCGTCATGGACGCCCGGGGGCTTGTGGCCTGCCTGGTTCTGGGGGCGTCGGCCGTGCAGATGGGCACGGCGTTCCTGGGTTGTCCGGAAGCCCCGGTCGCCGGGGCGTGGCGTGCGTCGCTGCTTCGCGCGGAAGCGGAAGACACCGTGGTGACGGAGGCCATGTCGGGCCGGGCGGCGCGCGGGATTCGCAACCGCTACATCCGCGAGGTGGAAGCGCTGGAAGAGCCGCTGCTGCCTTATTCCGCGCACTATTCTCTCTCGGGCGAACTGCGCAAGGCGGCCGCCGAGCAGGACAATCCCGATTTCATGGCGATGTGGGCGGGGCAGGGAGTCGGGCTCATCCGGCAACGGCCCGCCGCCGAACTGGTCGCCGAACTGGCGAGGGAGTCGCGCAGGCTCATGGAGCGGTTCTCCGGAAGGTGATATGACTTGCCGGCAATGCGTTTTCCGTTCCTGAATCCCGCCGTTTTCGACCCGTTCGTTTGTTTACGCAATCTCATTTCATCGGGCAGGCTTGCAACACGCGCTCGGGATTCGCGCTTGCTCCTCGGACTCGATTCGCATAACCTGCACATACCGATTCCATGCT
>JAPPHK010000167.1 GCA_028820795.1 Nitrospinota bacterium | reverse complement strand
TGTAGACGTCGTCCACCTGGACCTGCAGGAGTTCGTAGTCTCTCCCCCACAGGGGACGGATGGGGTCGCGTTTGGGCGTTTCGGGCACGTAGTGGGCGACTTCCCTGGAACTCAGCGAAGCCGGCGCCTCATACATGACCGCCTGAAGGGACCACTACACAGTTGGCAGGCCACCCTACGTCAAGGGCGCCTGCTCGCAGAACCCGCAGGAAATATCCACGGCACTGTTTCCGCTCCATCCTCTTTCCCTGAACATTCTCAAACGGACTCTCAGAACCGCATGTTGAGGGTGAGGAAAAAGGTGCGGCCCCAACCGGCCGCGGTGGGCCCGTCCACATCGGAGGGGTTGGCTGTATGCGTCGAGAGTTTGGCGTCGGTTACGTTGTACACGCCCGCGGTCACCCGCAGGTTTTCCAGCCCCAGCGGGCGCTTCCAGTCGAGCGTCACATCGTGGCCGGTCCAGGACTTGAACCTCCCTTCGCCCGACTGACTCTCGATTTCGGAGCGGTAGTTCGTGGACCACAAAGCGGTGAGATTGCCGCGCCCGGCCGAGACTTCGACGCGCACGGCATCCCGGGGGAGGGGATACCGCTGCTTTTCGCCCGCGATATGCTGTTCGGAGCTGCTGACGTGCCGCCAGAACCCGCGCACCCCGATAACGCCCCAATCCATTCTCCTGCGCGCGCCGTACCGGAAATTCACGCCCGAAATCTCGGTATCCACAACGTTCGCAAAGCTGTCGTGTATGGTGATGTCGCCGCCGATGCGCTCGATGCAGTCCTTCCGGTTGCCGCCCTGGCATTCCTGCAGGTTCAACATAGCCCAGGTGGCGCTGTTCTGCCCCGAGAGGTCGGATGTCGTGAGCCGATACCAGTCCGCGACGAGATAGAACGGCCCTTTGCGGGCCTCGGCGCCGATAGAGAGCATCTCGGAACCCGAGGGATCGAGACCCGTATTGCCGCTTGTCTCGCGCGTCACCTGCCGGAAGTTCGGGCTATCGCATTTGCGGGGCGGCGGTCCGCTCCCGGGGTCGCAAACGATAAAAGGGTGGTCCTGCGCCGCGTCGCTGTAGATATGCTTCATCGAGGGCGACGTCTCGCCCGCGCTCCACGAGCCGCGCAGCGTGACGATGTCGCTCAGCCGGTATTCGGCCCCGAGGCGCCATGAACCCAATCCGCCGATATCGTCGTATTCATCGCCGCGTCCCCCGACCCTGATTTCCAGTTTGTCGGCCAGCGGCAGGGACATCTCCGCAAAGGCCGCGGCGACCTCGCGCTTGCCGGCATAGCTGGTTCCTCCGGAACCGAGCACCTCGGTCACTTTATGGGTATGGCCTTCCCTGTCCCGGAAGACCAGGAGGCGCTGCACGTCCACGCTCTCCAGTTCGACCCCTGCGGTCCATGACGTTTTGCGTCCGCCGATAGCGAAGCCCGAGCCCTCCAGCGCCAGCCGGGCGCGGAGATACTCCGAACTGGAATCGTCCTCCTCCCGCAGGCTGCTGTTCTCGATCGCCGCTGAATTGCGCGGGTCCAGCGGGTTCACGAGGTTGTAACGCCCGCTCGCGATCTCTTCCCTGATCTTGCCGGCATGCACGAAGGTGTCGCCGGACACGGAATGCTCCAGCCGGGAGGCGCTGACGCGCACGTCATAGCCGAGACCTTCAGCCAGACGGCCCTCGATGCTTGCGGAAACGTTGTATTCCTCGATATCCGTCACCCAGTCACGGTTGCCGTGGCCGATAAAGCGGTGCCCCACGACGAACTCGTCGTTTTCTCCCAACTGGAAGTCGGGGCCGGCCGCTCTCCTGAGCTCATCCAGCAACCTCTCGTTCGGCGTAAAGGAAAACACGTCGATCGACGGCGCGTAGCGGAACGCCCTGCGTCCCTGCCTGATGTTCGCGTCCAGATGGAGTTCGGCGTCCTCTCCGAGCGGATGCTCCAGGTTCAGGACGGCGCTCTTCTGATCATAGCTGGATGTGTCCCACCAGAAGTTTCCATAGGCGAAACCACAGCCCTTGTCGCCCGTGCGGATGCCGGGCGGATTGCTGAGCGGGCCGACATAGCCTAGCGCCGGGTCGCAGTCCCCCAGTGGAACTGACCTCAAGCCGGCAAATTCTCCCTGGTCGTCTACCTGGGAGACATAAACGGTGTTGCCGCCGACGCTGACATTCTTGGCCTGGCTGAAACTGCCACCCTCGATCCACTCGGAGCGGCTGTGTTCCCGGTTCTTGCCGAGGATTTCCTGACGGTCCAGTATGTCGACACCGAAGGTCATGCGTCCTCCCTTGCCGACCGCGCCGCCCCAGAAGACACTGCCTTGTAAGCCGTCACCACCGTCCCGGCTCGGCATCCTCGTAACCGTACGCGCCTCGAAGCCGTCCAGGTCCTTTCTGAGTACGATATTGAACGCGCCGTTTATGGCGGCGTGGCCGCCCAGCGTGCTCAGACTCTCGCCTCTCAGAACCTCGATGCGCTCCACAGCCGAGAGCGGCAGGGAATCCAGATTCTGTCCGGTGGTGGCGTAGGGTCTGCCGTTCACCAGGACGAGCAGATCTCGTCCCCCGGTGAAAAAGTAGCGGATGATGCCGGTGTCCAACAGCTCCTCAATCGTCTGAGCACCTGAGCGCTCGATGAACTCGCGGTCATATTGGGCGACCACCTGCGGGGCCGGCGCAAGGGGTCCGGCATGAGATATCATCACCGCCAGCACCACATAAGCGGCGGCTGCCGCCAAAGCAATCCTCATCAAAAATCCCCCTTCTCGGTAAACGCAAACGAACCGGGCAAGTCCAGAATTGATGATTGTCGATGTTATCTGCATTCTGCGCTTTGTCGCAACAGTTCGGGATGTTCACAGGAACGCATCCGCACCACCAGGAACGTGCGATGCTACATAGTTTGGCTCCTACGGCTGGTAGAACTCCTGATTACACTCGAAGCGGTCGTCGGACCTGTTCGGGACCAGGGAGCATGGCGCGCAAAAGCGGCGAATGCACCGCCTACACTTTTCACATGACGGGTTTTTTCGACCCCCCCTAAAAATCAGACTCGAGTATCCACACGCCGGCTCCCAGGCGTTCGCTGATGTAGGCGCGGCCGTCGGCGGCCATGTAGACGTCGTCCACCTGTACCTGCAGGAGTTCATAGTCTCTCCCCCACAGGGGGCGGATGGGGTCGCGCCGGGGCGTTTCGGGCACGTAGTGGGCGACTTCTTTGGGACTCAGCGGATCTTCGATGTCGAATACGCGCAGGCCGCCGTTGAACCACGTCATGTAAACCCGGTTGGGGTCGATCAGCGAATCGGGGCGGTTCTCGTGCAGGTTGTGCGGGCCGGAGCGTCCGCCGCGCTCGGCGTAATCCCCCTCGGGGTGGGGGAAGGTGGAGAGCACCTTCGGGTTTTTCTCATCCGATATGTCCATCACGCGGATTTGCTTGGGGATGTCCTCCATGTCCTCGGCCGTGCATTCATCCGAGACGATGCAGATGTTCCGCTCCGGAAGCGGCAGCACGGAGTGCGTGGCCGAACTCTCCTCGGGCGGCCACTGGGTGTGGCTTACGAGCGCGGGGTTCGTGATGTCGGCGATGTCCAGGATGATGAAGCCCGAATCCCACCACGCGCCGTAGCACCTCTCGCCCACGTTCATGGACATGTGCACGCAGGCGCGCTTTTTCTTCATCCCCTCGGGCACTTCGCCGCCGAGCGGGATGTATTCGCCTTTCCTGTTTTTCTTGAAGCGGAACTGGCCCATCTGGTACCAGTCGCGCTCTTCATCGTTCCGCATGCCCGGCATCGCCCAGCGGCCCACCTCTTTGGGGCGCGTGGGGTCTTTGAGATCAATGATCTTCAGGAACTGATCGATGTATTCATCGTCCCCAGCGGTGAGGAAGGCGTAGCGGCCGTCGCCGAACCAGAACCGGTGCACCCCGCGCCCGCCCGTGTGGAAATAGCCCAGCGGGCGGAGTTCGGGCAGGTTCGATACGTCGTAGATGTCGATACCCGCCTTGAAGGGTTCGAAATCGGGGCCGCGCCCGCCGAACTGCTCGTTGTTCACGACCATGATGTCGCCCACGATCTGGAGCTTGTTGTTGTGCGTGTTGCGCGGGGCGGGAATCTGGTTCACGACCCTGGGCTTCCGGGGGTTCGAGGCGTCGATGATGCTCGTGCCCGCGCCCGACATGCCCACGTGGCCGCAGAGTATGAAGTCGTCCTTCACGAGAAGCTGCATGACGTCGCCCTTGTTGCGGCCGCCGAAATCGCAGTGGCCCAGGAGTTTGAAGCCGTTCGCTTCCTCGGGGGTCATCTCCTTGCCCGGTTTCCCGCGTCCCGGCGGAAGAGCCGGGTCCGGCGTGCATTCCATGTCGTTCCCCTTGTTCGATGAGATGGCGGGATTATACCGTTGTGCGGGACGAACCGGCCAGCGATGACGAACCTGTGGACGTATGCGCCATCGAACGACGCTCCGCGTCTCGGGACTGTTGGAAAAGTACCCCCCTCGTTTGGAATTGGCTACCGCCGTCGTTCCGGCGTCAGTCCCGACTTAGGAAGGAAGGGCTGCGGAATCCAGTAGGGACAGGTCGCGACCTGTGGGACAGCCCCGAGGAGGGGCCGCCACTACAAGATGTGGTGCGGTTTTGATCGTCATTCCGGCAATCATTCTCGCCCGATGAGGAAGAGAATGCGGAATCCAGGGACTTTGTATTTGTATTTATCTTTTCGCTTTATTGTTTTTCCTGGTCGTCCTGCGATTCGGTATCCCCGTCTGCTCTGGATTCCGGCATGCGCCGGAATGACGGTGAACACTCTCGATTGAGGGCAAGAACACCTTAGGGGGTCTTTTCTTGCACCTCCTCGTCGGGGGGTGTCGCCTTTACCCCACTTCGCCTTTACCCCACTAATAAGGGGGGCAGGGGGGTGCTTTTCCAGTTGAATGGGGGCGTTCCCTCTGCCCCTTAAATAGGGGACTTTTTCAACACCTCCTTGAGAGTCCATTCCGGCCAAGGCGTGGTTGTTGAAAATCCCGCCCCGCCCGGAAGAATTCCTCGCTCTTCGCTCGATTCCTTCCTCATCGGTCGGTCGATTCCTTCCTCATCGGTCGGTCGATTCCTTCCTCATCGGTCGGAATCGACCCCGCATTTCCCCGCATTTGCGGTTACCGCCCCGCACCGGGGTGCGGCAGAATCTCCCGCGCGCGGCGCAGAGGAGACGTTCTCATGGAAACGGGTCATGCAAGAAAGGGAAAGCGGCGGCCCGCCCCCGACCGGGGAAGACCGGCCGGCTCCGTTCGACCGGCAATCCCTCTCCCGGCGATCGGAATAAACCCTCCCGCATTGGTCGGGTTTTATCTTTCGCGCCTGGAGACGGAGCGCGAGGGACGCGCCGGGAATTTCCGTAAAATACCAAAAAATTCGATAAATATCGATAAATTCACGGGGTTTTTCGGTAAAAAACTACCGCGGAAAAACAACACAACTCGTTGTAATAAAACGACTTGTATTATATATATGAGTGCCTTGCACTCAGATTCAGCGCAAAAAAAGTTTTTCGCTTCCCCCGCGCAATTGCCCGCATCTGCCCGCATTTCCTCTCGCACCGCATCACGCCGCAAACCCTCCCTCCTCGGTCGGGTCAAACCCTCATTCATCAATCGGGTTTGAGCCCGCATTTGCCCGCAACTGCCCGCAGGGAGGCCCAGCAGGCCGCCGCGTGAGCCTCCATGCCGCCGAAGCCGGGAGATTCGACAGCCCCCGGGGGGTAGTGATTCCATCATTCCCCTCTGGTCCAGACCCTCCTGCCCCGCGGTCGAGATTCGGATGTAATTCCCGTTTATTTTCACGGGTTTCTGCTGTAGGCTTCCCCCATGTCGAAATTGGCCCTGAACCGCTTGATCCACGACATCCAGCCGCTCCACAAGCGCGAGGCGTTCCTGCGCGACCCGCACGGGTTCGCGCGCGGCTACGACGTCACGGACGCGGAGCTCGCGGCGGTGCGCGATTCCGACGTGCGCGCGCTGTGGACCTTCGGCGCGAACCCCTACCTGCTGCGCGTGCTGCAGATGCGCGCAGGCGTTTCGGATGCGGATTACAGGGCGGCGCTGGCGGGTCTTTCCTATCCGCGCCACGATGAGGGGGAGATATAGCTTGGCGGAGATCGTGGGCGCCTTCGCGGCCAGCCATACGCCTCTTTTCCTGCTGCGGCGCGACGCGCCCGCCGAGGAGGTGCGGGAAGAGGTGTTCTCCGCCTACCGCAGGATGGCGCGGGAAATCGTGGAGAGGGGTGCGGAGGCGATGGTACTGCTGGGAAACGACCATCTGCACGCCTTTTCCATGGACAGATACCCCGCCCTTGCTATCGGCGCGGGCCCCCGGTTCGGTCCGGTGGAGACCGAGCCTTTTCTGCCGCCGGATGTTTACGAGGGCGCAGAGGCGCTGGCGTCTCACCTTGCGCGCGGGCTTTTGGCGAGCGGCTTCGACCCCTTGTTGTGCCGGGAACTGACGCTCGATCATTCCTTCGTCTCGCCACTGGCCCTGATGGGCGATACGGGTCTTCCCGTCGTTCCGGTTCTTCAAAACACGGTGGCCCCGCCCCTGCCACCCGCTGAGAGAGCATACGGTCTCGGCGTCTCGCTCAGGCGGTTGCTGGAAGAATATGCGGGCTTAGAGCGCGTGGCCGTCGTGGCGACGGGCGCGCCCTCGCACTGGATCGGGACCCCCGAACTGGGCAATATCGACGAAGCGTGGGACCGCGAGGTGATCGACATGCTTCGCCGCGCGGACGCCAAGGGTCTCTCCAAGTGGCCGCAGGCCAAAATAGATGAGGGCGGGAACGGGGGCAACGAGATCAGAATGTGGATTTCCGCCGCCGCTCTCAGCGGAGACACCGAAGCGAATCTTTGGATATACAGGATAGAACCCCTCTGGTTTCTGGGGGTGACGGTAATCGAGTGGCCCGTCGGGCCCGCTCTTTGAGCGACAGCGAAGGAGGATGAGGGAATGCCGAAAGCCGTTTTGTTCGACGAGTTGGGCGGCGCGGACGTGCTCCGCGTGGCGGAGGTTGCGGAGCTTGAGCCTGCGGAGGGCGAGGTGCGCATCAAAGTTGAGGCGATAGGACTCAACCGGGCGGAGATTCTCTTTCGCCATGGCCGCTACCACGACAAGCCGGTGTTTCCTTCTCGCATCGGCTACGAGGCATGCGGGGCGATAGACGCCGTGGGCCCGGGCGTGGAGGACCTGGCGGTGGGGGATCGCGTGAGCACGATTCCTTGCTTCTCGATGGTGGAGCACGGGGTGTGTGGCGAGCAGGCGGTCGTGCCGGCCTTCGCCGCCGCCCGCTATCCCGACAAAATGACGCCCGCCGAGGGCGCCGCCATCTGGATGCAGTATTTCACCGCTTACGGCGCGCTCATCGAATTCGGAAACGTGAAGGAGGGGGACACCGTCCTGCTCACCGCGGCGAGCAGCAGCGTGGGCGTCGCGGCGATACAGATTGCGAAATCCGTGGGCGCGCGCGTGATCGCCACGACGCGCGGAGCGGGCAAGAAGGATTTTCTCCTGAACATCGGCGCGCACCGTGTCATCGTGACGGATGAGGAGGATTTGGCGGAGGCGGTGATGGACATCACGGGTGGCGCTGGCGCCGACGTCGTCTTCGACCCCGTCGTCGGGTCTACGCTGCCGAAACTCGCGGATTCGACCGCATACCAGGGCTCGATTTTCCTCTATGGCCGACTCTCGCCCGAAGATGCGGTGATACCCCTGTTCCCGGCTCTCCGGAAAGGGCTGACCTTCCGGTGCTATACGATCATGGAGATCACGAAGTTTCCGGAAAAAAGGGAACGGGGCAAGAAATTCATCTATGAGGGCCTCGAATCGGGCGCGCTCAGGCCCATCATCGCCAGGACGTTCCCGCTCGACGATACGGCGGGGGCGTACAGGTATATGGAATCGAACCAGCAGATGGGCAAGATCGTCGTCGAGGTATAGGCCGGTCTACCCGAACGGGCGGGCGTGGGAGTAGCCCATCTCCTCGCTCGTGATGAATTCGAGTAGCGCAGGCGTTCCCTCTTCGGTCACGCGCCTCGCTTCGAGGAAGGCCGGGCCTACCTTATTCGGCTCCTCCACGCGCTTCGCCCAGCCGCCGAGCGCTCTGGCGATGTCGGCGTATTCGCCGCCCACGTCGCGCGTGCCGTATTTTTCGTGTGAGAGCGCCATGTGGTTGGTCTCCACCGCCATGGTGGAGTTTTTGAGCACCACCGTACATATGGGGAGGTTCTCGCGCACGGCGGTCTCGAAATCGAGCCCCGTCATGCCGAACGCCGCATCGCCCATGAAGTTCACGCAGAACTTGTCGGGCGCGGCCAGCTTGGCGCCCATGGCGAGACCGAGCCCCGTGCCGAGTTGGTGGGATTTCCCCCAGCCGAGATATGACCTCGGCATGTCGCAAAGATACATGGGTAGCATCTCGTATCGCGGATTCCCCGAATCATGTGTGGCGATGGCCTCTGCGGGCGGCACGTTCTGCATCAACTCCCGGATCACGCGGTAGGGGTTGATGGGCACCTCATCAGATGCGAGCTTGGGCGCCCAATCATCCAGCCAGGCCTTACGCGTCTTCGCAACCTGCTCCTGCACTCCCTCGCGTCCGCTTCTGTCCGCATTCTTCACCCGCTCCGCGCAGCAGTCGATGAACTGGCGCAGCACGAGCTTCGCGTCCCCGAGCACGGGATGATCGGCGGCGTAGCTCTTGTTCAAGTCGACGGGGTCGTTCGTCGCGTGGACGATGGTCTTTCCGCCGGGCACGCGCGTGGCGAGGCCGTGGTCGGTGAGGCTCGTGCCGACGGCGAACACGAGGTCCGCGTCTTTCAGGAAATGATAGGCGGGGCCGCTCATGACGCTCGAGCCGACGCCGAGAGCCAAGGGATGGTTTGCCTCCGAGATGGCACTCTTGCCCTCCATGGTGGTCATCACAGGAATCTGGAGGAGTTCCGCCAACTCGCGCAGCTCATCCGTCGCCTCGGCGTAGAGCACGCCCGCGCCCGCGAGGATCACCGGGCGCTCGGCGTCCAGCAGCGCATCGGCGGCGCTCTCGACGTCCTGCGGGTCTGCCTGGGCGCGCGTCCGCTTCACGGGCTTGTAGCCGCCGAGCATATCGTCTGGGACTTCCGCGCCCGCGATGTCTTCGGGCAACTCCACGAGCACGGGACCGGGGCGTCCGTTCTTGAGTGCGTGCACGGCGCGGCGCATGGCGTCCGCGGTGCGTTCTGGCACGTTGATCTGTTCGGCTGATTTCGTTACCGAGGCGTAGGAGTCGACGGAACTGAACATGGGGAACACGCGGTCGCGCCCCCTGGCGTGGCCCAGCGGGAGCAGCAGCATGGGCGTGGAGTCCGAATACGCGGTGGAGATGCCCGGAAAGGCGTTTTCCGCCCCCGGCCCGTACTGCATGGTGAACACAGAGGGTGCCGCGCCGTTGGTGACACGGGCGAAGCCGTCCGCGATGCCCACCCCAACGCGCTCCTGGCGGCAGACGATGGGCCGGATGCCGACCGCGGCGGCCGCCTCGATCTGGACGGTGGTGGGATAGCATTTGAGGTGCCTCACCCCTTCGCGCTTCAGGATTCCGGCGATGACGTCGACGACGCGCATGTGGCTTCTCCTATCGGTTCGGTGGATGTGCTTTGAACGATGGGGTGAGTTTCTCACAAGTTCAGGTGTAAGGAAATTTCCGCGCGCAGGAGCGCGCTCCGGCGGATTTCGCTACAATGGCCGCTTCGACCCGCGATGATTTCACGGAGCGATTGCACCGCTCCCGCATCCATCAGAAAAAGGAAGCCCGGCCATGGCGAATCGAGAAGCAACCACGTATGAAGTGAAAAACCACGTCGCGTATCTCACCCTGAACCGCCCCGAGAAGAAAAACGCCATCAACTACGCCATGCGCAAGGAGGTACAGGACGCCTACGCCGACATCAAGCACAACGCGGACGTCTGGGTGGCCATCATCACGGCGGCGGGCGACGTTTTCTGCTCGGGCAAGGACATCGTGGAGAAGATGCCCGAGAGCGACGCCCGGGTGATGTCGAACGATGAGCTTTATCTCTATCTGCGCTACCTCTACAAGCCGATCATCTGCGCCATCAACGGGCCCTGCCTTGCCCAGGGGGCGGGCTTCGCGCTGAACTCCGACATCCTCATTTTTTCGGAGCGCGGCTCCATGGGCTGGCCCCAGGTGTTACGGGGGATATCCTCGGTGAGCGGCCCCGCCATGTGCGCGCACGCGATTCCCTGGACGCAGGCGATGAGCTACCTGATGCGCGGCAAGTTCATCCCCGCCGAGGAGTGCCTTCGCTTAGGGATAGCCACCGAGGTGGTGCCGCACGAGGAGCTTCTCGAAACGGCTGTGCGCTATGCGCAGGAAATCCTGGAAGCGGCGCCCATGGCGGTTTGCGCCATCAAGGAGGCGGCGCGCCGGGGCGAGGATCTGGGCTATCGCGACAGGGTATACATGTCGCGCGACGTGGCGGACCGCATCCTGCACACCGAGGATTCGAAAGAGGGCATTCTCGCCTTCAGGGAGAAGAGAAAACCCGTCTGGCGGGGAAGATAAACCCTGATTCTTGTGTTTTTTGGACACGGCCGAGAACGAATGGAATGGAGATGAACGCGGATGAGCGATAAACCCGTGGTATGGGTGGGAACCCCCTTTATCCTGAATTTCGATGACCCGATGGAAATGTTCCAGCCCCTGGTGGAAGAGGGGCTGGAGGTGTGGCTCGACGAGTGCCGTGGCTACATGCCCGAAGAAGACGTCATCGCGGCCCTGCCGGGCGTCACGGCCGTCATCGCGGGGGCGGAGCCTTATACGGCCAAGGTGATGGATAACGCGCCCGGCGTGAAAATCATCGTGCGCGCGGGCGTGGGCTTGAACAACGTCGACATTTCGGCGGCCACCGAGCGGGGCATACTCGTCGCGAACTCGGCGGGGCAGAACTCACAGTCCGTGGCGGAGCATCTCTTCGGCATGCTGCTCTGCGCGGTCCGACGCATTGGCTGGCTGGACGCGAATATCCGAAAGGGCCTCTGGCGGGAGATACAGCCGCCCATGCGCCCCCTGAACGGGATGACGATGGGGATACTGGGATTCGGGAACATCGGCAAGCAGGTGGCGAAACGGGCCGTCGCCTTCGACATGGAGGTGATCGCCCATGACATCGTGCGCGACGAGGAAACGGCGAATGCGTTGGGCGTGCGCTTCGTGAGCCTGGAAGAGCTGGCGCGGGAGTCGGACTACCTGACCTGCCACGTGCCCCTGACGCCCGAGACGACGCACATCATAAACCGCGAAATCTTGAGCCTCATGAAGCCCGACGCCTACGTCTTCAACACCTCGCGCGGGCCCGTATTCGACCTGGACGCGGTGGCGGAGGCCCTGCAAAACGGCGTCATCCGCGGCGCGGGGATCGACGTGTTCCCCGAGGAGCCACCCGATTATGAACATCCCGTATTCGCGCTCGAGAACGCCGTGCTCGCCCCCCACCTAGGTGGCCGGGGCGAGGACGCGATACGCAACACGCTCCGGCACACGACAGAGTGCGTTCTCGCGTACTTCCGGGGCGATCGGCCCTCCACCCTCGTGAATCCGGAAGTCTACGAGGTCCTGGCAAGGGAGAGGTGATCTCGGATGTAGGGAAGGCGTACGAGTTTGTTGGAAAAGCCCGTATGGGGAGCCTGCAAGTAGATGGTTTGTAGGGACAGGCCCCTGTGCCTGTCCGAGATCGTGACCTATCCGATGCCCCCGCGCCTGTCCCTGCAAAGCGCAACCACGCGGATGGACATATCCGATACGGGCGGCCACGTGGGGCCGCCTCTACGGATGAGTGCAGTTTTGCTCGTCATTCCGGCGCATGCCGGAATCCAGGGATTTTGTTTTTGTAATTGACTTTTCGCTTTTTCGTTTTTTTTAGTCGTCCTGCGATACGGTATCCCCGTCTGCTCTGGATTCCGGCATTCGCCGGAATGACGGCGTTTTGGGCCAACCGAGCCGGTGAGGGGAATCCCTCCTTCCTCCATCGAAACGACCTGTAGGGGTCGCATACATGCGACCCGGCCTTTTTCGCCGCCCGTCATGGACCGCATATATGCGGCCCATACAGGTGGTATCCCGACCGAACCGAAAGGGGTGTTTCAACAACCCCTACAACGTTCCGTTGATGGCGTAGGTGAGGATGCGCACCACCTGTTCGGGTTCTTCGGCCACGGCCATGGCGGCGGCGTCCACTTCCTTGAGTGCGTGGGTGTGGCCCGCCTCATGCAGGGTGATGAGGGCCTTTCCCAATGCCGCCGCGTAGCCCGCGTCGAACGCGGCGTTCCACTGCCTGTATTTCTCGCCGAAGCGAACGACCACCACGTCCGCCTTCTCGATCAGCGTCCGCGTCCTGATGGCGTTCACGCCCGCGCCCTTGCGGTCTTTCCAGAACGGTTTTTCCTCATCGCCGAGGATGGACACGCCGCAGTCGTCGCTCGCGTCGTGGTCCGTGACGGGAGCGAGAAAGGTGATCGGAAGCCCCGCTTTCTCCGCGCCACCGGTGATGCGCTCGCGCCAGTCGGTGTGCACTTCTCCCGAGAGATAGACCGTCCAACTCGTCTGTGACATCGAATCCTGCTCCTTATACTTTGAAGACAAACGGCGTGGAAGATGAAAGTTTCTTGGATGACGTGACGTGAAAAACCCCGGCCCTTCCGGACCGGGGTTTCCCATCGTTCGGTGACCTGGTGGGGATTCGCCTGGGCGAAGATAAACCCGTGGGAATCTCCCGAGGGCTCTCTCCCCTAGGCGCCGGTCACCTCGTCCCTACAGTGTATTTTCATATTAGGATCACCTCCTTTCTGACGTGACTGTATCATCGGGAAAGTGCTGCGAAATGTCAAGGCGCGGTGGAGACGGCGGACTGACAGCCCGGCTCAGTCCGTGATATACAAATCCACGCATGGCCGGTTTATGGTCTTGCGAGACGGCCCACCCCGCGGAGAGGTGTCCGAGAGGCCTAAGGAGTACGACTGGAAATCGTATAGGTGCCCACAAGGTGCCTCGAGGGTTCGAATCCCTCCCTCTCCGCCATATCGATACATCAGGCTGTTTTCATCGGTCCTGAAATCCAGATAACCTATTGATACTATTGTAGATATAAAGTATTCTCAAGCTCGATCGAAATTATCCTTTTGGGATATGTAATCAAAACGAAAGCGGATTCGTTACATTTCCTGCGCATTCCGGCGCAGCATGAAGCGGTATCCGTATCGTGGACGAGGAGACCCATGCGCCGCCGGATTGCTCCGGGGGGGGGTTTTTTTTTTTGTTTTGGGTTTTGTGAGCACCGCGTTGATACGCGGAATATGTCGCCCCGTTAGGGGGTTTAGTGGGTAGCGGGTTCGGTGAGGATGGCTTCTGGCCTCACCTCGTAGTCGGGGCCGAGCTTCCAGCGCGCACCAGCGTGCCAGATCTCACCGCTCCCGGGGAGCGCCACGCCCGGGCAGGGCGTCAACAAGCCGCGCCAGACGTCGAACCCGTAGGCCGCCTCGCGACGCTCGAGGCGTTTTGCGACAGGCCACGGGACGCGGAGAGAACGAACGAGGCGGTGCAACCCATGGAGCGGCGAATGCCGGAGACGGAGCAGGTCCGCTCTGTACGAGGGATTGAGATGCAGGAAATAAACTAATTGAATTTTTTTGCTCGGACTCATTCCCTTGCTACTTGAACAAATCGGATATCTCCAATGAAGTTGATGGGCTCCTGGTGTTTCTGGTGTCAGTTCTCGCGATCTACATCATGGGAGCAACCATCAACGTCGATGGCGGAAAATTTCACTCGATCACCTGAAAATTTGTTGGCTGTAGCCATGGACAAATTACAAATAGCCTGGAAAATCTAGACAAGCTTTCGTAACGGCCAGTGCGAAGCTCCAGTATGTTTCTGAAGAATTTCGACTGGTCGTAACGACTCGACACAGGGTCAATTTGAGAGTTTGTTGACACTAAGAGAAAGAAATAGAATAATTCTTCTACTCTTATCCTTACATAGCGATCCGGCTTCATATCTCGTATCAACGCAACTACCGGGAGGATTCTTTGATGGGGAAGACTCTGGTGATCCTCGATCCTTCGGGAATACCGCCCCCTCTGGAAAAAGTTCGGCCGGCCGCACGCCCCGCCGTGGTCGAAGGGGTTCGCCTGGGCCTTCTCGACAACACGAAACCAAACTCCGACAAGCTGCTCCGCCGGCTGGAGGAGCGCTTAAGCGGGAAATATCCCATCGGCTCGTTCACGCACTACCGCAAGGGTGGCAGCGCGCTCCCCCTGGAGGAGGACCTGATCGATCGGATGTCCCGGGAGTGCGACTTCGTGGTGAACGCCGTGCCCGACTGAGGGTCCT
>JAPPHK010000220.1 GCA_028820795.1 Nitrospinota bacterium | reverse complement strand
CTCCGACCTTTGGGTTATGAGCCCAACGAGCTACCAGACTGCTCCACCCCGCATCAATATGTGTTATCTACTCCCGCATGAGCATTCTGTCAAGGAGAGGGAGTTTCTTGGGGAAACACAAAAGAAGCGCCCCTGATATCGAAGCGCCGAAAACCGGAAATCATTTTTTCGAGGGTATGAACTCGTAGACGGTTTCCCCTTTCTTTACCAAACCTAGGTCTTCGCGCGCGATTTTCTCGATAGCCCGCTCATCGGAGCGCAAGGAGCGAATTTCAGAGCGCAACTCCTTGTTCTTCGCCTCGATTTCCGCGATCTCTTTTTTGAGTTCTGACACCCGTACTTTGTTCACGATGACGGCAAGATACCCGTCCTGGCCCAGCCATGCCGAACCCAGCAACAAGATGATGATACCCGCAGAGATCCAGAAGAAGAGTCTCGGCGTCGGTGATTGGCCCGTGGTGGATGATCGTCCTGTTTTTCGCATCGCGCTCAGGTTCCGAGGCGCGTGAGCTTTATGAGCTATAGCTCGGCGAACGCCTCACGTGCGGCGACCAGCGTGGCCTCCACACTCTCATCCGTATGGGCGGAAGACATGAACCCCACTTCGAACTGACTCGGGGCGAATGCCACACCCCATTTTAGCATAGAATGAAAGAATTTGGCATACCGGTCGGTATCCGAGCGCATGGCGTCGGTGAAATTGCGAACCCGGCCTTCCTGAAAAAACGCGCCGAACATCGACCCGCAACACGCGGCGGCGAGCGGGACGCCAGCCGCCCGCGCAGCTTCCGCCATGCCATCAGAAAGCGCTTTGGCCCTCCCCTCCAAGGCTTCGGGCAACCCTAGTTCCTCAATGATTTTGAGCGTCTCCACTCCCGCCGTCATGGCGAGGGGGTTTCCCGATAGCGTGCCCGCCTGATAGACGGAACCCAGGGGAGCGACGCATTCCATCACGTCACGCCTTCCCCCGTAAGCGCCCACGGGCATGCCGCCGCCGATCACTTTGCCGAGGGTCGTCAAATCGGGCGTGACCCCGAAAAGGGCCTGAGCCCCTCCTCTTGCCACCCGAAACCCCGTCATCACCTCATCGAAAATGAGCAAGGCGCTCGCCTTTTCGGTTTCCTCCCGCAAGACTTCCAAGAACCCGGTTTCGGGAAGAATGAGCCCCATGTTGCCCGCGACGGGTTCGGTGATGAGGGCGGCCACGTCCGCTCCTCGCCTTGCGAAGAAATCCTGAACAGCTTCGACATCGTTGAATGGTAGCGTCGCCGTGTTCCGCGCGTAGTCTTCCGGAACGCCCCCGCTGTCCGGCACGCCCAGAGTGGCGCCGCCGCTGCCCGCCTTGACGAGCAGCCCGTCGGCGTGGCCGTGGTAGCAGCCCTCGAACTTGACGATCACGTCGCGGCCCGTGAACCCGCGCGCGAGGCGGATGGCCGACATCGTCGCTTCGGTGCCCGAGTTCACGAAGCGCAACAATTCCATGGAAGGGTATGCCGCGTTCACCAATTCCGCCAATTCGGTCTCGAGGGCCGTTGGAGCGCCGAAACTCGTGCCGCACGCTGCCGCCTCCTGAATGGCGCGCACAACGCGTGGGTGGGCGTGGCCCAGAATCAACGGTCCCCAGGAGAGCACGTAGTCGATATAGACGTTACCGTCCGCGTCCCAGATCCTGTCGCCTTCCCCTTTTGCAACGAAAAAAGGCGTGCCGCCGACGCCCCGGAACGCGCGGACGGGGGAATCCACGCCGCCCGGGATGCGATTTTGCGCAAGCGAGAACAATTCTTCGGATTTGGACCGGTTCACGATATGTATTTTCCAATTAAATAATGCAGGCGCTCTTTGGTCTCGTTCGGCATGCGTGCCGGGTCAGTCATGAGAGCCGTCGCCAAAGAGCCTGCGAAGGGGCTGTCGCCATCAATCTCGGGCGCCGCCTCTTTAATGATCTTTTGCGCAAGGGCCGCGTTGCTCCTCACGAGAGCGATCACGGCCTCCACGCTCACCGCCTCTTCTTCCTCATGCCAGCAGTCATAGTCCGTCGCCAGCGCGATGGTGGCGTAGCTCATCTCCGCCTCGCGCGTGAGCTTGGCTTCGGGCATGTTCGTCATGCCGATGATCGATGCGCCCCAGGAGCGATAGCGGAAACTCTCCGCCCGGCTGCTGAACTGAGGCCCCTCCATGCACACGTACGTCCCGCCCTCGTGCGCCGTCGCGCCCGCCCGAACGGCCGCGCCCATCAGGATGCCGCTCAAAACCCCGCAAACCGGGTCCGCCATCGAAACGTGGGCGACGACGCCATCGCCGAAAAATGTGCCCACGCGCGTCTTGGTGAGATCGATGAACTGGTCGGGAATCACGATGTCGCCCGGATGGATATCTTCTTTGAGACTACCCACCGCGCTGACGGAAATCAGCCATTCCACGCCCAACTGCTTGAATCCGTGGATGTTGGCCCGAAAAGGAATCTCATGCGGCAGAAATACGTGCCCCCGCCCGTGCCTGGGCAGAAACGCGATTCGCTTGCCGGAGAGCGTCCCCAGAACGTAGGGGGCAGAGGGGGCGCCGTAGGGCGTATCGAGCGCGCGCTCTTCCACATCGCCCAGTTCCGCCATCTCGTAGAGGCCGCTGCCGCCGATGACCCCGATTTTCGCTTCAGCCAATTTGATATTCCTTGCTCACCATCACTTCACCGGGGCGGTTCGAAGCATTCCCTTCTCGATCAGCGCCTCGGCAATCTGCACCGCGTTAAGCGCAGCGCCTTTTCTCAGATTATCGGCCACCACCCAGAGGTTGAGGGTGTTTTCCCGGGAATCATCCCGGCGTATGCGGCCCACATATACCGGGTCCTCGCCGTCCGCGTCCTTGGGCATGGGATACGAGAATGATTCCACGTCGTCCACCACATCCACTCCCGGGGCGCGGGACAGAAGCGCACGCGCCTCCTCGGGTGAAACGGACTCCTCAAACTCCACGTTCACCGATTCCGAGTGCGCGTTGAAAACGGGTACCCGCACGCAGGTGGCGCTGAGGGCCAGCTTCGGCGCGCCCATAATCTTTCGCGTCTCATCGACCATCTTCTTCTCTTCTTTCGTATATCCGCCCTCCAGAAAAACGTCGATGTGGGGCAGGCAATTGAAGGCGATCTCGTGGGGCATTTTCCTGGGAGCAGCCGAGTCACCCTCGATTTGCGCCCGCATTTCGTCAATTGCGGCCTGCCCCGCACCGCTCACCGCCTGGTAGGTGCTCACCACGACTCGCTTGACGCGGGCGGCATCGTGAAGGGGCTTGAGCGCGACCACGAGCTGGATGGTGGAGCAGTTCGGGTTGGCGATGATTCCCCGGTGCTCCTTCAGCGCTTCGGGGTTCACCTCCGGCACTACGAGGGGAACATCCTCATCCATGCGGAAAGCGCTGGAATTATCCACCACCACCGAACCGGCCTTGACGGCGGCGGGCGCAAACTCGATCGAGCGTGACGCGCCGCAGGAGAAGAGCGCGAGGTCCGCGCCATCGAACGAATCCCTGGTGAGCCGGCTTACCGTAAGTTCCGAGTTCCGAAACGGGATTTTCCGGCCCACGCTGCGCTCGCTCGCGAGCAAAACGACTTCATCGGCGGGAAAATTCCGCTCCCCCAGAATCTTGAGCATCTCCCGGCCCACGGCGCCGGTGGCGCCTGCGACGGCGATGCGCATCACTACCTTCCTCCAGCCAGAGCGGCGATGCGCTCACCCATCCCGGCGCAACCCACCGCCGTCGCGCCGGGCGTATGGATGTCGGACGTTCTGAGGCCCTCATCCAGCGCCGCAGCTACCGCCGCCTCGATGGCCTCGGCCACGTCCACGCGCTTTAACGAGTAGCGGCACAGCATGGCGGCCGACATGATGGCCGCTATCGGGTTCGCCTTGTCCTGGCCGGCGATGTCGGGCGCCGTTCCGTGCACCGGCTCGTAGAGGCCGAAACCGGTCTCGTTTACGTTCGCCGAGGCGAGCATGCCGATGGAGCCCGTGAGCATGGAGGCGCAATCGCTCAGGATGTCGCCGAACATGTTGCCCGTCACGATGACGTCGAACTGCAGCGGATCACGAACCAACTGCATCGCCGCGTTGTCCACGTACATGTGGCTGGTTTCGACTTCCGGGAATTCCCCGGCGACTTCTCCCGCGACTTTCCGCCACAGGCGGCCGTTGTCGAGCACGTTCTCCTTGTCCACCGAGCAGAGTTTCTTCCCGCGCACGGACGCCAACTCGAACGCCAAGCGAACGATTTGGCGAATCTCGCCCGTGGTGTACGTCATCGTGTCGACCGCTTTTTCCTCATCGGGAGAGAGGCGTTCGATGCCCCTCGGCTGGCCGAAGTAAATGCCGCTCACGCCTTCGCGCACGACGAGGAGGTCCAGGCCGCGCACCACCTCGGGCTTGAGGGAGGAAGCTTCCAGCAGAGGGTCGAACATGACGGCGGGCCTCAGGTTGGCGAAGAGGTTCAGCTCTTTGCGCAAACCCAGGATGGCCTGCTCGGGGCGTTTCTCGCGCGGAAGCGCATCCCACTGCGGACCTCCCACGGCGCCGAACAGCCCGGCGTCGCTCCTGCGGCAGAGGGCGAGGGTTTCTTCGGGCAGGGGTTCGCCCGTCGCGTCATAGGCCGCGCCGCCGCAAAGGCCTTCCTCGAACGCGAAACCCACGCCGAAGCGAGCGCCCGCCGCCTCCAGGGCCGAGCGCGCCTGCGACACCACCTCCTGGCCGATGCCGTCGCCCGGCAATACGGCTATCTGGTAACTACTCACTGAAAACTCCTCTCCTTATTGCGCTTCGCTCTCGAAATTCGTGACGTACGGCAGGCTTGCGGCCACCTCCTCGACCTGGGGTAGATTGCCCCGTAAATTGGCGAGCATGTCCCACGTGCCGGCCAAAAAGGCGGCCTTCCGCGTCTCCTGGATATCGATGGGAACCACGCGATCGCCGTAGCTTACCGTGGAATTTCCGATGTCCACGGTGAAGCGCGTCTCCGGTTCTTCCTGCGCCTGTCTAATCAGCTCGTTCACGTCCTCCGCCGACGCGACGCCGAGCGGCACCCCGATGGCGAAGCAGTTTCCGGCAAAAATCTCCGCGAAGGATATGCCGACGAGCACGTCGACCCCGAAGCGCTTGAGCGCCTGCGGTGCGTGCTCGCGCGAGGAACCGGAACCGAAGTTCTTGCCCACGAACATCATGTTCGCCCCCTTGTGAGCGGGGTTGTCGACGGGATGATCGGGCGTGTTCTCGCGCTCATCGCAGAACAGGGCCTTCTCGATGCCCTCGAAGGTGATGGACTTGAGAAAGCGGGCCGGCGTGATCCTGTCGGTATCGATGTCGTCGCGGGGCATGGGAATGGCCTTGCCCACGATTTTTTCGATTCTTTTCGTGCTCATGCTTGTTCTCCCATCTCTCTGGGGTCCGCGATGCAGCCCGCAATCGCCGATGAGACGACGACCGCCGGACTGCCAAGGTGCGTTCTTCCGCGCGGGCTGCCCTGGCGCCCGATGAAATTGCGATTCGAGGTAGAAATGCTTCGCTCGGCACCCACGAGTTGATCCGGATTCATGCCCAGGCACATCGAACACCCCGCTTCGCGCCACTCCGCGCCTGCTTCGGTGAAAATTTCGTGCAATCCTTCTTCCTCGGCCTGTTGCTTTACCTGCTGGGAGCCCGGCACCACCAACATCCTGACGCCCGGGTGCACCTTGTTGCCCTTTATCAGACGCGCTCCCTCGCGCAAGTCGGAGATTCTCGAATTCGTGCAGGAACCCAGGAAGGCGACGTCGACCTTCGTGCCCAGAATCGACTCGCCGGGCCTCAAGTCCATGAAATCATAGCCGTGTTCCACGGTCTTCCTGTCCTCGCCCGCGAAGCTGCCAATCTCGGGGAGCGGCTGTGAAATCCCGATCGAGTGACCGGGGTTGATGCCCCATGTGACCATCGGCTCGATCGATTCACCCGCGATCTCGTAGACGTCGTCATATTCCGCATCATCACCCGAGGCGATCTCGTTCCAGTATGCTACGCCCCGCTCCCAGGCTTCTCCCTCGGGGCTGAACTCGCGGCCTTCCAGATAATCGAACGTCGTCTGATCCGGATTCACATAACCGATGCGGGCGCCGCCCTCGATGCTCATGTTGCAGACCGTCATGCGTCCTTCCATCGACATGGCGTCGAAAACTTCGCCGCCGTATTCATAGGCGAAACCCAGGCCACCCTTGATGCCCAAATCGTGTATGACCCGCAATGTCACGTCCTTGGGCGTTACGCCGGGGCCGAGAGAACCCGTGACCTCGATTCGCTTGACCTTCAGGCGGTTGAGCGCCAGGGTCTGCGTCGCAAGGACGTGGCCCACTTCAGTCGTGCCGATGCCGAAGCCCAGCGAACCCATCGCGCCGTGCGTGCTGGTGTGGCTGTCGCCGCAGGCGATGGTCATGCCCGGCTGGCTGAGCCCCAGCTCCGGCCCGATGACGTGAACGATGCCCTGCTTGCCCGAATCCAGGTGCAAAAAGCGGACACCGAACTCGTTCACGTTCTGCTCCAGGGCGGCCATCATCTTCTCGGCCAGTTCATCTTCATAGGGCCTTATCTGGCTGAGCGTGGGGATGATGTGGTCCACCGTCCCCATCGTGCGGCCGGGAAAAGCGACGCCGGACCCGATTTCCTTGAGCATCCCGAACGCCTGGGGCGTGGTGACCTCATGAATCAGATGCAGACCGATGAAAATCTGGTCCTGCCCCGAATCGAGCCTGGCCACGGTGTGGGAATCCCAAACCTTATCGTACAGCGTGTTTTTCGACATGGCATTACCCTCGGAATAATCTACAGATTCTAACGCATTATGTTGAAATTGATTGTCAGGAAACCGTCTTCGAGCGATCGAGACCTTCCCGCAAAGAGGCGATGTAATCGCAAGCCGCCCGCATCTTGCTCTCTCGCGACGCCTGCGCCTCCATGACGTCGATAAGGGCGCTGCCCACGATGACGCCGTCTGCGTGCCCGGCCACCTCCGCGGCCTGCTCGGGCGTCTTGATGCCGAACCCCACGAGGACGGGGCGATTCTTCACCCGGTTGATCCTCGCCAAGGTAGCGCCTAAATCCGAATCCAGGGCGTCGCGCGCGCCGGTGACCCCCATCTGCCCGACGTAGTAGATGAAGCCGCCGCCCACGTCGTTCACCAGTTCGATACGTTCCTGCGTGCTCGTGGGCGCGAGCATGAAGACGGGCTCAAGCGGATAATCGTTCATGATCTCGACAAGAGCACTCGCTTCCTCTGGCGGCAGGTCGGGCACGATGACGGCGTCGGCCCCCACCTGCGATGCGCCGCGCACGAATTCCGCCAGGCCCATGGCGATGATGGGGTTGTAATACGTCATCAGGACGAGGGGCGTATCGGGTATATCCGCGCGGACCTCGCCCACCATCTCCAGGACGTTGCTCAGGCGCGTCCCCCCCGCCAGCGAGCGCATGCTCGATCGCTGGATGGTGGGGCCGTCCGCCAGAGGATCGCTGAAGGGAACCCCTATCTCGAAGCCATCCGCTCCCGCTTCGGTCATAAGGGGCAGCAGTTCACGGGTGAAGTCCAGGTCCGGATCGCCCGCGGTGACGAACGGGAACAGACCGGACCGACCTTCCATGCGCAAATGGTCGAAACACGCTTCCAGCCTATCTCCCATCAGCGCACTTCCTCGTCATCGAGCATTTCCGACAAAAACCCTTCCGCCTGATGCACGTCCTTGTCTCCGCGTCCCGAGAGGCACAGCACCACGGTCTTCATCCCGCCCGCCTCTTTCGTCTCCTCTGCCAGGCGATCCAGATAGGAAATCGCGTGGGCGCTCTCGAACGCGGGGATGATGCCCTCCAGCACGGAGAGCTTCTGGAACGCCTTGAGCGCGTCGTGGTCTTCGACCGTCACATAGCGCGCTCGCCCGGAATCCTTCAAATGGGAATGCTCTGGCCCGACGCCGGGATAATCGAGACCCGCGGACACCGAATGGGCGGGGATGATCTGCCCGTCATCGTCATAGAGCAGGAACGTCTCACAGCCGTGCAGAACGCCCACGCGGCCGGCGGTCAGGGACGCGCCGTGCTCCTCGGTGTCCAGGCCTCTGCCGCCTGCTTCCACGCCGATGAGTTCAACGTCTTCATCCTCCACGAAGGGATGGAACAGGCCGATGGAATTGCTGCCGCCTCCCACGCAGGCCACACAGGCGTCTGGAAGCCGGCCTTCGGCCTCAATAATCTGCTCGCGCGCCTCGCGTCCGATGACGGACTGGAAATCCCGTATCATCTCCGGGAATGGATGCGGCCCCACGACCGAGCCGATGATGTAGTGAGTCGTCCGCACCGAAGCCGTCCAGTCGCGCAGCGTCTCGTTCGTGGCGTCCTTCAGAGTCTTGCTGCCCGAGGTGACGGGAATCACCCGCGCGCCCAGAAGACGCATGCGGAAGACGTTGAGCGATTGCCTGCCGATGTCCTCCTCGCCCATGTAGACATCGCAATCCAGTCCGAACAGCGCCGCCGCCGTGGCGGTGGCCACCCCGTGCTGGCCCGCTCCGGTTTCCGCGATGATGCGCGTTTTTCCCAGCCTACGGGCCAGAAGAACCTGGGAGAGCGTGTTGTTTATCTTGTGCGCGCCCGTGTGGCAGAGATCCTCCCGCTTGAGATAGACCCTGAGCGCGCCCAGGTCATCGGAGAGGCGTTCGGCCAGATAGAGCGGCGTGGGCCTGCCGACGAATTCTCTCAGATAACCGGCGAGTTCCTCGTGATACGCCGGGTCGTCCCGGGCCTCCTCGTAAGCAACTTCCAACTCCTCGAGGGCGGGCATGAGGGTTTCCGGCACATAGCGCCCCCCGAACCGACCGAACCTTCCCCTGGAGACCAATTCGCTCATCTTCTCATTTCCTCGAGTTCCGTTATCGCCGCGCGCGCGTTTTGAATAAATTCCACGACCCGCTCAGGGTCCTTGCGGGCCAAAACCGCGCCCTCCACGCCGCTGCTGGAATCCACCCCGTAGGGCTGAACGCTCCTCACGGCTTCGGCCACGTTCTCTGGCTTGAGGCCGCCCGAGAGGATGATGGGCCTCGCCTCTGCCGCCTGACGGGCCAATTCCCAGTCGAAGGTCTCGCCCGTACCCCCGAGAGCGCCCTTCACGTAGGCGTCCAGCAATATGGCGCAGCCTGGAAAGTCGTTTATTCGCGCTATCGTTTCGGGCCCCTTGACCCTTAAACCCCGGATCACGCGCAAGCCCTGCTCCATGAGTCTGCGGCAATCCTCCGGCGACTCGTCGCCATGAAGCTGCGCCGCATCCAAACCGACCCGGCGCGCGATTTCCAGCACGCGCCCGGAGGTCTCGTTCACGAAAACGCCGACCCGCGTCCCGAAAGGAGGCAGCGAATCGGCCATCTCTCTCGCCTGCTCCAAATCCAGGCACCGGGGGGTGCCTGGAACGAAATTCAGCCCCAGGGCATCGGCGCCGGCCGCCAGGGCGAATTCCGCATCCTCGACGGTCGTGACTCCACAAATCTTCACGCGGATCATCTGGCGAATCCCTCCCCGGCGGAGCAAGCATTTATAGCATAGAGTCGGAGCGCAAGCCTAGCGCAAAGGGGGTTGTTGAAAAAGCCCCCGATTCCGTGATTCGGCGAATGGAACCGACCGGGGAGGGGGGCAGGGACAACCCCCTGTGGTTGTCCCTTGCAGGGCTCGGACAGGCACGGGGGCCTGTCCCTACAACCCCGGCGGCATTGTTCGTCATTCCGAGCAAGGAGGGATTTTTCAACAACCCCAAAAGGATGCCGTCCGGGCGATATGGATAACAAAGCGGAGAGATTCCACCGGAGGGAGCGTCCGGGGCGCTTCAGGCTAGGCTTTCAAAGAGTACGATTGCCGAGGGATGAGAGGGCGCTAGCCGCCGCCCAGGTACATCATCTTGACTTCCTGGTTGTTCAGGAGTTCGTGGCCGCCGCCCTGATAGCGGTTCCTGCCGAGTTCCAGCACGTAGCCCCGGTCTGAAATCTCGAGAGCGCGCGCGGCGTTCTGCTCGACGAGCATGATCGTCAGACCTTCCTTGGCGAGGCTCACGATTTTCTCGAACACTTCGGTCACGAAGCGGGGGCTAAGACCCAGGGACGGCTCATCGAGCATGATCATCTTGGGCCTCGTCATCAGGGCGCGGCCCATGGCCAGCATCTGCTGCTCGCCGCCGCTCATCGTGCCGCCCAACTGCTTCTGCCGCTCGCCGAGGCGCGGGAAGAGCGTGAAGACGTAGTCCATCGCGTCGTCGATCTTCTTCTGATCGCGCTCGATGTAGGCGCCCATCTCCAGGTTTTCCTTGACCGTCATCTGGTTGAAGACGATACGTCCCTGCGGCACGTAGCCCAGTCCCCGGCCCAGAATCTGGTCGGGCCGGAAGCCCACGATGTTCTGTCCGTCGAATTCTATCTCGCCGCCGAGGTAGTTGATAAAGCCCATGATGATCTTGAAGGTCGTGGATTTTCCCGCGCCGTTCGGCCCGATGACGGCCACCACTTCGTTTTCGTTCACATGAAGCGAGACGTCGTGGAGTATCTGGATTCTGCCGTACCCCGCATTGATGTCCTTGAGTTCTAATAGTGACATTTATCTGTGTCCAAAATATGCTTCGATAACGTCTTCGTTCGTCTGAATATCCTCGGGCAGACCCTCGGCGATTTTCACGCCGTAGTCCAGGACGAACACTTTTTCGCAGTGGTTCATGATGACGTTCATGTCGTGCTCGACGATGAGAATCGTCTTCCCCTGTTCTTCCTGAAGATGGTGAATATGGTCGAGCAGGTTGTTGAGCAGGGTCCTGTTGACGCCGGCGGCCGGCTCATCGAGGAGGATGAGGTCGGGGTCCGTCATCAGGGCGCGGGCGAATTCCAGGAGTTTCTGCTGTCCGTAGGAGAGGTTTCCGCCGTATTCGCCGCGAAGTTTCGTGAGCGTGACGAACTCCATCAACTGCTCCGCCCGCTCGCGCGCCTCGCGCACGGGCATCTTCATGCTGGAGGCCGAGAGCATGTTCTCGAACACCGTCATTTCCCGGTAGATGCGCGTGATCTGGAAGGTGCGGCTGATGCCCCTGTTGAAGATTTCATAGGGCTTGAGACCCACGATGTTCTCACCGTTGTAGATCACCTCGCCGCTGTCCGCCTCGAGAACGCCCGTGAGCAGGTTGAACGTGGTGGTCTTGCCGGAGCCGTTCGGCCCGATGAGGCCCGATATCTGTCCCCTGGGCACCTGGAAGGTGCACCCGTCCACCGCCTTGATGCCCCCGAAGTACTTTTTCAGGTGCTGAATGTCGAGGGCGATTTCCATGTCGGCCATTTTCTTGCGCTGCTCCGTTTCTTAGTGGACCATTCCCTTGCGCGCCCAGCCCTTGTCGATGGCGAAACCCATCAGACCGCGCGGCATGAAGCGCGCCACGAGGACGATGAAGACGCCGAAGGCGATGAGGTGCGCCGTCGGGAATTTCACCCAGGTGATCTCCTGGACGATATACAGGACGAACGTGCCCAGAATGGGGCCGATCACCGTTCCCTTGCCGCCGAACATGGCGAACAGCTTCATGTAGATGGTTACGAGGATGAAGAACTCCGTTTCGGGGTCGATGTAGAGAACCTTGTACGCCTGAATGCCGCCGGCCGCCGCCGGGAAGATGGCGGAGAGCGCGAAGGCGAAGAGCTTGTAGAACGTGCTGTTGATTCCCAGGCTCTCCGCGGCGATTTCGTCCTCGCGGATGGCGTTCAGGCGGATCCCGAACCTCGAATGCCCCACCCAGTAAGACACGACAATGGTGACCAGCATGACCACCAGCATGGCGAAATACGTTTCAAAGGAGTTTTCGATGTTGGGAAGCCCGATTCCCTCACCTCCGTGTGTGAGGTCCTCCCACACCGTGGCAACCACGCGCGTACCCTCCGCCGCGCCGAGCATGGCGATGGCGAAATAAGGGCCCTTGAGTCGCAAAACCGGAAACCCGATAACCAACGAGACCACGAAGGAGACGAACACGCCCACGAAGAGAGTCGCAATCCAGTGCCAGCCGTAGTCCACCACCAGAATGCCCGTGGCGTAGGCTCCGATGCCGTAGAACATGACGTGGCCGAAAGATACGTAGCCCGTGTAGCCGCTGATGATGTTCCAGCTCAAGGAAAGAACCACGTACATCATCGTGAACATGATGACGGAACGCTGGTACAGGTTGATATTCGAGGGCAACGCACACAGGATGATTATGAGTATGGCCAGCATCCCGAAGTTGCGGAGGTGTTCTTTTTGGCCCATTCAGAGCTCTCCTAGTTTTCTTTCGGCCCCATCAGACCGCGAGGCCTGATGAGCAGCACGAAAACCATCATCCCGTATGACGCAATTTCCACCATGGCGGTGCCGTTGGGAATCATGAAGGATATGAGGCTCTCGATGACCGCGAGCATCACACCTCCAATGAGCGCACCGATATAGTGGCCCCTGCCTCCAAGCACGATGATGGCGAAGGCCTGCAGCGTATACAAAACGCCCGTTTCCGGGTTGAAGCCGAACTGAATCGACACTAGGGCGCCGCCCGCGACCGCAAGCGCCGCCGCCAGTCCCGAAGTGATCATGTAAATGTGGAAAATGTTGATGCCGCAGACCATCGCGACGTCTGCGTTTTGCGCCGTCGCGCGGATCGCCTTGCCGATACGGTGGATTTTCAGAAAAATAAAGACTGTGATGGAGATAAAGGCGGCCATCACAAAGCTTATGATCTTGCTTCTGCTCACCGCGATAGTCTCTGTGAGCTGGAACGCGTCGGGCGCGTAGGGGATGGTGCGGTAATCGGTAGTAAAAATGGCTTCGACGATATGAATGATCGTGAGGCCCATACCGAATGTTATCAGCAAGGGCGTCAGTTCCGGCCCGCCCACCACGGCGTTCAACAACAGCTTCTGGATTAGGAGCCCGATGACGAAAGCGATGGGGAGCGTGATGAACAAGGCGAGGAGCGGGTCGACCCCCACGTAGAAGAAGAACATCCATGTCAGGTAGGCGCCCAGCATCACCAACTCGCCATGCGCCACGTTGATGATGCGCATGACGCCGAAGATGAGGGTGAGCCCCACGGCGAACATGGCGTATACGCCGCCCTGCATGATCCCGTTCAGGATGACGGTGGTCAGGTCCGCCAGCCACTGGAGGTCGAAGAATACGTTTTCCGTATAAATACCGACGGCGAAGGGAATGGTATACGCCGCTACCAAAAAAACGGCCAGCCAGTATTTGCTACGGATTTCCGCTTTTTCCTGCATGAGAAATCATTTCCTCGAAAAACTACTGCACAAAAAATCAGATACTTTCGCCTCCGCGCCGGGGCCGCTTTTTAACAACCCCGGCGCGAAAGTTCAAGTATTTATTGCATTTTCGCGTCTAATGCAACCCTTAGTTCTTGCCCCTGTCCTTCCAATTGGGCATCGGCAGCTTGTAGGGGACTTCCGAAATCTTCTTGGGCCACACGATCTTGCGCTGGCCGTCGAGAATCTGGAAGGTCAAGCCCTCATGCTGGTTCAGGTTCGTGTCGTCCACTTTCCAGGGACCGATGATGGTCGTGGTCTTCATGGTGCGCAAGGTCTTCCACACCTTATCCCGATCCGCGGTACCGGCTTTCGCCACCGCATCGCCGAAAATCTGCAGGGCCGCGTAGGACTGGCCCGCGTGGTAGTTCGGCTTCACGCCAAAGCGTTTCTCATACGCCGCGATGAAAGCCTTCATGCCGGGCCTCTTGAGGATGGCCGGCTTGGGCTCCCATTGGCTGAACCCAAGAACGTACTCCGCCGTGTCGCCGAGTTGCTTGGCGAACTTGGGGAGACCCGGACCGACGGTTCCGGCGAAAATCTTGAGGTTGATGTTGAGTTCGCGAAGCTGGCGAATCTGCGCCGCGGCGTCTGCGAAATAGCTGTTCGAGATGAGCGCTTCCGCGCGGCGCGCCTTGATTTTCTGGAGCAGCGCGGTGAAGTCGGTCTGCTTGCGCGGATAGTTCTCGTTCAGCACCACCTTGAGGCCGAGCTTCTTCGCCCATTCCACGGCGCCTTCCGCCGACTGGCGCGGGAAGAGGCTGTCCTCGCCGACGATGGCGATTCTCTTTACGCCGATGTCCCTGGCGATGTGAATCGCGCCCTTCTGATAGTCCTGGGCGACGGCGATGATGTTGAACAGATATTTGCGGCCCTTCTTCCAGATGATGCCCGAGGAGGCACCAGGCGCCATCGTGGGGTACTTGTACCTTTCCAGCACGTTGGCCACAGCGTCGGTGATGCCGCTCGAGTAGGGGCCGATGGTCAGGTTCACCTTGTCCTGCGTGATCAGCTTCTCATAGAGCTTGATGCTCGTCTGTTTGTCCGACTTGTCGTCCAGGATGGTGAAGTCGATCTTCTTGCCGTTCCATCCTTTGCCGGCGTTCACCTGATCGACGTACAGCTTGTAGGAGTTCACCATACGGCCGGCGGGCTCGGCGTAGCGGCCCGTCTGCGAAATGGCGATCCCCAGGGTGACCTTGTCCATCGCGTGGCCTTTCTCCACGAAGGGAGCAGCCGTGAGCGCGAGAGCAAAGCCGAGAATCAAGATAAAACTTTTCTTCATTTCTTTACACTCCTTTAATGGAAACAAAAAATACTGCCCTCCAACAGAAAAACAAGATGGAATTAGTGTTCGCAAATTAACGGCGACAATGCGGAATTTCAGACTATTTCTCCGCGAAAAAATCAACTTCTAGAAGTTATGAATGCGTATTTAAGCCGTCAATAGGTGCGATATGATACGCATATTGTTTCATATGTCAAAGGGTGTTTTGCCAAGAATTTGCAAACAACCCTCAAATCGTCTTGCCCCGGCGAAAATCCCGCCCCGCGCGAAACCGGGCGCGGGGCGGGAATCGACTTGCTACGCTTTCACGACCTTTGCCTGACTCCTCTGCCTGTCTAGTTCTTGCCCCTGTCCTTCCACTTGGGCATCGGCAGCTTGTAGGGAACTTC
>JAPPHK010000060.1 GCA_028820795.1 Nitrospinota bacterium | reverse complement strand
CGAACTTCATGGCGTGATCGGCGAATTTGGCCGCCAGCTCCTGGCCGCCGACGAGCTCGAAGCCCGGGTAGTCCTCCACGTGCTCGGTGTTGAGAATCTCGCCGCCCGGTGCGAGCTTTTCATAGCAGACCACGTTCAGTTTCGAACGCGCCGTGTAAAGCCCCGCCGTCAGCCCGGCCGGTCCTGCGCCTATGATGATGATTTCGAAATCGCGCTCAGCCACTGCGTATCTCCAGAATTAAGGAAAAGGGATTATATACAATGTTGCTCCGAATGACTAACCGGCCGCGCCGTCATACGCCTCATCGAGGGCCATCCTGTTTTGAAGAAGCGGCAAAAGGAAACCACGCGCCTCACGCGCATACGCCTTGCCTTTTTGAGGCGCGCCGAAATAGATGCTCGCATGTCCGGGATTGTCTTCCGTGGCCGTATCGATAACGACAAACGCCCTTTCGTTGTCCAGGAGAATCTGACGAACCGCCAGAGTTTTTAGTCTGGACACACCTTCACTCGTCCAGGGCTCTTTCCTTTTTCTCGACAATCTCGCCTGTATGGATTTTTCCACGAACTCCTTCGAAACATGCCGTATTCTATGAACGGAAAAACCGTCTGCAAGCAGTTCATTCACGGAAATTGCTCTTTCGATTACTTCCCCTTCTTCGTTGATATGTTGCGGATTGAACATTTCGCGAATCAGATGTTCTTCGTCTTCAACGATTCCGGGAGAAATTCCCGGCGCGGCGCTCTTCGACTCATCGAGGTGTAATACTGGGAGCGGCAACGTCTTGTCAGTTTTTGAACAATGCTAGAATTTCACCGGGAAAATCATCCGATACGAGAGCATCCTCGTCATAAATTTTGTTCCCCGATTTCCCGCGCGCAAAATAGGAGTAGGCGCCCGTCCCGTAAAATCCCAGATCAACGTGAACTCCGTCTTTTTTCCACAGAAAATTGACTTCTCCGTCATCGGCCAGCCCCATGTCGGGCATGGGAACCGAATCCAGCGGCAGCTTACGAACGAACGCCTCCGCGTCCCGAAACGCCTGAGGCGTAGGCCACGTTGCGCCCGGCCAGCGCTCCTCCTCGGGAGTATTTTCGAACTCCTTCAATTGCGCGAGCAAATCCCGGTTCAATTTACCAATCCGGGCTGGTCGGACAGCGGCCTGCGGTTGAGAAGCCATCGCTTGCTCCCTTGTGCCTCATCGCCCTGAATGCGCTCTCCACGAGCGCAAAGACACTCTATCAAACAATCCATTGCGAAGAAAACAAGCCCCGTCATTGTTTGTTCTCCACTCGTCTTCCCGCACCCTAACCGCCCTTACTCCACGGTCGAGAGGACGAATGCACCGAACTCTTTTTCGAGTCGCAGCTTCTTTCCGTCGTGCTCCACGACGGCGCCTGACGGGGTATCCTCATCCACCGGGATGCGCTCGCCGCAAAGGGGGCATGAGACCAACTGCACGACGGTGAGAAGCTCCGCCTCATCCGCCCGGCCCAGGCGGAACCTGACCCCCGCTCAGTTGCCGCAATCAATCAGATCGCGCGGCTTCGCGTCCCACGGGACGGGTATCCTTTGCCCTCAGCCGGGACAGGGGAGCTTCTTCCGCCTCCCGCTCACGCGGCGAGCCCCAAAAGCGCCTGCAGCTTCGCCCGGTCGAAGCCGACCACCTTCTCCTCGCCGACGAAGATGACGGGCGTGGCCCGCATGTTCGCCCGCCGGAAGAGTTCCTCCAGGGCTTCTTCGTCCTGATCGACGAGTTTTTCCGTGTACGCCACGCCGTGATGGGAAAGAAACTCTTTCACCGCCTTGCACGGCGCTCAGAAAGTGGATGAATACACCGTCACTTCCATATCGGACATCGGCAACCTCCCTTGAAACCAGTTTGCGCCGGCCCGGCGGCAAGGCGCGTTTCATAATCAATATTGTTCCAGGCGGGAATCTCCGCTACCCGGGGTTGTTGAAAAACCCGGCCCCGCTTGGTCGATTCCTCCCTCATCGGTCGGAATCAACCATTGCCGTCATTCCGGCGTCATTGCCGTTTCTGTTGTATGTCGGACATATATGTCCGACATACATGCGGCCCGCCCCGTTTGCGGCATGCGGGTCGCATATACGAGCCTGTTGAAAAAGTCGGAGAGGGAAAATTTGTTTGTGTGTAGGGGTCGCATATATGCGACCCTGCCCGTTAGGGGCATGCGGGCCGCATAATATGTAGCGCTCCCCAAAAGGGAGCGCTACCTACAAAAACCGTCCCTTCCCGGTCGAGTCGAATCCTCGTTTATAAGGACTTATTCAACAGCCGCCTACTTCGGCGTGTTCACCCGCTCGAGCAGGGCCGTCAGCTCTTTTATCCGGATCGAGTCGAGCCTCGATACGGCGTCCACAATCTCGCCGCGCAAAGCGGCGTCCGCGTGCGCTTCGCTCAATGCCTCGAACTTCTCGTTCACCGTCGCCCAGCTCATCGGTGCGGTGAAATGCCCCTCCCAGGTGGGCTTGTCCAGCTTATGCACCGTCCCGTCCTTGAGGGTGATGGTGATGAGAACCGGCGATTGCGCGGGATACCTGGCCGTCATCTCATCGGAATTGGTGGTTCGCACTTTCTTGAGCAGCGCCTGCACGTCGTCCGCGCGGATTCTCTCTTCCTCGTACTGGGCGGGCAGCACCTGCTCGTCGATGATGGCGGCCGATAGCACGTAGGGCAGGCTGTGGTCCGCCGTCTCCTTGTTCAGCACGTGCTCGCGCGCGCCCGCCTTGCCCCCGCCCATGATGAAGTAGGCACGCTCGTAAATCCCGATCTCGACGTCCTCGACCTCCTCGGGAAGGAAGCCGTGTGTGCGCTTCATGTCGATGACGCCCTCGATGGCCGTCTGGGAGTGAAGGCCCGCGTTGTAGCGCTTCACGCTGATCTCGAGCATCTTGCTCAACGATGTGTCCGACCAGTCGACCTCGAATTCCCCCGTCACGGATTCGAAAACGCCCAGTGGGCCTTCCACCAGCAGTAGCTGCCCCGTCACCCCGCGCATGGCGAGAAACGTCGAGTGCACTCCGGTGTGGCAGCCCGCCGCATAGGCGAAGCCCTTCCAGTGGGAGAGTTCGCCCGTTCGCGTGATGAGCAGGGGGTTCTGGCGCACGCCGCTGATCGCGATGGCGTTGGCCGTCTTCTCCGCATCCAGCCCCAGGGCGCGCGAGGCGCCCGCCGCCACGGCGTATGCGCCCGCCATCGGCTGGTCGAAGCCTCGTTTCTCATAGGGCGCCAAGTCGCAAAGGCGGCACTGCACCTCATAGGCCAGGGCTAAGGCGGTCATGAAATCCTCACCGCTCGCGTCGGCGTACTCGGCAGCCGCCATCACGGCGCCCGTGTTGTCGCTCGGGTGCGAGGTGGCGAGTTTGCCCATGAAGCCGTCGTTGAAATCGAGATAGCGGATGAGCGAGGTGTTGTAGAAGGCCGCGGCGTCGGGCGCGCTCTTTCCGCCGCCGATGAGCGTGCAATGCGGCGCTCCGCCGAAATCATCCGCCTGCTCGCGCAGGTAGCGGACGGGCCCTTCGCCCAGCGAGCCGATGGCGCAGCCGATGGTGTCGACCATGAGGGTCTTGATCTGCGTGCGCATCTCCTCGGAGAGGTCTTCGAAACTGCTGTTCGCGGCGAACGCCGCCATCCGTTCCACAATCGTCATGTCGTCTTTCCTTTTTCGAACCGGATTTTAGAGGGGAATGCTTATCAAGCGGGCTAGCCGCCGTTCAGTTTCCTGTATGCCTTCTGCATGATGAGCGCGTCGTATTCGAGCGCAGGACTCTCGCACACCACCCGGCCCTCGACGCCGAAGTCGATGAGCGCGCGGAACAAGTCCTTGTAATTCATGTCCGACTCGTCGAGCTCCAGGTGATGCGCCTCGCCCTTGTCCGAATACGCGATGCCCGAGAGGTGGATGTGCATGGTCTTGAGAACGCCGTCGCCCATCTTGTTCTTCAAAAGCTCCAGTTGGCCGCCGAACTCGTCATAGGTATTGTGCGCTCCCGCAGAGCGCGCGTGAATGTGCGCGAAATCTATCGTGAAGCCGACGTTCTTGTCCTTCAAGTCCCCGCCCATCTCGGCGATTTCCTCGAGCGATCCGAACTGGGTGCCCTTGCCCGTCGTCTCCGGATCCAGACGAACCGGACAGCCCTCATCTTCGAGGATGTCGGCGAGCTCGCCTATCTGGTTGCAGATGAAGTCGTAGACCTCTTTCGGGTCTCGTTTCTGGTAGAACCCCGGGTGAAAGCACGCGCCGTCTCCGCCGCACTTCGCCAGGGCGCGCGCGGTGTCGAGCACGCGCTTGCGGCTCGCCGCCACCTTTTCTTCTTCGAGCGAATAGAGGTTCACGTAGTAGGGGCCGTGCGCGGTGATGTGAACGCCCGTCTCCGCCTGGGCGGCGCGCACCTCATCGCAGGTCTCCTCTCGGATGCGCACGCCGTGGACGAACTCCATCTCGTAGACGCCCAAGCCCAGCTCGTGAAGCCTGCGCACCGCCGCCGGGTGAGTCTGCGGCCTGGTGGAGTGCGGGACGCCGCCGGTGCCGAAGAAGATCCTGTCCGCCCGCCTGGGCTTCGCGTTCACGTTCAAGGGGCCGTCATAGGTCCTGCCCTTCGGCTTTTCCTTTGGAACCCCCGGCGCCCAGCCGCGCACGTCAGCTTTCGGCTTCGCCGCTTTTTTGGGGGCCGGTTTCTTTTTGGCCGCGGCTTTCGGAGCCGCTTTCTTCTTTTCCGGCACGTTCGTCCTCAGAAGATTTGTTGCGCGAAGGCGCTGTTTTTTTGTCGGATCGCTCTTTCAGGCGGTCGATGGCCCACTCTAGCAGATATGCGCGCATGCTGCGAGAAACCTCCCCTTCGAATTCAGTTGGCGGGCGCGTCGCGGCGCCCGCGATACCAGTCCCTCGTTTATAAGCTTTCGCCTTCGACAGAGGGCCTGAATACATCGAGAATGGCGCTTTTCGATTCCCCGATCCATGCTGCGGCTGCAAGCTGTTTTTCTCGCTGATTTTCCTGATAGACGGGGTTCATACCCAAGCCCTTCATCAAGTGTCTTGATACCCCGATCATCGGATTGCTCCCGTCCATGATTTTGATGTATTCGGGAATTTTTTCCGCAAATTTCGAAGTGAAATCCTGCTCCTGTTTTTCAATGACAACGATGCGCCCGACTGATTCGCTGAGATACGCGTCGATGATTTCTTTTGCGTTTTCAAGGTCATAAATTGCGTTGACTAAGTCATAGATAATCGCGGAATAGAGAATGAACAATTCGGCCATCAGGCGCACGGAAGCTTTTCTGCCCCCAAACAGAAACGGGATAATGTAACCCATGGATTTTGCCGGGGGGTGGCTCATGCTTGGCGAGATCAATTCTCCAATGCATTTTGCCAGTGAACGACCCAAACGCTCGTTGGTTTGTTTCATTTATGCACCCTCACCTTAAAACGACAAAATGAAACGACGCTTCTCAATAAAACCAGTGCATTTACGTCCCGCAACACTCATGGAGGAATAATATTTAACTTCAGGCGGCGGGCGCGTCGCGGGGCGGCTCGCTCAGCCACTCGGCCATCTGCGCGAGAATCTCCCGCTTGCCAAGTCCCGTGTTCGCGCTGCAGAGGATCGGCCCGGACCACCGCCCGTACAGCCCGCCGCCGTCGGTCATGGTTTTGACGAGCGCATTCATAACGCCCTTGCGCTCGTTTTGTTTCAGCTTATCCGCCTTGGTAAGCACCAGACAAGCCGGCAGGTTCACCGCCGCGAGCCATTCTAGCAGATGCAGATCCATCTCACGCGCTCCCCGGCGCGAATCGATGAGCACCACCACGCCCTGGAGCGTCTCGCGGTGCTCGAGATAGGTCTCGATCATGGGCCGCCAACGGGCCCGCTCGGCAAGCGGCACCCGCGCGTAGCCGTAGCCCGGCAAATCCACGAGGTTGAAGCGATCGTCCACACCGAAGAAATTGACGAGTTGCGTCTTGCCCGGCGTGGCGCTCGTCTTGGCGAGGCTCTTGCGGTTGGTCAGGAAATTGATGAGCGAGGATTTGCCGACGTTGCTCCTGCCCGCAAAGGCGATCTCGGGCAAATCCGCCCTGGGCCAGCCACCACGTTCGGCGGCGCTTTTGATGAACCGCGCGTTCTGGATTCTCATGCCACGAGCGTCAGGAGGAATCCCCCGCCGGGGGAGCGAAGGCGTGGACGACGAGGCCCGTGCGTATCTTGGGATAGAAATAGGTGGACTTGTGCGGCATCTTGCCCCCCGCCTTGGCGATCTCGCATACCGACTCGATGGGCGTGGGATTGAGCAAAAGGGCCACCGCGCACTCGCCGTTTCGCGCGGAGGAGAGCGCCAGTTCCGGGTCGGGCGTGAAGGCGATGTCCCCTTCCTCGTGAGAGGCCCCGAAAGCGCCGTCCACGACCTCCGCATGGAGGCGGCTCACGTCGAGCGCGGCGACGGCCTCGGCCACGGAGGCGGCTTCGGCGTCATGCCTGCCGATGAGATAGCGCACGTTCGCTCCGCCGTCATAGAGACAAAACACGCTGGCTCCGCCGTTTTCCCCGGACAAGGCGGCCAGACGCTCGGCCACCCGCCCGCAGGCGCCGGCCTCGGGCGCCGCCTCTTCCAGGAGGTCGTATTTCCCGGCCAGGGCGGCGAGGGCTTCTTCGGTCGTGGCGGAGACCTTCTTGAGAAGCCTGTAGGTGGGCAGAATCACCATGCCCGGGTCTGCGATGTTGGCCAGGCACATGAGCGTGTAGTCCGCCTCGCCTCCCAGGGGAGCGCCCCCCAAGCGGGCCGCGTCTCTCAGGTCCAAAGACGTCTCGTAGCGGTGATGCCCGTCCGCGATGAACACCTCCCTGTCCAGAAGCGATTCCCGCGCGACCGCGATGACTTGGGCGTCGTCGCACCGCCACAAGGTATGGCGCACGCCGTCGTCCTCGAAATCGGCGATGGGAGCGCCCTTGTCCGCGTTCTTCAGAGCGTTGTTCGCCGTTTCCCGGGACTCGTCGTAAAAGCCGAAAATCGGCCCCAGGTGCGCGCCGCTCCTCCCCCACAGGTCGAACAGGTAGCCCTTGGGCTTGGGGAAAGTCTGCTCGTGGGGATGAATTTCTCCCGCGCCATAGGGCTCCAGCTTCACCACCGCGAAGAACGCGTTCCGCTCCAGGCGCGTTCCGTCGGGAAGCGCGAAGCGCTGGCGGTAGGGGTAGAGCGCGGGCGTATCGTCCAGGGTCATTTCCCCGCTCGCGCGCCAGTTTTCGAGATACTCGACAGCGCGCCCCACGCGGCCCGCGTCCCCCTCTTCGCCCTCCAGAATCTCGCCCTGAATCAGGCGCACGATGTTCAGGGGGTGGCGCTCGTAAAACGAACGCCTGATAGCTGGCGTAAATACGTCATAAGGCGGGGAGGAGACTTCCCCCATCTCTTCCGGTGCGATATCCGAATATCTCAGCGCGCGAAACGCCCGAACCTGAACCACGAATAACCCCTTTCCAGAAAACAATACGAAACGATGTGAACAGCGGCGAGGGGATATTAAGGTCGCCCGGTTGGGCTGTCAAAACATGTCGGGAAAAAGAGAGGCTTCGAAAGCAGAGCGCGTGCTTCGTGCGAGCGAATTGACCAGAAGCAGGAGACGACACCCCCTCTTGCAGAGCGTCCACCAACCACTCCCTCTGAGGGGGTTGTCGAAAAAGGCCGTAAGGGGAGCCTGCAAGCAGATGGTTTGTAGGGACAGGTCGCGACCTGTCCTTACAAGAGGCGGTGAGGTTTTGTTCGTCATTCCGGCATAAGACGGTTTCGAAATATTCGCTCCCGTTTCGGCGCTTCGGGCGGGCGAGTTGACCCGGGCGGACGGGTGCTCTAGTTTCCTCGCCATCACCCGTGTTGCCGCGACGAAAAGAAAGAATGAAGGAATTGAAGATGAAAACGAAATTCGGCGTCAGCTTCGGCATGCATCCCGAGCGAATCTATACGCCGGCGGAAACGTTTGCGTTCGCGGAAGCAGCCGAAGCGCTCGGTTACGATTCCCTGTGGATAGGCGATCACGTCTCCTTCTACGGCCACTACACCGAGAGCCTCACCACGCTGGCCGCATTCGCGGCGCGCACCAGCCGCATCACGCTGGGCACGTGCGTCTATCTCCTTCCGCTGAGACGTCCCGCCATCGCCGCCAAGACGGCGGCCACGGTGGACTACCTGACGGGCGGAGGGCGCTTCGTCTTCGGCGTCGGCGTGGGGGGCGAGGGAAAAACCGAGTTCGAGCTTTGCGGGGTTCCCGTGAAAGAGCGCGGCGCAAGGACGGACGAGTCCATCGAAATCGTGCGAAAACTCTGGAGCGGCGATGCGGTGAGTCACGAGGGGCGCTTCTGGCGTTTCGAGGACGCGCGGCAGACGCCCGCTCCGCTCACCCCCGGCGGGCCGCCCATCTGGGTGGGAGGACGAAGCGACGCCGCCCGCAAGAGAGCGGCGCTCAACTGCCAAGGCTATGTCTCCTACATGTTCTCCGCGCCGCGCTTCGCAAGCGGGCTGGATGACATGAAGCGATGGGCGGAGGAGGCGGGCCGGCCTCTCGACATCGAAGGAGGCGCGTGGACGCCCGCGCACCACGCGTTCATCTACGTTCACGAGGACGCGGAGCACGCCCTGCGCGAGGGCATCAAGAACCTCTCCAGGCGCTACAACATGGATTTTGACGGAATCGCCCAAAAGTATTTATTCTATGGGCCGCGCGAGCGCTGCCTGGAGCAGATAGCGGCGTTTCAGGAGGCGGGCGCAACGCACTTCATCTTCAAGCACGCGGGTCCTGCGGACGAGGAGATGGATCAGATGGCGCTTCTGGCGGAAGGGGTGATTCCCGAGGTGAGAAATTGAGCGCGGCGAAAAAAACAGGCCTCAAATGGCCCGTCTGCACCGTCTTGATTCTCGCGCTCCTGGGCGGGATGATCTACTGGGGCTACACGGCATTCCAGGCCGAACAGGCCATGATGCAGGCAAACGCGACTGCGCCCGCGCCGAAAGCCCCCGGAGCAGCGCCGGGCGCGAACGCCCCATCCGTCAGCTACCGCTCACTGCTGCCCCCCTATTTCCTGGTGGGCTTCGCCATCGTCATGGCGGCGATCCTGGGCAGCATCATCTACTTCTGGTGGTCGCTCAAGGATATGGAAGGCGGCAGACGCTACGGCGATGAGAAGGAAGAAGTCTCTTCCACCGATTCGGAGGAGGTGTCCTCTCCTTAGGATTCTCCAGGGCTTACACCTGCTCGATGGCGGAGAGGAACCACGCGTTCGGCCCCTCGGGCCGCACCCAGGTCCAGTGTTCCGAGAAATTCACCCGCTGCGTGCGGCTGCCCTCGACGATATCCCCGCTCCGTTCGTCCACCACGTAGTCGCATAGGCTCGCCTCGTAGCGCACGGTGATGAATTCGTAGCCTTCCTCGTTCCAGGCCTCGACGATCTCGGCTTTCCCGACGTCCACGTCGTCGAGCTTGTTGATCTTCCCCTCGCTCCTGAGGCCCTCGATGTCGCGCTGGACTTCCGCGTAAATCTCCTTGTCCATCAGGTCGCGCACCGGCTCCAGATCGCGCGTCGACCAGGCGTTCTGGAAGCGGATGAAGTTCTCCTTCGCCAGGCCGACGAAGGCCTGCTCGGAAAAGGATGCGTCACGCTCGGCTATCTGCCGAAGCGCGGCATCGCTCGCCGAATCACGGCGCGGGCTTCCGCCTGAGCCTCGGGCCGATCGGGTCGAACCGCCGGCAGCGCCGATGTCAGGTCCTCGGTACACGCCGCCCGACCTCTCGGACCTGCCGGGCGCTTCGTACCCCTCGCGCGGGTCCTCCTCGTAGCCCCCTACGCCGTAGGGGTCGGCCTCGGCGTAGCGATCCCCCGAATAGCGGGGTTCCTGGTAGGAGGCGGCGGCGCGGTTTCGCACCATCCGGAAGACGAAGAAGATGACCCCGCCGATGAGAAGAATCTCCAGCAGCCCGAAACCTCCCCCCAGCCCCAGGCCGCCCATGCCGCCGAAGAGCATGCGGCCGAGCATTCCGCCCAGCAGGAACCCGCCGATGCCCGCGAACAGGCCCGACCCTAAGCCGCCGCCCAGGAACGAGGACCTCTGGAGCGGCCTGCGCGAGAAGCTGCGCGCTCTGGGGCGCGCGCCGAACGAGCGCCTCGAGAAACCCCTGCGCCCGAAGCTGCCGAACCCGCGCGAGCCGCGGAAGCCGAAAGATCGGAAGCCGCCGAAGCGCCTCGCCTCGGCGTCCTGTGTCACCAGAACCAGGCCATCCGAAGTGCGCGCGGGGGCGCCGAGGTGCGCGGGAGCCAGAAACAACAAGGCGAACAATACGGCGATGAGAAAAGTCTTCATGTAAACCTCCGAATGCGGCAAGGTCCAGAGAGGAGTCTCCCGACTCTCCCGATTATCCCAAGATTGGGAACCCAAGTCCACGACAAAAAGTCCTGGGCGGCGTGGGGCGCGAATGCACCCAAATCGTTGCCGGGGCATCCGCGCTTTGCTACCATCGGGGCGTCCCGTGAAACGCGTTTCGTAAACCCGTCCGGGGCCGTCAGGCGTCGGCCCCGAAAACCCGAGGATGCGCTGATTCCATGAGTGAAAACAAGAAAATGCCACTCGAGGGCGTTCGTGTCATCGACATCGGCACCCTGTTCGCCGGCCCCTGGATAGCCACCTACATGGCGGATTTCGGCGCCGAGGTGATCAAGATCGAACACCCGCGCGGCGATTCGCTGAGAAACTTCGCCTCCCAGAAGGACGGCGTCTCGCTGTGGTGGAAGCTCGCGAGCCGGAACAAGAAGTCCATCACCTGCAACATCTCCTCGCCCGAGGGGCAGGAAATCCTCCGCAAGCTGTGCGAGGGCGCGGACGTCCTGGTGGAGAACTTCCGCCCCGGCACGATGGAGCGATGGGGCCTTTCCTGGGAGAGCCTCCATGCGCTGAACCCCAAGCTCATCCTCGCGCGCACGAGCGGCTTCGGGCAAAAGGGCCCCTACGCGCAAAGGCCCGGCTTCGGCACGCTGGCGGAAGCCATGAGCGGTTTCGCGCACATCACGGGCTTTCCCGACGGCCCGCCCACGCTGCCGCCCTTCGCCCTGGCCGACGGCATCAGCGCGCTTTGCGGCACCTACGCCGTGATGATGGCGCTCTACCACCGCGACGTCCACGACGCGCCCGGCCAGGAGATCGACATCGCCATCTACGAGCCCATCACCATGGTGCTGGGGCCCCAGCCGCTCGAATACGACCAGCTCGGCTACGTCCAGATGCGCACCGGAAACGCGATTCCCTTCGCCGCGCCCAGGAACGCCTACCGCTGCAGGGACGGGCGCTACGTCGTGATCTCGGCGAGTGCGGAGAACATCTTCAAGCGCGTCATGCGCGCCGTGGGGCGCGAGGATTTGGGAGAGGACCCGAGAATGGTCACCCAGGCGGGCCGGGTAGAGAACATGAATGAGCTCGACGACGCCATCCAGGGCTGGATAGGCGAACACACGCTCGATGAGACAATCGCCCATTTCGAGGAACACGAGTGCGCCCTGGGGCCCATCTACGACGTGGCCCAGTTCATGGCCGATCCGCACGTTCAGGCGCGCGAGACCATCACCACCGTGGAGGATGAGGAGCTCGGCCCCATCAAGATGCAAAACGTCATCCCGAGGCTCAACGGCTCGCCGGGAACCATCCGCTGGGCGGGGCCTCCCATGGGCAAGCACACCGACGAGGTGCTGGAAGGAATCGGCTACGACAGCGCTGCCATATCCGGCTTAAGAGACAAGGGCGTCATCTAGCCTCTGTGATGAGAACGCCTCCCGAGCACTGCGTATTCATCTTCCACGAGGGCTATTACGCATACATCGGCCAGCACGTCCTGCAAGCCGAAAAATACCGGAAAACCCACGCCAGACTGAGAGAAGCCGGGCTGCCCGAGCATGCTTTTCTCAAACCCGGCATGGCGACGAAAGAGCAGTTGGCCCTCGTCCATACGGAAGAGTACCTGGCGGATCTTCGCTCGGGCGTTCACACCGCGCGCACCGTGCCGAGCGAACTCCCCATCAGCAAACAGATCGTGGACGCGAGTTTTCTCGCGACGGGCGGCACCATCCTCGCTGCGCGTGAGGCGCTCGAAAGGGGCCGCGCCATCAACCTCACGGGGGGCTTTCACCACGCCTTCGCCGATCAGGCCGAGGGGTTTTGCTACGTGAACGATCTGGCGGTCGCCGTTCGCGTCCTCATGAGGGAGGGCGCTATCAAGAGAGCCGCCGTCATCGATTGCGACCTGCACCAGGGAAACGGAACCGCCGTCATCTTCAGGCGCGAGGAGGCGGTGTTCACCTTCTCGATTCACCAGGAGAACATCTACCCGCAGAAGAAAAGAAGCAATTTGGACATCGGCCTCTACGACCTCGCCACGGAGGATGAATACCTGCCGCATCTGGAAAAACACATGCCGAAGATTCTCGATGAGCACAAGCCCGACCTGGTGATGTACCAGGCTGGAGCGGATCCGTATTCGGGGGATCAACTCGGAACGCTCAAGCTCTCCAAGGAGGGCTTGAAGCGGCGCGATGCGTACATGCTTACAGAGTGCAGCGCGCGCGGGATTCCCGTGGCGGGGACCCTGGGCGGCGGATACGCCCTGAATCCCGAGGACACCGTGGACATCCACTTTCAGACTGCGATGTGTTTCTGGGAAGATTGATGCATCGCTTCGCCCGGAGCGCGGGCGGGATGTATACTCCCCTCGAATTCCGTGATTCATCTGAACAAGGAAGCGAATGACTACGTTCCCAGGAAGCGGCCCCGCAAATAAACCCAGGTTCTACTACGGCTGGCTCATCGTCTGGCTTTCTTTCGCCACGCTGGCGTTCCACGTCGTCACGCGCTTTTCCTTCGGCATCTTCCAGGTTCCCCTGCTCGAGGAATTCGGCTGGAGCCGGGGCCTCCTGAGCGGGGCGTTCTCGCTTTCCATGGCCACCTACGCCATCGGCGCGCCGTTCGCGGGTTCGCTCCTTGAGAAGAAAGGCCCTCGCGCCATCATGCCCTGGGGGTCGGTGATACTGGGCCTCACGTTCATCGCGTGTTTCTTCGTATCCTCGCTCTGGCACCTCTACATCCTGTTCGGGCTTTTCGCCGGCTACGGCCTCTCGCTGAGCGGTTTTTCCACGCACAGCGCCATCGTGCCGCGCTGGTTCGTCAAAAAACGCGGCCGCGCCACGGGCATCGCCCTCTCGGGCATCGGGATCGGCATCCTCGTCCTGGCGCCCTTGATCGAGCGGCTCATCGCGTCCGTCGGCTGGCGCTACACGTACGTGATCTTCGGCCTCGTCCTGTTGTGCGTCGTAGCGCCTGCCGCATTTCTGCTCATGCGCGACGTGCCCGAGGACGTCGGCCAGGGGCCGGACGGCGGTCCGCCGCGCACGCCCGAGGAGATGGCGAAAGCGGGCGTGGGCCACGGCGGCGAGGGCAAGGGCGTGTGGGAGGTCTTCTCGGTCGTGAAACGCGACATACGCTTCTGGTGCCTCCTCCTGATGGTCTTCGCCATCGGGCTCAACAACAACACCATCATGAGCCAGTTGCAGCTCTATCTCGTCGACGTGGGATACGGCACCGCGCTCGCGGCGATCATCTTCGGCTCCGTCGGCTTCATCCGGACGTTCGGCAGCATCGGCGGCGGATGGGTGGGCGACATCATCGGGCGCGGACGCGGGGTGGCGCTCGCAGCCGTGGTGGTGGCGGCGGGCCTGACGCTCCTGATCCTCATCCCCTACTTCGGCGGGGGCATCCTGCCGGGCTACGCCTTCGCGCTCGTGTACGGAATCGGCATCGGCGCCATGAGCGCGTGCTACTCCGCCCTGGCGGGGGATTGCTTCGGGGGCCGCACCTACGGCGTCATCATCGGCTTCATGGAGATCTGCTACGGGCTGGGAGGCGTCATCGGCGCGCCGTTCGCGGGCTTCATGTTCGACTACACGAATAGTTACCTCATTCCCTTCCTGACGATCATCGCCTTTATGTTCGTCTCGTTGGTCCTCGCGCTCTGGCTGCAGGCCTACATGAGAAGACACGGCCTGGAGCCGGGGTAACAATTTCCGTATTTCCGGGACGTATTAGATACATCATCACTCTCTTGCCCTTCACAGGCTTTGACCATATAAGCCTTGACACACATAATAACTTAATGTATACGTCCTAAGGACGTATACATTAAGTTATATTTTACATTCAAAATAGTTCTTTTAGTTGTTGACTCTCTTGACTTTAATATAATAGACATGGTAAACGTCCTTAGGACGTTTACCATGTCTATTTATACTCCATACAAAGATTGTGGGGTTATGGCGGAGTATTCTCCGGGAGCATATAAAGGAAAACCGACCCGAGCCACCAGCTACCTAGCAGGCTTGCTCGAAAAAAGCGACAAGCCGGTTCTCACGCAGTTCGACTTTTTGCAAATTGTTCGCCAAATGTACCGAGAATCACCCGACAAGAAACTATACCTGCGCCACGTTTCTCCAAGCCGGGAAGACTACTTTCGCCTTAGATCGAGCCTGAAAAATCAAGGTGTAATCGGGCACGATCGGGATTATGGCGCACGCGTCATCAGGGTGTTAGCCATTTCGGACCTTCCGGCTGAAGGCATTGTCTGCCTCGTCGATCCAACATGCTATATTTCCCACCTTTCCGCCATGCAACGATGGGGACTCACCGACCGAAGACCGGATGCCTTGATGCTGACGCGCCCGGATCGCAAGACGACCGCGGCCCGTTTAAGGGCATATATGGCGCAAGCCTTGGGCGAGGGAGAAACCAATCTCTTCCCGCTGAAGATCGTCGGTCATCCCCCTGTCGTGCGACGCCGGGCCGTCCGAATCCACGAGAGCAAAACGGCAGGGGCGTTTCTGAAGACGCGGGGGGATGGAGTGTCTCTCTCGACTATCGGACAAACTTTCCTCGACATGCTCCAAAGACCCGATCTTTGCGGCGGCATGTCTCACGTTCTCGACGTATGGGAAGAGCATGCGAAAACCTATTTTG
>JAPPHK010000304.1 GCA_028820795.1 Nitrospinota bacterium | reverse complement strand
ACCAGAACAGCGAGCGGAAGATGTACGTCACGGACAAGGCCATGGAGCCGCCCAGCAACTGCCGGCCCGATCTGGACGTCATCATCGACGAGGGCAAGTCCATCGCCAAGAAGCTCGGCCTGGACGCGGAGAAAATATTCCCCTACGAGAGGAAGGCGGACGGCTTCTACGACCCCGAAGAGGTTTACCGGGACATCATAGCGGCCAGCAAGGGATCGGATGCGGATCTGACGGGAATGCTGGAGGTGGAGAAGCGCGACAAGCTCTCTCCCTACGAGCAGCTCAGGAAGCGCAAGGGTCTCTTCTATCCCGCCCCGACGTACGAGATCGCCAAAGAGGGAGGAGTCGCGCGCAAGTACATGGCGCAGGAGACCGGCTGGACGGACAAACCCTACAGCGCCTTCCGCCGCAAGAACGGCAGGGCGAAGTTCAAGCTCACCGAGCAGGACTATTCACGCGCCAAGGAGCTGACGGACATTTTTGCGAAAGCGGGCAAGGACCCGAATTTCTACGCCGTGGACCATTACGACGTGCTGGTCGAGATGCGCGATGCCGGGTTGACGCCGGAGCTGCCCGATTTCGACTACTACGGTAAGTCCATGGCGGAAATCAAAAAAGCCGACAAGTACCCCTTCTGGCTGAACCTGGGCGTCGTCTTCGAACACTTCCACACCACCAAGACGATCCGGGCGGCCACCACGCGCCGGCTGGTGCCGGAGCAGTATCTCGAAATGAATCCCCGCGACGCCCGGAGGCTGGGGATCGAGGACGGGGAATGGGTCCGTGTCGTGACGCCGAGGGGCAGCTACGAAGCGCGGGCCAGCATCGGCACGAAGAGCAAGGTGAAGCCCGCGCGCAACAAGGTCATGCCGGGGCAGGTGTTCTCCCCGTGGAACCTTTCCGTCGCGGACAGCGCGGATCCCAAGAAGAACCGCTGGCTCGTCAACGCCGTCACGCACCGCGCTTTCGATCCGGTGTCCGGCCAGGCGGACTTCAAGCACGTGAAAGCGAGGATCGAGAAGATATAGAGTCTCGATGACACGAGAGGGACGGGGAGGATGCGTTCGCCTTCCTCGTCTCTCAGGACTTGGAGATTTTGGGGAGGTAAGAGAGTGGGTCTGGACAGACGAATGTTCCTCCTCGCGGGTGCGGCGGCGCTCACAGCCGTTGCTTCGTTGCTCGCGACCGGCCGGAGGAGTTTCGCGAGGGCCGGGGCGCGTTTTCGCCGCCTCCTTCGCCCGCCCGGGGCGCTGAACGCGCGGGAGTTCCTCGATCGGTGCATCCGCTGCGCGAGGTGCGCCGCCGTTTGTCCGAACACCGCCATTCAGATGACCGGGTTCGGCCACGGCCTGAGAAACCTCAACACGCCCTACATCGTCCCCCGCGAACAGGCCTGCATGCTCTGCATGAAGTGCACGCAAGTCTGCCCGACGGGCGCCCTGACGCAAATCGTCGCGGACGCCGACGCCGTCCTCTCCCAGGTCAAGATGGGACGCGCGGTGGTGGATCAGGCCATGTGCTACTCCTACCAGGGGCGCACCTGCGGGGTGTGCATCCGCGCCTGTCCCTTCCCGGGGGTGGCCATGAAGACGGGCATGTACGAGCAGCCCATCGTGACGGACGCCTGCGTGGGCTGCGGGCTCTGCGAGCGCGCCTGCATCCACGTCCCCCAGGCGATCCGCATCGTCCCGCTGGAGTCCTGATACCGTGATGCGCCGGCTCATGAGAAGGGGTATCCAGTTGGGAGCGCTCGGCCTGCTCCTGGCCGTGCCCGCCCTCAACTACGGGGGGATCCTCTACCAGCAGTACGGCAGGAACGCCCACCACAAGATATCCCTGACGGGAACCGTCTTCGAGCAATGGCTCTACCACCTGTTCTCGATCACCCTCGGGCGGCTGCCGGACCCCGCCGTCCGCTCGATGGACTGGGTGGGCAATTTCGGGTCGTTCTCCGCCTTCGGGTTCCCGATTCTCGACCCGGTGGTCGCGGCGGAGACCGTGTTCCGCGCACCGGGCGTCTGGCTCGCCCTCCTGGCGGGGGCCGCGCTGCCGCTCCTCGTTGCCGCCCTCCTCGGGCGGGTCTTCTGCGGGTGGGTCTGCCCGGTGAACACCCTTCTGGAGGGATTCGACCTCCTGAGGCAGCGCGCGCTGCCGAAGATCGGCTTCCGTCCGCCGGACCTTAAAGTCCCCCGGTGGGCCAAGTGGGCGCTGCTCCTCATAGGGCTGGGCGCGGCGGTCGCATTCGACGTCGCTCTTTGGGCGAACCTCCTCCCCCACGTCCAGATCGGGCGGGACGTGTTCTCCCTCATGGTGTTCGGCGTCACCAACGGCGGCGTCCTGATTTTCTCGGGCGTCATCCTCGGCGAGTTGCTCCTCTCCCGCCGGGCGTGGTGCCGCTCCCTCTGCCCGACCGGCGCGCTGCTGGGCCTCTTCGGCTCGCTGGCCCCCTTCCGGGTGCGCAAGGCCGAGCGCTCCTGCATCGACGGTTGCACGGCCTGTGCGAGAGCCTGCCCCATGGGGGTCAATCCGGCGAAGACGTTCTCCCCCGCCGAATGCTACAACTGCGGGGTCTGTACGACCGCGTGTCCCGTCGACCTCCTGACCCTGGGTCTCGCCCCACCCCGCAGGCGTTTTTCGGCCGGCCTGCTTTCGCGCCTGAGAAAGGGCGTCTCCCTGGGTTTGGGGGTGGCGCTGCTCCTGGTTCCGCTCACAGCTTCCGGCCACCACATGCGGGGAAAGCCCCATTACGGCTACGCCGAAAACTACCCGCAGATCCCCACGCGCGAAACGCGCGTCCGGGTCGGCCGCTACGACATCACCGTGGTGAGCTATTTCTTCGAGGGGCTGCGCCGGGAAACCTCGGACACGCCCGACGACGTGCAGTTCTACGTCAGCCTCACGGACTCCAAGACCGGCCAGAGCTACACGGGTCCACTGTCTATCGAGGTGCGCCGGGGGAAGACCCGGCTTGCGGTCTTCCAGCACGACCGGCCTTTCGAGGAAGCCGTGTACCGGGTCCGCCAGTCGGTGCCGGGAACGGGGCTTTATAGCTTAAGGCTTATCGCCGAGGGGTTTCAGGGGTCCGTCCCGGTCGATGTCCGGGGCGAGGGCGTCTCCTGGATGCCCTATGCGGCTACGGGCGGGGTCGTGCTGTTCGTCCTGCTCCTTTTTTTCCACCGAAGGCGAACCCGGGCGGCCCGCCGGAGGAAGACCCATGCGGCATCCGGCGCGTAAGACAATCCCGGCCCGGCGGCCGGTCTGAGGCCCCGCGATGAAGCCGATTGAATTCGACCGGCGGGCCTTCCTGCGGAAGGGGCCTTTCGCCTTTATCCAGGCGGTTCTCACAGAGTCCCGAGCCGGGGGCGCCGATACGCCCCGACCGCCACTCCGTCCGCCGGGCGCGGCGCCTGAGGAGGAATTCCTGGAGCTGTGCTGCGGCGTCGGCGCGTGCGCGGAGGTCTGCCCGGCCGAAGCCATCCGGCTGGTCCCAGGAGAAGGCGATTCGGGAGTTCTCCATCCAATCATCGTCCCCCAGGAGGCCGCCTGTATCGTCTGTGAGGACCTCGCCTGCATGAAGGCCTGCCCGAGCGGCGCCCTCACCCTGGTGTCCCGCGAGGAGATCCGGATCGGGCGCGCGCAGGTGAACCCCGACCGATGCCTCGCCTGGAGCGGGACGGACCCGGGCTGCGATTATTGCGTGGACAGGTGTCCGCTCGGGAAGCAGGCCATCCGCCTCGAGCGCGCAGGACCGGTGCGGGGTCCCGTGGTCGATAAAGGGTGCGTCGGGTGCGGCGTATGCGAGTATTTCTGTCCGGCGCAGCCCTCCGCCATCCGGGTGTATCCCTGCTGAATCCCGCCTGGTGGCCGTAGCAGATAAGTTCCGCGGTCCCCCCACCTTCCTCACCCTGAGTAGCGGCGAAGCCGCGTATCGAAGGGCGAAATTCGCGCCCGCCAGAGGAATGCGCCCCCATCCTTCGATACGGCGCTTACGCGCCTACTCAGGATGAGGGTTCGAGACGCTCGCTCGGGACGCCGGAAACCGGCCCCCTGCCTTGAAAACCAACACCCCTACCTCCCCATGTCAGGGGTCAGACGCGAGTGAGGAACGAAGCGTTTGCATAAGCCATTGACGGGAAACGCATCGGCTCGCAAAACCTCCCTCTTCGGTCGGTTTTGACCCTCTCAAGGGGGGTAGGGGGGGGTCGTAGGTGGCGGTTCCGAGGGGATGGGAGGACACGCAGGTCCTCCCCTACGCAATACGCGTTGGGGTTGTAGGGGCGGACCTATGTGTCCGCCCTGACTGTCCCTACAAGAGGCAGTGCGGTTTTGCTCGTCATTCCGGCAATCAATGCCGACCGAGGAGGGAGGGTTCGACACCGGAATGACGGTGGTGTTCCCGCATCGACGGGGTTTTTCAACTGCCCCCTCAAGGGGGGAGTGAACTTCAAAAGTATGCGCGCAACCGAAAATCGTTTTCCGTAGATTTTTCAACAACCCTCTTCACTCGCGTTTGATCCCAGCAGGCGAGAACTTCACCCCTCGATACGGCGCTTGCGCGCCTGCTCGGGATGAGGTCGATGCGGACTTTATCTACAACCCGTGAATGGAGGCGCGTCCTCGTCTCAGCCCCCGCTCAGAATCGCGGGCAGGCGGGATTTCCGGGCGCAAGGCTCGGAGGGTTCCGTTCCCTCCACGAAGGCTTCCAGCACCGGTTCCCCCTCGCACCAGGCCGAGGGCAATTGGCCGGAGAGCGAATCCACTTTCACGAGCGTGATGCCCGGCGGCGGCTCGGGATTCCGGGCTTCCGACTCCCTGCCTTCGAACCAGCCTTTCATCACCTCGATCCAGATGGGCAGGGCCGCGCTCCCGCCCGAAGCCCGGTATCCCATGTGCTTGTTGTCGTCGCGGCCCACCCATACGCCCAGCACGAGGTCTTCGGAGAAGCCGATGAACCAGGCGTCCCGGAACTCGTTCGTGGTGCCTGTTTTTCCGGCCAGGAAAGCGCCGATCCCTTTGGCCTTTTTCCCGGTTCCGTTCGTGACGACGCCGCGCAGCAGCATTTTCATCTGGTAGGCCGTCTCGGGCGTGATGGCGAGGTGCGTCGTGGGAACGTTCTCCTCCAGCACGCGGTTTCTTCCGTCCGTGACTTTCCTGATCTCGTAGGGCCGCGCGTAAACGCCCCGCATCGCGAACGGAATGTAGGATGCCGTGAACTGGTACGGCGACACCTCGATGGAGCCGAGCGCGAGCGAAAGATAGGGGTTCATTTTCGAGCGGATGCCGAGCCGGTGCGCGAACGTGACCGCCTTTCGCGGGCCCATCTGGTCGAGAAGTTTGATGGTCGCCAGGTTGAGGGACTTCTCCAGCGCTCTCCTCATGGTGACGGGGCCGTAGAACTTGTTGGTGTAGTTTCTGGGCTTCCAGTCCTTGAGCGTCCCCGGCATGCGGCGGACGAAGGGGGTGTCCATGAGAATGTGCGCGGGCGTGTAGCCCTGGGACAGGGCCGTCCCCATGATGATGGGCTTGAAAGCCGAGCCCGGCTGGCGCCGCGCCTGGGTGGCGCGGTTGAACGGGAAGCGGCGGAAATTGGTTCCGCCCGTCAAGGCGCGGAGCGCGCCGGTCCTGGCGTCGAATGCGATGACGGCGCCCTGCACGGTCTCCTGCCACTCCAGGAAGAGTTTTTTCGTTGCGCGATCCAGCTTGATCACGCGCCCCAGAAGCAGGTCGCCTTCCCTGAGCCTTTTGGGGTCGATGCGTCCGGGCAGAGGCATCTCCGCCTCGTAGTCCCCGATGATTCCGCTCACCGTCTTCCCGGCGATGTCCAGAATGTGGAACTGGAATCCATCCCCCAGACGCGGCGGCTTCTTGATTTCCGCGTTGGGCTCCATGAACCCGCGACTTTCGTTTATCTTCTCGATTCCATGGGTGAGCGCCTTGTGGGCGAGCTTCTGCAAGCCGATATCGATGGTCGTATGGATCTGAAGACCGCTCTTGTAGAGCGATTGCCCGAACCTGCGGCTGAGGCCGATGCGGGTTTTTTCGATGAAGTAGGCGGCTTCGGGCGCGATACTGGCCACCCGGGGAACGAGTCGTATCGGCTCCTCGCGGGCGGTTTTCGCCTGCTCTTCGGTGATGAAGCCCGAAACCAGCATTCTGTTGATCACCAGCTTGCGGCGCCCCAGCGCTTTTTCGGGGCTGGTTCTGGGATTGAACCTGGTGGGCGCTTTCGGGAGTCCCGCAATCATGGCGGATTCGGCCAGGGTGAGCTGGGCGACCGTTTTTCCGAAATAGATTTGCGCCGCCGCCTGAACGCCGTACGCGCCGCTGCCGAGATAGATCTGGTTCATATAGAATTCGAGTATTTCATCTTTCGTGAAGCGCCGCTCGATTTCGAGGGCCAGGAGGGCTTCGCGGATTTTGCGCTTGAGTTTTCTCTCGGGCGTCAGGAAGAGGACTTTCGCCAACTGCTGCGTGATGGTGCTGCCGCCCTGCACGAATTGGCCCGCGAGCATGTTCTTGATGAACGCCCGGAAAATATCGGGATAGCTGACGCCCGGATGGTCGTAAAAGCGGCTGTCTTCTATGGCCAGAAACGCCTGCTGCAGCGTGGCGGGGATTTGCTTCAAGGGAATGGGTTTTCTTCTTTCCTGGTAAAGCTCCGCGAGCAACTCGCCTCCGCTGGCGTAAATGCGCGTAATCGTGTTGGGCTTGTAATTATGGAGACGCTCGAGTTCGGGAAAATCGTAGAGATAGGTGAAGCTCGCGCCGATCCCCATGCCGCATGCGATGGCCAGTAGAGCCAGCGTGAGCAGGGTTGTTCTTCCGCGTAGGGAACGGGGCAGCAACGAGGCGATCCTCTCCGGGAGGCGAATTCCAGTAGCGTTTCTCCGCAATCAGCGGAGATCGTCAATTATAGGTTCGCGGTGCCGTTTAAGCAATGTCTGAAAAACGCATTTGCTCGTTGACAAGGACAGGCGGGGTCGACATAAAGGGATGCGCAAATCGTGTTCGTATCCCGTCGCCCACTTGTCTCAAGGGGAGCGTATAGGGTGATTGAGCAATCGCGGGTTCTGGTGCTCAACCAGACCTATGAGCCGTTAAACGTCTGCAACGCGCGTCGTGCGATTCGCATGATGATCACCGGTAAAGCGGATACCGTCGAGACGAACGGCCTGATCGTCCGCAGCGAGGCGATGGAGTTCCACCTTCCCGCCGTCATACGCTTGAGAACCTATGTGTACGTCCCGCGCCGAAGCCAGATACCGTTCAGCAAGAAGAACGTGATGCGCCGCGACGAGAATACCTGCCAGTATTGCGGGATGAAGGGCGGATATCTGACGGTGGACCACGTGCTGCCGCGTTCCCGCGGCGGCCGCTCGACGTGGGAGAACGTGGTCTGCAGTTGCCGGAGATGCAATGCGAAAAAAGGGGACCGCACCCCCGAGGAGGCCGGGCTGAAACTGAAGAAACAGCCCCGAAAGCCGAAATCTTTCCTGTTCCATCACCTGAATCATCGGTTTCCGCAAGCAGCGCAGCAAGTATGGGAAAAATACCTTCACCCCGCCCGATTCGCCTGACGCCCAAGGTTTATCGGTCTTCCTTTATCCGCTAAACTTTCATCCGCTCGCTTTTTCGAGCCGTCTCAGCCGGAGGCAGAGGACCCTTCATGAGTAGCTTCGAGCTCGATTCGAAATTCGATCCCACGGGCGATCAGCCCGAGGCGATAGACGCCATCGTCCGCCAGTTCGAAGAGGGCCAGAACCACCAGGTTCTCCTGGGCGTCACCGGCTCCGGCAAGACGTTCACGGTGGCGAACGTCATCGCGAGGCTGGGAAAGCCCACGCTCGTCATCGCCCACAACAAGACCCTGGCCGCGCAGCTCTACAACGAATTCAAGGGATTTTTCCCGAACAACGCGGTGGAGTATTTCGTCAGCTATTACGACTACTACCAGCCCGAAGCCTACGTCCCCACCACGGACACGTTCATCGAAAAAGACGCCTCCATCAACGATGAGCTCGACTGCCTGCGCCACGCGGCCACGCGCTCCGCGCTGATGAGGGACGACGTCATCGTGGTGGCGAGCGTGAGTTCCATCTACGGCTTGGGTTCGCCGGCCGACTACTTCGATCTGCACATCGATATTTCCGTCGGCATGGAGATGGACCGCGAGGAGCTGCTCACGCAACTGGTGCGGATTCAGTACCGGCGCTCGGACGCGGCCCTGCGGCGCGCCTCGTTTCGCGCGCGCGGGGACGTCGTCGAAATCCTGCCCGCTCACGAGGAAGAACAGGCGATTCGCGTGGAATTCTTTGGAGATGAAATCGACGCCATCGCCGAAATCGAGCCGCTCCGGGGAATCGTTTTGCGAAAGCTCGATCGGGTGGAGATTTACCCCAACAGCCACTACATCACGCCCGAGGAGCGGCTCTCGACCGCCATCGAATCCATTCAGAAGGAGTTGTGGGAGCATGTGGCGGAACTCAACGCGCAGGACAAATCTTTTGAGGCGCAGCGCCTGCAGCAGCGGACATTACAGGACATCGAGATGCTCCGGGAGGTGGGCTACTGCCACGGGGTGGAGAACTACAGCCTGCACCTCGACGGTCGCCTGACGGGCGAGCCGCCCGCGACCCTGTTCTCGTATTTCTCGCGCGATCACCTGGTGGTGATAGACGAGAGCCACCAGAGCATCCCCCAGCTCAGGGGCATGTACCGGGGCGACCGCTCGCGCAAGGAAACCCTCGTGGCGTACGGCTTCAGGCTGCCCTCGGCCCTGGATAACCGCCCGCTCGAAATGAAGGAGTTCGAGGCGAACCTCAAGAACACGATCTACGTTTCGGCGACTCCCGGCCCCTATGAACTGGAGAAGAGCGAAGGCGTCGTCGTGGAGCAGTTGCTCCGGCCCACCGGCCTGGTCGACCCCCCGGTGGAGGTCCGTCCCGTGCAGGGGCAGGTGGACGACTTGCTGGCCGAGGTGCGGCAGGTGGCGGCGAAGGGGGACCGCGCCCTCGTCACGACGCTCACGAAGAGGTTCGCCGAGGACCTGACGGAATACTACGAGGATCTGGGCGTCCGGGTACGCTACATGCACAGCGACATCGACGCGCTCGAGCGGGTGCGGATCATCCGCGACCTGCGCTCGGGCGTCTTCGACGTGCTGATCGGCATCAACCTGCTGCGCGAGGGGCTCGATTTGCCCGAAGTCGCGCTCGTGGCCGTATTCGATGCGGACAAGGAGGGATTCCTGCGCTCGGAAACTTCCCTGATCCAGACCTCGGGCCGCGCGGCCAGGCACGTGGACGGCCGGGTCATCATGTATGCGGACCGGATTACGGACAGCATGCGCCGCGCGCTGGATGAGATGGACAGAAGAAGGAGCATCCAGATCGCCTACAACGAGGCGAACGGGGTCGTTCCCCGCTCCATCAGCCGGAGGATGGACGAGCTTCTGGAAGCCTCCGCCGCGCCGGGGGATGGCGACGCCTTCCCGTGGGATGAGGCGGATGCGCCGGAATTCTCCGAGATGGATGCGGCGACGCTGGATGAGCTTCGCGCCCGGATGCACGAGGCGGCGCAGAAGCTCGAATTCGAGAGGGCCGCCGGGATTCGCGACAAGATTCTCGCCATCGAGCGTCGGCAGCTCGGCCTCAAGCCCTCCAAAATGGCGTCATGAGTGATTCGGCGCTTTCCCCCAGTTCGGTTTCCCTGGGCGAGGACCGCTCGTTCCTGAAGTCCTTGCCCGAAAAACCGGGGATTTACATTTTCAGGAACCACGCGGGGGACGTGCTCTACGTCGGCAAGGCGTTGCGCTTGAGAAGCAGGGTGCGCAGCTATTTCGCGAAAAGGACCGGCAGAGGTCCCTGGATTCAGAAGATGGTGGAGGAGTCCTCCACGATAGAGCACATCGTGACGGCCAATGAGATCGAGGCGCTCATCCTGGAGAGCAACTATGTCAAAAAGCACAAGCCCCGCCACAACGTGCTCCTTCGCGACGACAAGCATTTCCCCTACATGAAGCTGAGCACGGGCGAGGACTACCCGCGCCTGAGCATCGTCCGCCGCCCCGCGGGAGACGGCGATTCCTACCTGGGGCCCTTCCCCTCGGCCAGCAGTTTGAGGCGCACGATTCGTTTCTTGCAAAAAACCTTTCACATCCGGCCCTGCACGGGCGGCCTGGAGGACAAGACGGCGAAGCGCTGCATCTATTTCCAGATGGGCCAGTGCCTGGGGCCGTGCGACGATCTTCAAAGCAAAGAGGCGTACAGGGGCGGCGTCGACGACGCTCTGGATTTCCTGAAAGGGAAAAATCAGGAGTTGGTCCGAAGGCTGAAGAAACAGATGCAGGTGCATTCGGAGGATTTGCAGTACGAAGCCGCCGCGAAGGTGCGGGACCAGATTCGGGGCATCGAGCACGTCACCGAGCGGCAGACCATGCTTTCGGTGAAGGGGGGCGATCAGGACGTGCTCGGCTGCCACCGCGAGGAGGAGAAAGCGACGTTCCGCCTGTTCTTCATCCGGGGCGGCAGGCTGCTGGGCGACCAGGGGTTCCACGTGGCCGCCCGCGAGGGCGTTCCCGACGGCGAAGTCGTATCCGCGTTCGTGAAGCAGTATTACGGGGACAAGACGTTTTTCCCCGATGAAGTGCTCCTGCCCTCCGCCGTGGGCGATGCCTCGCTCATCGGAGATTGGTTGTCCGAAAAACGGGGGAAGAAGGTGTCCGTTTTTCATCCCCGCCGGGGAAACAAGCGCCGGCTGGTGGAGATGGCGAGCGAGAACGCATCGCACGCCCAGGAGCAGGAAGACGCTCTCCTCAGCAAGGAGCAGCAAACGCTCGAGGAAATCCGCCGGGCGCTGGGGCTCGAGGAGCTGCCGGTGCGGATTGAGGCGTTCGACGTATCGAATCTGCAGGGAAGCAACATCGTCGGCGCGAGCGTCATGTTCCAGGACGGACGCCCGCTCAAGGACGGCTACCGCCGCTACAAGATCCAGGATGTGGCGGAATCGCCGGATGATTATTCCTCCATGCGCGAGATCGTTTTCAGGCGCCTGGAGCGGCTGGTGAACGAGGGAGGCGAAATGCCCGACCTTCTGCTGATCGACGGCGGGAAGGGGCAGCTTTCATCCGCCGCTTCGGCTTTGGAGGAACTCGGGCTTGCGGACGTGGCGCTCTGCGCGATTGCGAAGGGCAGGAGTTCGGACAACCCCGATGCGCAAGACGTGATTTTCCTTCCGGGGCACACGGACCCCATCAGGCTCCAGGAAGGAAGCGCGCCGAAACTCATGCTCCAGAAAATCCGCGACGAGGTGCACCGGTTCGTCCTGACGTTCCACCGTACGCGCCGCAGGCGCACGGCGCTCAAGAGCGGCCTCGATGACGTGCCCGGCCTGGGCCCCAAGCGCAGGCGCTCTCTCTTGCGGACCTTCGGGAGCCTGCGGGGCGTCCTGGAGGCGAGCGACCTCAAGCTCCTCGAAGTGGAGGGCATCACGCCGAAACTCGTCGCCGCCTTGCGGGAAAAACTCGGAGGCGAGGGCGCATTCGCCGAAGGAGCCGGGAAGGGCGCTTCCCGGACGAGCGGGCCTTGAAAGCGAAGGATCTGGGCTACGCCATATTCTCGGGCCTTCTGGTGGCGTCGTTGTTCCCGCCGTTTCAGTTCGAGGTCCTGGCCTGGATCGCGCTCGTTCCCCTGTTATGGGTTCTCGAGGGCAAAAGACCGCATCAAGCGTTCATACTGGGGCTGGTGAGCGGCCTGGTTTCTTTCGGAATCATCATCTGGTGGGTGAAGATTTCCATGGCGACCTACGGGGGGCTGCCGGCGTCGCTCGCGTGGCTGATCACCGCCGTCCTCGCGCTCTATCTGGCGCTCTACCCGGCGCTGTTCGCATTTTTCATGGTGCGCATACACGCGGGCGGTACTTTTTTCACTTTCCTCATGGCGTCGCCGCTGTGGGTATCGCTCGAGCTTTTGCGCGCCTATTTCATGTCCGGCTTTCCTTGGGCGCTGCTGGGCTATAGCCAGTATCGCTATCTGCACGTCATCCAGATAGCCGACTTGGCGGGCGTGTACGGCGTATCGTTCTTCATCGTGTTCGTGAACGCGGCCATCTGGCATTTCTTCCGTTTTCCGCGAAAGGCGCCCTACGCTCTGGTCATCGGCGTTTCGCTCATAATCTCGCTCGTGTGGGGCTATGGCTACTTGCGGCTTCTTGAAGTGCCCAAGGTGACGGCGGGGGCGTCGCGAGCGGTCGGCATCGTGCAGGGCAACGTCGATCAGTCCGTGAAGTGGTCTCCCAGGTGGAGGAGGGGCATACTCGAGAAGATGGAGGAGCTGACGAAGGACTTGAGAGGGCGTTTTCCGAAAGATGAGTCGAATGCTCCCCCTCTCATCGTCTGGCCGGAGGCGGCGGCTCCACTTGTCTACCAGCGCCACGCATCCGAGAGAAGGATTCTCCGCAAAATCGCAAAAGACGCGGATTCCTACCTGCTGTTCGGCGTCATCGGAAGGCGTAACGTGAAACAAGGGCCTAAATTGACGAACTCGGCCTATCTCCTCGGCCCGGACGGAACGGAAGTCGGCCGCTACGACAAGATGCACCTGCTTCCCTTCGGTGAATATGTCCCACTCGCAAGGTTGCTGTTTTTCGTGAAAAAACTCGTGCCGGTCATCGGCGCCTTCAGACCCGGGGACAAGCCCGAGATATTCGACGCCGCAAAGGGGAAATTCGGGGTCTTGATATGTTTCGAGGTGATTTTCCCACGCGTGGTGCGGCGGATAAAGAACGCGCAGTTTCTCGTCAACATCACGAACGATGCGTGGTTCGGCGAAACGGCGGCTTCCGAACAGCACCTCTCCATGGTGGCGTTCCGGGCGGTGGAGTTCCGGATGCCGATCGTTCGCTCGGCCAACACGGGGATCAGCGCGCTCATCGACCCCACCGGAGCGATTCGGGTAAGGAGCCCCCTCTTCGAGGAGTGGATTCATGCCGATGACATCTCGCTCAAAAAAGATGGTCCCAGCATTTATGCCAGGACAGGAGACATGTTTGCATATGTTTGCGCTTTCATTTCCTTGGTGGCGGTATTATTGTTCCGCTCCAGACGGGGTTCTCGAATGTGGTATGATAGATAAAACCGCCCTGGTAGACTCCATGCCGAGGGGTCATGAAGTTCGGTATCGAGAGATTGGAGATTCAGATGGAAGAATTATGCAGGAAATGCGAGCAACTGGAGGCGCGCCTCCTGGAACTGCGAGGGCGGCTTTGACCTCGATCGACTGGAGGCGGAGTGCGCCAGGCTCGATAAACTCGCCGGAGAAGAGGATTTCTGGAACGACCCCGAAGCTGCCCAGAACACGCTGAAAAAACGCGCTTCGCTTGAAAAAACGATCCGCAACTGGGAGAACCTGAGCGGGAAACTCAACGAGCAGAAAGAGTTTCTCCAGCTTCTCCAGATGGAAGAAACGTCCGAATCGGAACTCCTGAGCGACATCGAAAGTGCTCTTTCCTCCCTTTTCCATGAGATCGAGCGTCTGGAGTTCCACCTGGTCATGGATTCCGAGGAAGATAGAGCAGGCGCCATTTTCTCCGTGAATGCGGGAGCAGGCGGCGTCGAAAGCCAGGATTGGGCCGAAATGCTCTTGCGCATGTACACGCGATGGGCGGAGGAGAAGGGGTACCAGGCGCGCCTCGTTTCCATACTCGGGGGAGAGGAAGCCGGCATCAAGAACGCTACCCTGATCATCCAGGGGGATTATGCGTACGGGTATCTTCGGGCGGAAGTCGGCGTGCATCGTCTGATACGGATTTCACCCTTCGACGCCAGCGCGAAGAGACACACCTCCTTTGCTTCCGTCGATGTCGTTCCGGAGGTGTCGGATGACGTGGAAATCGAGATCGACGAGAACGATTTGCGCATCGACGTGTTCAGGAGTTCGGGCGCCGGCGGGCAGCATGTGAATACCACGGATTCCGCGGTGAGGATGACGCACTTGCCCACGGGCATCGTGGTTTCGTGCCAGAACGAGCGAAGCCAGCACAAGAATCGCGCTACGGCCATGAAGCTGCTGCGCGGCCAGTTGTATGAATTGGAGAAACGGAAGCGTGACGAGGAAAAAGAAGCGCAACATGCCTTGAAGAAAACCATCGGATTCGGGAGCCAGATCCGCTCCTACATCCTGCACCCGTACCGGATGGTGAAGGATCATCGAACAGACGTGGAGCGCTCGGACGTGAACGCCGTATTGGATGGGAATATCGATGTGTTCATTGACGCCTATCTCCTCTCGTTGATACAGGAGAAGGCGAATACGCGCGCGTAAGCGCCGTCGGCCGAACCGGATGGCGTCGAATGCGGAGATCACGGTTTCCATGAACGCGGACACAGAGCATGAGAGGAGCGCCCCCGTGGCGGAAGAAGCGAAGCCATCGCCGGATGAACGGGACGATGAAAACATTCTGACCCAGCAGCGGAGGAAAAAGCTCGAAGGGATACGGGCGTCAGGAGCCAATCCCTTCGTGAACCGTTTTTCGACGACGCACCAGATTGGCGTCATCGTCCGGGAATTCCATGACGTGCCGGCGGATGGTTTCGATGAGGCGAAAGAGGCGGATTTTTCCGTGGCGGGGCGAATCATCGCCAAGCGGGTGCAGGGGAAAGTCGCCTTTATCGATCTGCGGGACGGGACGGGACGGATTCAGCTGTTCATTCGGATGAATGAAATCGGCGAGGAGGCTTTTCAGGCTGCGAAGGATCTCGACATCGGGGATATCGTCGGCGCAGAGGGCGGGGTGTTCCGAACGAGGATGGGCGAACTCTCCATCTGGGTTCGCCGGATAAGCCTCCTGACGAAAAGTTTGCGGCCGTTGCCGGAAAAGTGGCATGGCCTGAGAAACGTGGAGGCCCGCTACCGGCAGCGGTATGTGGACTTGATCGCAAACCCCGAGGTGGTCGAGGTGTTTCGGGTGCGCACCCGGATGATCCAGTCCATACGACGCTTTTTGGACGATCTGAATTTTATCGAGGTCGAAACCCCGATGATGCAGGCCATCGCCGGCGGGGCGAC
>JAPPHK010000056.1 GCA_028820795.1 Nitrospinota bacterium | reverse complement strand
TCCTCGCCTCATCGGCGTTGATCACCCCGTGGCGGCCCACCGCCACGCGTTTGGGACCCTCGGGCCCCCGCGCCTGGGCGATGTACACCTTGCTCCCGGTGGGATAGACCCTCACGCCGAAGCCCGTGAGCTCCCGGTCCCAGAACACCGTGTCCTTCTCGACTTTCAGTTTCCCGACCGCTCGGTTCGACAATGTCCCGTGTTCAGGCTTCGCCATCTCTACATGCCCCTCCCGTTCGCGACGTGGGCGCCGATGCTCCCGCCCACCCGCACCGCCGCCTCCCTCTCGGCGTCTCGCATCAGGTGCGCGTAGCGAGCGCTCGTCGCCACGCTCGTGTGCCCGAGGAGTTTCCCGATGGTGTAGAGGCTCTCGCCCAGCGCCAGCGCCCGCGACGCGTAGGAGTGCCTCAAGTCGTGAAGCCTTACGTCCGCGAGCCCCGCCCGCTCCCTTATCGGCCGCCAGTAGTGGTGCAGGCCCGTGAGGCGTTTTCCCGGCCTTTGTCCTGTGATCACCCATGGGTTCTCAGGCGACCTGGGGATGGCGTCCAGTATACTGAGCACGGGCTTCGTCAGGGGGACCATGCGGGGACCCGCCTTGGCGTCCCTCAAGCGCAGATCGCCCGCCGTGCGGTCCACGTCGTCCCACCCGAGATTCAGTATCTCGCCCCTGCGGCATCCGGTCAGGACGAGCAGCCGGATGGCCGCAATGGCTGGCGGCCATATTTCGTCTTCGGCTTGCCTGAGCGCACGGCCCAGGCGGCGGTATTCTTCCGGTGTCAGGAACCGCTCGCGCTTGCGCGTCCTGTAGCGGCGAAGGGCCCGGCAGGGGTTCCGCCCGGGGGGTACCAGTTCCCAGGCTTCCGCCAAGGTGAACATCCGCGACAGGAGGTGGACCGCCGCGTTGGCCCGGGCGGGCGTTTCCCTGAGCCTGTGATGGAGTGCCGTGACTTCCGCCCCGCCGACTTCTTCCAGTCCCATCCCGCCCAGGGCGGGCAGGATGTGTTTGTCGAGCACCGTGCGGTACGCGGAGGCGCTGGCGGGCTTCAGGTGTTTCTCCACGTGGGTGCGCATGAAGCGCTCGGCGAGTCCCGCCACGGTGGTCTCCACCCTGGGCGCAGCAGCGCTGAAATCCTCGCCGCGCTTGATGCGGTCGATGAGACTGGCGGCGCGCTTCCTGGCCTCATCGACGGCCAACTCCCCGTGACGGCCAAGCGTCACGCGCTTCGGCCCCCCGGGTCCCCGGGACTGCACCACGTAGGTCTTTCTGCCCGTGGCGTGGACGCGTACCCCGAAACCCGCCAGCTCCCGGTCCCAGAAAACCGCGTCCTTCGAATCCACCTCCAGCGCGTCGACGGTGCGCTTCGTGAGTTTCAGATCGCTTCGCTTCGGCATCCCGTCTCCTCAAATCTGTAATCAAATCGCATATGTACGGCATCAAACCAGAGGGTATTCAAGCATATGTATGGCGAAAACGCAAGGGGCATCTGGATGGAAAATAACAGAAATATGGTATTATAAACAATCAGTTATCGTAGACATACGTGGTCAATCGTATCACTGCGCGGACACCGGGTTCATGACAATGATTAATCGAATTTTTCAGAAATTCATTTTCCGGTTCGATTTCTTCGGGCAGCGCCACCATACCCGACCCGCAGCCCCGCCGCCACGGGCCAGTGCGGGAAACTGCCTGGAAAAACCCGAGCGGTGAGAGGCCGCTGAAAAATCCCGTTTCGGGAGTGGGCGGTATGGAGAGATGGGGGGCCGGAGGGAATCACGCTTCACCCACCCTCTCCCGGCTCGAAACCAGCCTTCTTCTCCCTTGAGGGCCTGTTGAAAAACCCATCGTCAAGGGAGTACCCCCCCTTGTCAGAGTGGCTTTTCTTCCACCCCCTCGTCGAGGGGCAGGGCCGGGCCGCGACCCGTCCCCCCAAGGGCGTCATCCCGCATCGGCGGGGAATGGAACGCCGCCGACCGTTCACCCGCACCCGCAAATGGATTCCGTCGAACCCTCATTCATCAATCGGGTTCGACCTTCCTCGCCGGTCGGGTACGACACCGGAACGACGAACGAAAACCAAATTCGCCGTGGGTCCCGAAAAAAGAACGCCGCCTGCCGTAGGGACAGGCCTCCGTGCCTGTCCTTACGAAATGACAACCACAGAGGGTTGTCCCTACGAAACACGAAACCATCTCCCCTACGCGCGCCACGTGAACTTCGATGCCGACCGACGCGCAAACCGGCTTTTTCAACAACTCCAGACCGGCGTCCCCGGCAAAATGAAAGGCCCCGCACATCCGAACCCTCGTTTCACCCGGCGCGGCTTTTTTATCTCGTCCCCCCGAAAGCGCCGAGAATTCTCTCTACCCGATCGTCCAGAACCCCCGCCGCCTCCTCGTGGTTGGGGCCGTAAAACCCCCAACCACCTTTCCGCCCGCGTCCGTGAAGCCGTTCGCCTCGACCGTCACATCATACGCCAGGCTGGATTTGCGCCATCGCGTGAGCCGCGCCCGTTCGCATCGAGAGCCGATTGGTGGGAAAATAACCCGAAATCTCATACGACTCCGCGCGAAGGCCGGGAGCGGCGTCCGGGCTGCGGGGGCAACCCGCATCGAGGGATCGTCCACCGGGGTTCGGCGGGCGCGTCCGCGAGGCCTGTATCTGTTCATCCGCCTTAAACCTGGAGGAACTTCAATGGCAGAAGATCATCATCATTTCATGGGGTTGACGCTCGAGGAATCACGCCTTGCGCTCGAGGCGGGGAACTCGCCCGTCGGCTCGATTATCGTAAGGGACGGAGAAATCATCGGCAGGGGGCAGAACCGCGTCTTCTCCCACAACGACCCCACCTGCCACGGCGAGACCGACGCCATCCGGAACGCATGCGAGGCTTTGGGTACGCCCGACCTGCCCGGCTCGACGCTCTACACGGCGATGGAGCCCTGCCCGATGTGCTGCTGGGCGATCGTCCTGGCGAACATCAAGACGCTCGTCCTGGGCGCGCGCCATGCGGAAATGGGGCGAACCGACTACGGGGACTATTCCGTCGAGAAACTTCTGGACATGGGGAATCAATCCGTCGAACTCGTCACGGGGGTCCGGGTGGCCGAATGCGAGGCCCTGAGGCGCAGCTGGTCGGGCTGGGTGGAGCCCGAAGCGTAATTGACGGCAGAATCGAGCGAAATTTAGAGGAGAGAATTCATGAGCCGCTGGATACAGGAACTGACCTGGCCGGACGTGGCGGAATACTTAGAGCGCGGGGATACGGCGCTCGTGCCCGTCGGCGCCACGGAGCAGCACGGACCGCATTGCCCCATCGGAACGGACGCGGCCGAGTCCATCGCGACCGCGGAAGAAGTGGCCGGACGGGCGGACGCCCTCATCGCCGCTCCCCTGTGGTTCGGGTGGTCGCCCCATCATCTCGGGTTCCCGGGAACGATATCGCTCGCCGCGGAGACGCTCACGCGCGTCGTCGAGGACGTGTGCAACAGCCTCGTGGTTCACGGTTTCAGGCATATCGTGATCCTGAACGGGCACCGGGTCGCGAATCTGCCGCCGCTCGAGATCGCCGTGGTGCGGGTCAGGAACCTGACGGGCGCGGCAATCGCCATCGTGGACCTGGCGCTCATCGCCGGGAAAGAGATTCGCGACGTATGCGAGAGTCCCCCGGGAGGAGTCGGCCACGGCTGCGAATCAGAAACCTCCTTCATGCTGTACAAGTACGGCGATCAGGTCAGGATGGAGCGCGCCGTGGACGCCATACCCGAAGTGGGCGAATTCGAGCACCGCTTCGTGTCCGTGGACCACGCCGTCAACCGCGTCGAGAACCCGAAACTCTCCTTCCCGCCGACGATAGAGGAATACGGGAACAACCGGGAAGCGCAGGGAGCCGGCGGCGCGGCGACCTTCGCATCCGCCGAAAAGGGAGAGAGAATCTTCGAGGCCATCGCGGCGAACACGACGAGATTCGTGAAAACCTTTCAAAAGGCGCCCGTCACCATCAAGGCGACCGCCCCGCCGCTTTAGGACGAGAGGAGTGGCAGGGACAGGCCCCTGCGCCTGTCCGTGGCCCCCGCGCCCCTCCGAGATTATGGGGTTGCACATAAACAGCGGGCGGACACGCAGGTCCGCTCCTACGGGTATATTTCGATTTGCGGGATTTTGTAGTGACAGCCCCTCCTTGGGGCTGTCCCACAGACCTGCTTGTCCGCCCGATCTCGAAACGGACTTTTTCAACAGCCCCGAGGCGCAAGTGTTTGACGAGGCGCGCGCGCCCTATTTATAGTCGTACGCAACTGTCATGAATCTTCACGAGGAGCATGATCGGCCCATCTTCCGGGAGATACGCATGACGACGTATGAATACCTCAACCTCATCGCCTCCTACGGCGGCCTCGCGCTGCTCTATTACGGCATCCACGTCATGGCGAAGGGCGCCGAGATGCGCGCGGCCGACTCCGAGCGCAAGCATACGGAAACGATGAGCAAGCATGACGAGGCGATGACCGACTCCGAGCGCAGACACAACGAGTTCATGACCGAATCCGAACGCAGGCACAACGAGTTCATGACCGAGTCCAATCGCAGGCACGCCGAAGCCATGGCCAAGCACGAGGAGTTCATGGCCAAGCACGAGGAGTCCATGGCCAAGCACGAGGAGTCCATGGCCGATATCCGCCGCAGGGATGAAGAGAGCACCAGAAGGCACGAGGAGTCCATGGCTGCCCTGCGCGCGCTCATCGAGCGGACCAGATAAACCTTTCCGGCCCTCGAGAGAGGGAATTTCGTTGTTCCGGCGCGGGTCGGAATCCGGCGCCGATGTGACCTGTCGTCCGCCCGGATTCCGGAACGCGCCGGAATGACAAACAAAGGCAAGGCCGAGCGGTCGCACGGGTCCACCCCTGCCGGTTAACTTTCGACTTGCAGAGGTTTTCGTAGCGCGACCTGTCCCTGCATTTTCGCCATGCTCTTGATAAAAAAGATGACCACGGGAAGCCACCCTAATCCCTCGCACGCTTCGGCTTCATCAGGAACGCGCCCAGGGCGGGCAGGAGCGCGATGGCGCCGATCATGTTGACCAGGAACATGAACGAGAGCACGGTGCCCATGTCCGCCTGGAGTTTCAGCGTCGCGAAAATCCAGGTCGCCACCCCCACCGCCAGCGTGAGGCCGGTGAGCACCACGCCCGCGCCCGTCGTGGCGATGGTCCGCTCATAGGCGGCCGCGAAATCGAGGCCCTCCCGCATATAGGCGAGCAGCCGCCCGCAGATGTATATCCCGTAATCCACGCCGATGCCCACGCCCAAGGCCACCACAAGCAGGGTGGAGACCTTGAGGCCTATCTCCAGAAACGCCATGAGTACTCAGACCAAGGTGGTGAGTTTCTTTCCGGTTTGCATTTCTGCTTTTCGCATTGTTCTTGATATTCAGGTCGATATCAGACATATTGTTATTATTTATTATTTTATAAGGACATCAGATGAATCCGAAACTGAAAGCGCAACCCCAAGAAATCTTCCGCAAACACGGCGGCCAGCTTCGAATGAGCGAGGCGCTCGCCTGCGGGATTACGCGTTACACGCTGTATGCGCTCAGGGACGGAGGCGTCGTCGAGCAGATCACCAGAGGCGTCTACCGCCTGCGGGAACTGCCCTCGCTCAGCAATCCGGACCTGGTCTCGGTGAGCCTCCGCTTTCCTAAGGCCGTCGTTTGCCTCGTCTCCGCACTCGCCTGGCACGACATCACGACCCAGATACCACATGTGGTCTCCGTGGCGGTGCCGAAGAACTCTCGGACGCCAACGCTCGACTATCCTCCCGTCAAGGCGCATAAATTCTCGCATGACGCATACGAAACCGGCATCGATGAGCACCTGCTGGATGGAACGCCCGTCAAGATATACGACCCTGAAAAAACCCTGGCCGACTGCTTCAAGTTCAGAAACAAGATTGGGATGGACGTCGTACTCGAGGCGCTGAAACTCCACAAGGCGCGAAACGGGATCAACCTCGTAAAACTCCTCGAATACGCCAGGGTTTGCCGGGTCGAAAACGTGATACGGCCATACCTGGAGATGCTCGTATGACGCCTCCGGGAAACGTTCCGGCCTCCGTGCGGCAACGCCTCCTGAACCGGGCCAGAAGCGATGGTCGTCTCTTCGGCGAAATGCTTCAATACTTCGCCATGGAGCGGTTTCTCTACCGGCTGTCCCGCTCCGCTCACGCCGAGTGGTTCGTTCTCAAGGGCGCATTGTTGCTGAGAGTCTGGCGCGCGGCGGAGTTCCGTCCCACCATGGACATCGATCTGCTCGGGAGAGCGGGCAACGAGGAGGCCGAAATCGTCGCGCAGGTCCACGACGTTCTGCACACCGATGTGGAAGCGGATGGACTTACCTTCGACCCCGAATCCATTCGAACCGAGCGGGTTATCGAGGATGCGGATTACGGCGGAATCAGGGTTCGCTTCTCGGGCGCGTTGGACTCCGCGAGAATCAACATGCAGATCGACGTCGGATTCGGAGACGTCGTCTATCCCAGGCCCGAAAAATCCGATATTCCGGTCATCCTGGATTATCCGGCGCCGAGACTGCTCTGCTACAGCCGCGAGAGTTCCATCGCAGAGAAGTTCGAAGCTATGGTCAAACTCGGCATTCTGAACAGCCGGATGAAGGATTTCTACGATATCTGGCTGCTGTCTCGCCAGTTCGACTTTGTGGGAGATGAATTGGCCCAGGCCATCCGGCTGACCTTCGAACGGCGGGGAACGGAGTTGCCGCTCGAAATCGAGGCGTTCACGCAGCCCTTCGTCGATGCCAAACAAACCCAGTGGAATGCGTTCCGCAACAGAATCCAGCAGACTCACGTTCCTGTTTCATTCGCGGAAATCACGACTTCTGTGGATCGGTTCCTCTCGCCCGTCGTCTCGGCCCTCTCCTCTGGAAAGCCGTTCCCCGCAAACTGGGCCGCGCCCGGGCCTTGGAGCTGAGTGGGATTTGTTCCTCGTTTTCAGACTGTCCATCAGGTAGCGGCCTGTGAGGCGACCCCGAGAAGAGGTTGTGCTACCCCAGGACGGAAGAATCACAAGGCAGCGCGTCCCTCCTGCATGGGTTGTTGAAAAAATCCTTCGGGGTCGAGCCCGATTGAAAAGGAGGGAACCTGGTTTGGTTCGTCATTCCGGCTTTCGCCGGAATGACGGCAGTTGTCGATTCCAGGTGAAGAGGACTTTTCAACAACCCCGAGGCGCAAGTGTTTGACGAGACGCGCGCGCTCTATTTATAGTCGTACGCAACTGTCATGAATCTTCACGAGGAGCATGATCGGCCCAACTTCCGGGAGATACGCATGACGACGTATGAATACCTCAACCTCATCGCTTCCTATGTCAACCTCATCGCCTCCTTCGGCGGTCTGGCGCTGATCTACTACGGCATCCGCGTGATGGCGAAGGGCGCCGAGATGCGCGCGGCCGACTCAGAGCGCAAGCATACGGAAACGATGAGCAAGCATGACGAGGCGATAACCGACTCCGAGCGCAGGCACGACGAAGCGATGACCGAGTCCAAGCGCAGGCACGACGAAGCCATGGCCGATATCCGCCGCAGGGATGAAGAGAGCACCAGAAGGCACGAGGAGTCCATGGCTGCCCTGCGCGCGCTCATCGAGCGGACCAGATAAACCTTTCCGGCCCTCGAGAGAGGGAATTTCGTTGTTCCGGCGCGGGTCGGAATCCGGCGCCGATGTGACCTGTCGTCCGCCCGGATTCCGGAACGCGCCGGAATGACAAACAAAGGCAAGGCCGAGCGGTCGCACGGGTCCACCCCTGCCGGTTAACTTTCGACTTGCAGAGGTTTTCGTAGCGCGACCTGTCCCTGCATTTTCGCCATGCTCTTGATAAAAAAGATGACCACGGGAAGCCACCCTAATCCCTCGCACGCTTCGGCTTCATCAGGAACGCGCCCAGGGCGGGCAGGAGCGCGATGGCGCCGATCATGTTGACCAGGAACATGAACGAGAGCACGGTGCCCATGTCCGCCTGGAGTTTCAGCGTCGCGAAAATCCAGGTCGCCACCCCCACCGCCAGCGTGAGGCCGGTGAGCACCACGCCCGCGCCCGTCGTGGCGATGGTCCGCTCATAGGCGGCCGCGAAATCGAGGCCCTCCCGCATATGGGCGAGCAGCCGCCCGCAGATGTATATCCCGTAATCCACACCTATGCCCACGCCCAAGGCCACCACGGGCAGGGTGGAGACCTTGAGGCCTATCTCCAGAAACGCCATCAGTCCATAGGCGAGCAGGGAAACGAGCGCCAGGGGCGCGACGATGCAGGCGGTCGCCGCTACGGAGCGGAACGAGAGCAGGCAGAGCAGGATGACCGCCGCGTAGACGTAGCCGAGGATCGGGAATTGCGACGCTTCTATCTCCTCGTTCGTCGCCGCCATCACCCCGACGTTTCCCGCGGCGAGGCGAAAGACGACCCGCTCGTCACGCTCCGTCCGGTTGAACGCCTTGACGGCGGAGACGACCCGGCGGATGGTCTGCGCCTTGTGGTCGGCGGTGTATATGAGCACGGGCATCGCCGAGCAGTCGCCGTTCAGCAGACCCGTGCTCGTCGGCACGAGGGAGACCGATTCGGCCAGCGCGTGGCGGTTGCGCGGCAGCGCGCGCCACTTGAGGCTGCCCTCGTTCCAGCCGGCGTTCAGCTTGCGGACGATTCCCGCGAGCGCGACCACCGAGCGCACGCCCTCCACGTTCCGCATGCGCCACTCGAACTCGTCGATCAGGCGCATCACGCGGTAATCCACGCAGCCTTGCGGTATGGTCTCCACGATCACCGTCAGCACGTCCACGCCGATGTTGAAGCGCTCGACGATGGCGGCGGTATCGCGGTTGTAGGTGGAGGTCGCGCGCAACTCCGGCACGCCCTGGTGCTGGTCGCCCACGCGCACCTCGGGCGCATACCGCGCGCCCAGGACCAGCAGGACGGCGGCGACGCCTATCGTCGCGAGGGCGGGACGCGGCCTGGCCAGGCGCGCCGCGCGCTTCCAGAAACCTTCCAGAAATCCGGGCGATGCCTTTTGCTCCCCCTCCCCTTGCGGTGCGAGATAGGAGAGCGCCACCGGCAGCAGCCCCAGGTTCGTCAGGATGATCGCGGCCACGCCGAGGCCGGCGGTGACGGCGATCTCCTGGATGACGCGCACGGGGATGAGCGCGATGGCCACGAAGCCGATGGCGTCGGACGCCAGCGCCACGGCGCCCGGCAGCAGCAGGCGGCGGAAGCTCGCCCGCGCGGCGGGCAGGCCGCCGCCCCCTTCGGCCTGAACCGCGTTCACCATCTGCACCCCGTGGCTCACTCCGATGGCGAAGACCAGGAAGGGCACCAGGATCGACATCGGGTCGACCCCGAAGCCGAGACCCGTGAGCGCGCCGAGCTGCCAGACGACCGCCACGAGGGAGCACGCCAGCGGCATCGCCGTGAGGCGCACCGATCGGGTATAGGCGTATACGAAAAGGGCGGTGATCACCACGGCGAGGGCGAAGAACAAGAGCACCTGCGCCGCGCCGTCCGCGATTTCTCCCACGACCTTGGCGAACCCGATGATGTGAACGCGCACGACGCCGCCGGCCTCGGCGTCGCGCCGGATGACCTCGAGCGCCCGCGCGACTTCGAGGTAATCGAGCCGCTCGCCGGTGTCGGGGTGAAATTCCTGGAGCCTCGCGCTCACGAGCGCGGCGGAAAAATCGTTCGCCACCAGCCGGCCCACGATGCCCGCCTTGATGATGTTCTCGCGCACCCGCGCAAGGCCGGCCCTGGTCGGTTTGAAGTCCGGCGGCAGCACGTTGCCCGCGACGATGCCGTCTTCGACCACCTCGTTGTAGCGCACGTTCGGCGTCACCACCGAATAGACCTGGGTGCGGTCGACGCCCGGCACGAAGAACACGGCGTCGTTCACCTTCTGGAGTTCCGCGAAGAACTCCGGGCTGAAGATGTCGCCCTCCCGCGCGACGAGCGCCACCGCCACGCGGTCCGCACCCCCGAACGCGGCGCGGTGCCTGGTGAAGGTGCGCATGTACTCGTGTTCGAGCGGGACCAGCTTGGTGAAGCCCGCATCGACGCGCAGCCCCGCCGCGAGCCAGGCCATCGCCAGCGTGATGATGAGAAACGCCGCGAGCACCCATTTTCTGCGTGAGAACAGCGCGCGCTCGAGCAGGGCCGTAACCGGGGATGTCTTGGGAGTGGAGGAGGCGTCCGGCATCGCTGAGAGTCTACCGGGCCCCGGGCAGGCGCTTCGCCCCGAACTCTCCGAGCAGCAGCACCCCTCCGCCAGAAAGCGCAAGCGCCTTGGAGATCCCCAGGCGCGACGTCAGGGGCCTGAAGACGGCGTCGGTCGAGACGCTGCGCCCGCCGTCGCGGCTGACGAGCAGGGCGCCTTCGAGGCCGGTGACGAGCAGCAGGCCCGGCTTCACGAGGAGCGCCCCGGTGAGGGTCGCCTTCGTCCGCGTGCTTACCTGAGTCCAGCTCTCGCCCCCGTTCTCGGAGCGAAACATGCTGCCCCGGAGGCCCAGCAGCAGCAACCTGTCCGCATCGAGCGGGAGTGCGGAGAACCAGGAGCCCGTGTAGGGCGAGGGCAGCTTGCGCCAGGCGCCGCCGCCGTCGTCGCTGCGGTAAATCGCGCCCGCCTCCCCGGCGATGAACAGCCGCGAAGGTCCTGCGGGCACGATGGCATTCAGGTGGAAATCGTCCTTGTCGATGGTGCGCGGCTTCCAGGTGTGGCCGCCGTCCGACGTGGCGAGGAAATAACCATACGCCCCGACCGCGAAGCCGACCCGCTCGTCGCGGAACCAGACGTCGAGCAGGGGGCGTTCTTCTTCGGGCGCGTGATGGGCCACCCGCCACGTCAGGCCGCCGTCTTCGGTGCGGAGGATGACGGCGTCGTGCCCGACGGCCCAGCCGATGCGCGCATCGTGCATGTGCACCGCGGTCAGCAGGGCGCGGACGGGAACGCGGGCCTGTTTCCAGCTCACGCCGCCATCGGCCGAGACCAGCACGTGGCCGCGCTCGCCGACCACCACCAGGCGCGCGCCTGCGGAGGCTCCGTCGAGAAGCAGGGATTTTGGCGCGAGCCGCGCCTCAACCGCCGGTTGTGCGTTCGCCGCCCCGAAGGGCAGCAGACAGAAGACGAGGGCGGGCAGGATGCGCGGGCTCAGTCTTCGTAGAATGCCGGAGGCCGCCGGGTTCATCTCCTGCCCATGCGGCGCAGCGCCGAGGGATTGAAATCTCTTTCCGAAAAGGTCGAGGAGAAGACGTTCATGGGATACTCGTTGTTGAGACCCAGCGCGAGGTAGCGTCCGGCCTGAAGGTCGGTGTGCACCTCGAGGGTGTAGCCCAGCAAGGGTTTTTCGTAATAGTTGACGACGTGGCCTTCCGACACGCGCCAGAGCTGATCCCGGTTGTCGTAGATGTCCGCCAGCAGGATCATCCACGAATCCTCATCCACGTAGAAGCGGCGTTTCTTGTAGATGTGGCGCGCCCCCTCCTTGAGCGTCGCCTCGACCACCCATACCCGGTGCAGTTCGTATCGCAGATACTCCGGGTTGACGTGCAAGGGCTTCAGAACGTCGGCGAAGGTGATCTTGTCGCTGTGCAGCCTGTAGCTGTTGTAGGGCACGTACATTTCCCGCTTGCCGAGGAGCTTCCAGTCGTAGCGGTCGAGCGCGCCGTTGAACATGTCGAACTGATCGCTCGTGCGCAGCCCGTCCGCGGCGGTGCCGGGATTGTCGTAGGCGACGTTGGGCGCGCGCCGCACCCGGCGCTGACCGGGGTTGTAGACCCAGGCGTGGCGCGGCTCGGCGACCTGGTTGATCGTCTCGTAGGCCAGCAGAATGCGGCCCGCAAGACGCGCGGGCGCCGCCACCTTCTGGCGGAAGAGGATCATCCGGTTGTCGAGTTTCGCCTCCGTCATGCCCGGCAGGGAATAACGCGTGACGTATGCGTCTTCGAGCCGCACGAGCGTGTAGTCGCCGCTTCTGGTGACGGCGGCCTGGCCGATGACGCGCGAGGCGGCTTCGCCCCGGTAGCGCAGCAGGTGGTTCCAGATCACCTGCGCGCCGTTTTGGGGAATCGGGAAGGGTATCCCGATCACCGCGCCCGTCACGCCGTTGCCCCCCGCGGCGAGTTTCGCGGTGGCGGCGACGCGCCGGGTGGCGTCGTAGATGCGCTGCGGAACGGCGGCGCTGCGACGGGTCGGATATACCGGAAGCCTGAGGGTCGGATAAAGCTCCAGCATCTTCTGGAGCCCGGCCGACAGCTTCGCGCGATGTTTATCGAGATTCGCGCGGGTGATGGTGAAAAGGGGCTTGTCGCCGGAATAGGGATCGGGATGGTGGTCGCCTACCTTGTAGCCCGCCGGCGGGCTCGTGATGCCGCCCTTCCACTCCGGAATAGTCCCTGCGGCGTTGCCCGCCCGCTGCGCGCCGAGTGGGGTCAAATCCTTGCCGAGCCGGGCGATTTCATCGGCGGAAACCGCTGCGGAGGCGCTGGTCGCGACGAAGGCGAAAAGCATCGCGATGCTCATTCTCGAGAAGAAGGTTTTCATGGCGGTTACCCCATTATTCATCACGGTTGTCTAGAACAGGTATTTTATGGTGGCGGAGGCGAAGTCGCGGTCACCCGACTGGTTGTGCCTGTCGGCGCCGCCGAACATGGTGAAGCTCACGTCGAAATGCCAGCGGTTGAGATAGCTCGCGCCCAGCCCGAAGGTCACGGCGATTCTATCTTCTATGAACGGCCCGCCCGGGCCGGGGCTGGTGCCCTTCACGTCGTGCTGGAACGATATGCGCGGCGAGACGTTCACCGCGCCGATGGCGTTCAGGTAGTCCAGGCGCGCCGCCATCCGGTAGCCGTAGGAAGTAGAGCTCGCGAAGCGATCCAGCGGATCGGTCGGCAGACCGGGGTGCGCGCCCGCCGCCGTAGAGTGAAACGGATTGCCGCTCGTCTGCGTGCCCGGGCCCTCGAGGCGCAGCTCGCTCCTGTCCGGCATGTCGTGCACGTACATGAGGGCGGCTTCCGCGATGAACGCCAGGCTGTTCGCCCCAAGCGTCGGGCCGAACACCTTGGTGGCCGTGGCCTGAATCTGGCTCACGTCGCGCTCGATGTAGCCCCGGACATAAGATTCAGGGGCGAAGACGCCGACCTGGTTCCGGCAGTAACTGAAGGCGTTCGCGCAAAACCTTTGGGTGGCGGGGTCGAGGGTGAGCGGCGTCAGGGCGGCGAAGAACACCTCGGCGTCGTCTATCTGCAGGGGCGCGTCCATGCGATAGGAGTATTCGCCCTGAAGCGCCCAGCCCGAGGTTCCGAGCACGGTGTTGAAGCTCAAGCCGAAGAGCTGGATGTCTTCGGGATACTCGGCGAAGTAGCCCGCCGTCTTCACGTAGCGATCGATGGCCAGGAGGCCGGCCATAGTGCTCACGTTGTCAGTGACCTGTTTAGCGACCTCGCCGGGGACGATGCCGGCGACTCGTCTTTGGATCTCCGCCTGAATGACCGCAGGCGGCGTGCCGGGCGGAACTTGCGCCGTGACCGCGGCGGTAACCTGCTGGGTGACCGCCTGGGTAACCAGCGGGGTAACCGCCTGCGTCACCGCCTGCGTGGTCACGGAAGTGGGCGAACCGACCGCCGCCGCCGCGAACAGGCCGTCCGTCACTCCCTGCACGGTGCCGGTGCGCCCGCTCAGGAGGGGCAGGCGGCTGTGGTAGTTGACGAAAAAAATGCCGAATTCGGTATTGTTCAAGCCCTCGGCGAGGTAGCGCAGCGCGACCCCCCACTGGCCCGCGTCTTCGGGTTGGTTGTCCCTGTTGCGGAACACGTTCAGGAAATGGGGGTCGAAGACCGGCTGCGCTCTCTGCGGCAGGGGCGTAAGGGTTCCCGGGGCGGTCGGGCTGGGGATACGGAAACCCCTGAGATCGGCGTTGACCGCCTGCGTCAGGCCGGGTCCCAACGCCTCGTAACTGAATCCCGTGTCGGGGATGGCCCCCCAGCCGAGCACGACCCTTCTCCCGCCCGCGCCGACGAAGTCGCTCGTCGAGAAGAAGCTGCCCGGCGGGTCTATCTCGGTCTTCTCCCACTTCACCTGGTAGAAGCCCTCCACGGAGAGGCTCTCGTGCAGCGCGGTCGAGACGGAGACCATCGGAACCGGCACAAGCCCGTCGCGCAACTCCGCGCCCGGCGTTCTCAGCTTGGTCACGTCGAAGGGGTTGATGACGTTGATGCTGTTCTGGATGAAGGTGCTCTCGCCCCAGCTGAGCACGTGATTTCCGACGCGGAGGTCCAGCGCCGCGCCGCCGAGGTCGAACGAGCCGGTGAGGTAGAGATCGAGGACCTCGAAATCTTTTCCGACCAGGTCCTTCGCCTCGGGCGAGAGCTCATTGCGCGCCCTTTCTCCGCTTTGGTTTTCGAAGTCGAAAAACCCGTGTGCGCGGGCGAAGGCGCCGAAGTTCCGGTAGTTCATGTCGAGCTCGCCGATGAACTTCGAGGCGTTGCTCACGATGCCGCTGTCGTAGTTGAGGTTGCCGTCGTCGCTGTTGACGGAGGTAGCCGAGCCGCCATTGGCCGTGCCGATCAGGCGCTTGTCGCGGGTGCCGCCGCGGAAGGTGAAGCCGTGCGAGAGCGTGATGTCGAGACTGCCCTCTAGTTCGCCTTCACTGAAATCCCAGGCATTCGCAGGGACGGCGCACAAGACGAAGACCAGGGCGAGCGCGCAGGCCGAAAGGCGAAACAGGCGGGAGTTGGATTCGAAACCGCCCCCTTGATTGAGGTGGTTCGTTGGTCGCCCGCCGCGGATGCGACGTGCGAAGCAGTTGGAAAGGGCCGGGTTCATTCCTGTGGGTCCCCCCTCTTAGGATCAAGGTTGTTGTTTCCCGGATGTTCACTTGTTCTTTTCAGATGTGCGCATTGCAAGATATATGCAACGTCTCGGGCGAGTCAAGGAAAAATCTGTGCGCCTTCCAAAAAACGCCGTCTCGCAGGCAGATCCCGAGAAATGGAGACGGCCTGGGGGAACGACACTCTCGCGCCGTCACACCGGCAATCGAGGCGAACCGCAGGGGT
>JAPPHK010000314.1 GCA_028820795.1 Nitrospinota bacterium | reverse complement strand
CGTCGATTTCCGACTGCGCCATGTTGCGTATCTCGAGCGGATAGGCCACGTTCTGGGTGACGTCCATGTGCGGCCAGATGGCGTAGCTCTGAAAAACCATGCCGATGTTGCGCTTCTCGGGCGCGGTGTTCACGCGCTTTTCTATCGAGGTGACAGGGTCTTCGCCAATGCGTATCTCGCCTGCGTCGGGCTTGTGAAGGCCGGCGATGCACATGAGCGTCGTGGTCTTCCCGCAGCCCGAGGGGCCGAGCAGGGTGAGGAATTTCCCCTCCGGAATACCGAAGGAAATGCCATCCACGGCGCGGTCGTCGCCGAAATATTTTACGAGATGATCGACCTGGAGATAGTTGTTTTCGCTCATCGTCCTACGCGGTCAGCGCCTCTTTGCCGGCGACTTTCCTGAAGATGACGACGCAGATCAGAAGCGCGACCGTCTGTGCGATGGAAAGTGCCGACGTCATGGGTTCGTTCTCGAAGTTCGAGAGGTAATACACGCCGACGGAGAGCGTCTCCGTTCCGGCGGAGTAAAGTATGATGGAGATGGAGAGTTCCCGCAGGAAAATGACGAACAGCAGTATCCAGCCGGCGAAAATGCCCGGCTTCAAGAGCGGGATGGTGATTCTCCGCAGCGTCGTGAGCCACGAAGCCCCTGCCATGCGCGAACTCTGGTCGAGTTCTTCCGATACGGCCATCATGATGGAGGAGATGTTCCGCTGCCCGTACGGGAAAAAGCGCGTGATGTAGCCGAGCAGCAGAATCCAGAGCGTGGCGTATATGGGGGTCTTGATGTAGGTGACGAGAACGCCCATCGCCAGCACGATGCCGGGGAAGCCGATGGGGATAACGCTCAGGAAATCGAGCACCCGCGCGCCGTAGCCCTTGGTGCGGTGGATCATGTAGCTCACGATGATGGCCACCACCATGGCGATGGAAGCGCCGCCGAACGCGAGGATGAAGCTGTTGATGATGCCGTTGGTGGCCGCGTCGATGCTCTCGGGCCACCAGAAGAAGAGCACCTTCTGGTAGTTCCAAAAGGTGAGTTCCTCCAAGATGATTCTGCCCGACCAGATTTTGTGGAGGCTCACGAAGAAAAGACAGATGATGGGCAGAATCACGGCGACGAAGACATAGAAGATATTGTAGGCGAAGGCGAGCCACTTCCATCCGCCCAGGTCGATGAGGTTCGGCCTGAAGCCCTTGCCGGTCACCGTCGTATAAGAGCGCGGCGCGATGATTCTGTGCTGAATCCAGATAAAGAACGCCGTCACCACGCCCACCACCATGCTCATGGCCGCTCCCAGATAGTGGTTCGCGTCATCACCCACCGCTTTGGTGAAAATCTGCGTAGTCAGCGTCTCCCACCCGAAGGGGGCGGAGAGCTTGAAGGGGACGCCGAACTCTCCGGCCGTCGTCACGAACACGATGATGGCGCCCGAGAGAATCGCCGGCGTCACCAGGGGCAGGGTGATGGTAAATGTGGTTCTCAGGAGCCCCGCTCCCGTCGTCCTGGCGCTGTCCTCGAGAGAGGGGTCCATGCGCCTGAGGGAACCGACCACGAAGAGGTAGACGAGGGGGGCGAAGAAAATACCCGTCACCCAGATGACGCCCCAAAGGTTGTTGACGTTGAAAAGCGGGAAATCGATTCCAAAGGCGGATTTCGCCATGTTGTTCAACAGGCCGACTTTCGGAGAGGCCAGGTTGTGCCAGGCGATGGCGCCGACGAAAGGACTCAGGAAGAAGGGGATGAGATTGAAGGGTTCGAGCTTCTCTCTGAACGGGCAGTTGGTTCTCGCGTTGATCCAAGCGAGCGACACACCCAGCAGCGTGGCCAGAATGGTGCAGCCCGTGCTGATGATGGCGGTATTGATGAGTGCTTTTCGGATGACGCGGCCCTGGAATATATCCCTGTAGTTCTGGAATCCCCACTCGGTGTCGAACCCAAGGTCGTCGAGGACCAGGAAGCTGTTGATGACGAGCGCGACCAGGGGCAGGATGACCGCCACCGCCACGATGATGCCGACGACGGTCGTGATGAGGTTCTCCTGCGTGAACCATGTTCTCCAGCCGCGCGGGGGAGCGACGTCGATTTGGGGTACTGTGCTTTCCGTGGCCATAGTCTTGTCGTTGCAACCTTTCCTGCGAACGCGAGTTTGTCCGGGAATACGAGGCTATGAATATAAAAAACGCTGATTCCAAAAGCAACACGCCCCGCGAAACTTCGCGCCGTTTCGCGGGGGAGTTCGGTTTATGAAAAACGCTCGATTCGCACTACATCGCGAAGGCTCTGCTGTCCTTACATCTGAATGGCGACCCCCGGCTGAACCTTCGCGGCATGGCGCGCCTCGGATTTACATTTTTCATGCAAAGAAGGGTGGGAGCCCAATGTAGGCTCCCACCCGTTCCGAGCGACTATCAATAAGCGTCCTACTTGAAGCGTTTGATGAATTCGGCGCGCGTCGCCTTGAACTTCTTCTGCGCGCCTACCCAGTCCTTCAGGCCCAGCAGCTTGTGCTTGCTGAGGTCGAGAAGATAGGGAGCCACGACCTTAGGTGGCTTGTAACCCGCGCGGAAGCTGTAGACGGCCTCGCCTTCCACGTATACGTCGGTGCCTTCTTTGGTGAGCAGGAATTCCACCAGCAGTTTGCCGGCGCTGGGATTCGGCGCGCCATTCAAGACAGCCGCCTGATTGCCCAGCATGACCTGGCCTTCTTCGTAGTATCCGGTCCTGAGTACTTTAGCGAGGTCGGGCTTCTTGAGGACGTTCTGATAAACGCGACCGGTAATGTTCCAGGGGTCGAGGCCGCGCTCGCAGTTGATGAGCACCTGCATCTTCGGCTCGGTGCGGAACATGACGACGGGCTTCGTGGCCTTCAAGTCGTCCCAGTACTTGTTCATGTCCATGCCGTTCTCGATGAGCGAGATGACGGTGTTGGTGTAGGTGAAGCTCTTGGTGATGTCACCGGCGATGGTCTGGCCCATCACGTTCTTTGCGATGGTGTCGGCATACTTCGTCACGTTGATGTCCTTCATGCCCTTGCAGGCGGTGTTCCATACCGGCTGGAAGGTATAGGCCAGGGGCGTGACGACGTAGGGGTAGTTCGCGTACTGGCCGGCTTTCTTGATCACCGCCGCGAAATGCTTGTTCCACTCGGCGCTGTCGAGCTTGTGGTATGCACCGCGTTTCTGGGCGGCTGCGAAGAAGCCGGGCGCGCTCACTACGTGAACGTCGACGGTGAACTTCTTGGCCCGCATCTCCTGGCGAACCTGGGAGACGGTGGCGCCGGTGCCTTTACGCAGGTTGCGGAACTTGAAGCCGTCGCCGAGGCCGTAGTGCTTGGCGAAGGCCGGTCCCATGCGCTTGGCCGTGCGGTCGCTGAACAGAGGGTTGATGATGGTGACGGCGCCCTCTTTTTTCGCAGCGCGCACGAGCTCTTTCTGGTTCTTCATCATCGCTTCGGATACGAGCGCGCCCGATGCGAAGACGGCCAGAGCCGCGACGGCGGCAACGAAGTAACGGATACGGAATTTCATCGAAAATCTCCTCATGCAGGAATAGAGTGGAGGTCAAACCCCCGGTTACAAGAGTCCTAAGTATTTGGCTTATCGCATCAATACCCGCGCAGACGAAGAAAACGATGTGCTAGTTGCTTGTTTTCTTTGTCTTCACCGGAGTATTGTAAGAGTGAAAATAACAGATTTTTCGTATCTGTCAATGCTGCTCTCTCCGGCTGGTGAAATTCCAGACCCGGTCATTTTCTTCGCTTTTCACCTTCGAGAGAGATATAAGAACAAAATTATTTTTCTTGAGAATAAAGAGCGGGTGAAAAACTCCGGCGATTCATCGTGGCGGTAATATGTTGCGGATTTTTCCTGTCGGATGAAATTACAAGCGAGGATTTTTCTTGAACGCTAAATCGACGGGTTTCCCCCTTATCCAGACCCACAGGCTGGAAGCTCCCCAGGGTTCGTTCATGGAGCATGTCGAGGTGATCCTCATTGGAGAGGGGCCTTTCATTCTCTTCGACACGGGCTACCGCGAGTGTGTTCCCGAGATGCTCTCCTGGGTGGAGTCGCGTACCGGGGAGGCGCTTGAGAAACTCGTCCTGACGCACCACCACTTCGACCATTCGGGCGGGGCGGAGGCGGTCTGCGAGCGATTCGGCGTCACTGCTCACGCTCATCCCCTGGAGATGCGTTTGCTGGAAGAGGAACTGCCGGGCCTGCCGGTTTCTCCAATCAGGGAAGGGGAATTCGTCGAGTTGGGAGAGATGCGCCTGGAAGCCATTCTTACGCCGGGCCATTCTCCCGGACATCTTTCTTTCTGGTGGAAGGAGGAGAGGATTCTTTTGGGGGGCGACAACGTTTTGCTCCCCTCGACGACGGCGGTGACTGCGCCCAGGGGAAATCTGGGAGACTACCTCGAATCGCTGGAGAAGGTGAAAAGGTTGGCGCCTCGCCTCATCTACCCTGGCCACGGTCCCGTTATTGAAGATCCGATCAGCAGGATCGATGAGCTTATCGAACACCGCAAGATGCGCGATGCGCAGTATCTCGAAGCGCTGGAGGCCGGGCACGATACGCCCGCCAAGATAGCGGAGTTGATATATCAGGATCTGCCGGAGTGCAAGAGAAAGCTGGGCGCCTGCGTGATAGAACTGCACCTGGAGCGGTTCGTGAAATCCGGTGAGATCGCTTGCGCAGATGGACACTATTCATTAACGGGACCGCTTTAGGGAGAAAGGGTTTTTGCTCACGAACTGTCACACGCTGGTTTTGCGGGAACTGCTGGAGCGCCATCCCGGGATGCCTCATCCCGGGGATGACGCCTACGTCTACAACGTGGCGCCAGATGCCTTGCCTCTATCGGGGGAGTTCAATCCGAGAGAAACCCATCGCTTCGCTCCGCCGGCAGGAGTGATGGAGCGGTTCCCGAAACTTTTGTGGGTGAAATGCCATCTGGTGGTCGACAACCTGTGTCACTACGGTAGCATCGCCAAGACGGCGAGTGGACAAACTCCCTCCCAAAAGCGGGGTTACACCTATCTGAAAGGGATCGAACTCATCCCCCTGATGCGTGACTACACGAAAGAAATGGGCGTTGCGCCCGATGAGGCGAGCCTCCACTATCTCGCGCACGTGCTGGTCGAAATCGCAGTCGATTACGCCATACATCTCGACGACGGGGCGGTGGGAGAGCAACTCCGGGACGCTCAAGACGCGATGAACGAAGTGCAAAAACGAGAATACGCCGATGGTCTCGGCGCTTTGTATCGTTGTGCGCCGGAAAAAGTCGCGCGGGCGCGCGGTGCGCCACGGAAGTTTTATGGCGATTGGCACGACGTCGAGCATCTCTTCGTGAATGGACGAACGAAAATCGTTCTGAGGAAACTCGGGCTGCCTTTCAGTAAGGAGAACACGGAGAAGACGTGCCGCCTCATTGAAGAGGGGGCGCAAATGATGAGTGACTATATGGATTTCATCGACGATTCCGTGGATGCGCTCTCCGATTGGGAGGCATGGGAAGGAGAGGTTGCCATAGAGGGTGAGGCTTCCTGAGGCTTCGCGCGCCCCGCGGGCAAAACGCCCCGGGGATTATTCGTTCGTACCCATGAGGGCTTTGCCGGGCATCAGAAAAGGGGTGCTTCGGCGACGCGAGAGGGGTTGTTGAAGAAGGTCCCCGAGAAGGGACCTGTTGAAAAAGGCCTGATTTCGTGATTCGGTTCGACGGATGTGAAGTTGTAGGTGGCGCTCCCTCCTTGGGAGCGCCCCACGCATATTATGCGACCCTGCCTTTTGCGCCTGCCAACCATGGGCCGCATAATATGCGGCCCCTACACACCCTCCGGCATGGCGGTATCCTGTCTCCGTCATACCGGTATCGCAGGGTTTTTCAACAGCCCCAGAATGGGGGATAACAGCGACGACGCTCCCTGCGTTCAAGCGAAACAGCCTCCTTTTCAATGTCGCTGAGGCATTCAGGGAGATTGTTTCAACTCCGCCGTCCAGGCGAAAATCACCGCACACTGCATCCTCCCGCGCCATTCCTCAAGTTTTTTGCACAGGAATAGTTCGCAGTTTTAAGGTTCGTTTCTGCTTCGAGCCGGGTTTTCCGGCCGTCTGGATTGCGCGTTCTAGTTCACGGAGGCCTTCAGGCCCGCTCCCGCCTTGAACTTCGGCACGGTGGCCGCCGCCACCATAATCTCCTCGCCCGTTCTCGGGTTGCGCGCCTTGCGCGCCGCCCGCTGTGAGACGCTGAAGGTGCCGAAGCCCGTGAGCGTCACCTTGTCTCCGCTCTTGAGCGCAGAGGTCACGGCGCCCACGAATGCGTCGACCACGCCCTGGGCGCTCGACTTGCTCAGGTTCGCCTGCGCGGCGATAGCGTCTGCGAGTTCACCTTTGTTCATGTTCTTCTTCTCCTCTTTCACCCTGAGCGGCGCGCGGGCGGTGCGTGCGCGCTCACGCCTTTTCTGTCAGTTGAAAGGATTTCCAACAACAGAAATCAAAAAATAAGGTTAGGCGGAAGTGAAATACAGGGCGGGTAATTCCTTAACTACAAGCGGATTATAGCTATCTGCGCCATTACTTGCAAGCGCAAAACGCTTGCCTGCCAAGGGATCGCGCTGAAATCAACGGCCGGGGAATTTCCACATCGCATCGTTTCCGACCATCTGGTCATAGGAGAAAAGCGCGACCCCGGCAGCACCCGCCTCCCTGGCGGAGCGCCACTCGCGCCACAAGCCCGCCGGGTTTTTTGCGAACAGATATGCTCCAAGACCGATGACGACCTCGGGAGTTCGCGGATTCGGGGTTTTCACCTTCCTGGCGGCGATAGCGCTTCGGCTGATTTGGGCGGCCAGACGCTCATCCCCGGTATAGTTCATCACGACGGCTTTATCCAGAAACCCGCTTTCCAGCCAGCCGCGCCAGTCCTGAAACGCGGAGAGATAGGCCCGTTCCGCCCATGGTAGAACCGCAGCGGATACAATTACTTGTCTCTTGATACCTTTAGTGGTTTCATAAACGCCGCGAACTGCCGCAGTAACTTGCTCGCGCCGCCACGCATCCCAGACCGCCGCATCGGCGCGCTTCACACTTGCGCCTGCGCGCGGCGCGGTTTTCTCGGTCTCCTTAGTGAAACGGTTCATAGAGGCCTCGTTGTAGCCGAAATCGAGGCGCGGAGAAAAGCGAGAACCCGGAGATATCGGAAGCGCGTAGGGATAGCGGATGAAATCGAGATGGACGCCGGCAAGGCGGGGATAGTTGCGTACAAGGTGCGCCGCGACGTCGGTGATGCGCCCCCGCACCCCCGGATTGCCGGGGTCGAGAAAAATTCCCGGTGTTCCGAGACCGAAGCCTTTCGCCCACGGGGGTTTTCCCGAAAGGGGATAGTCGAGCAGGGAACGCCCGTATTGGTCTTTGAGAACGGCTTCTTTCCCTAGCTCACGGATGATGGGCGCTTTCTTGTTTCTCGCGAGAGCGAAAGCGTTAATCCAGGCATGAACCCTGATGGAGCGCTCACATTCCTCGCCCCGGGAGGCCAGATCGAGCAGCAAGGCCAGCGGGTCTCGCCCTGCTCGTCTTGAGGGCGAGTCATCGGCCAGCTTCGTGGGGAACCATGCGCGGCCAGAGCGGTAGACCTGTGCGTAGATATCCGTGACGCCCGCGGCGCACGCGCGTTTGACCAGAGCCTTGATCTTCTCGGCGCTGTCCAAGGTTCGGTTCGCGCCCTCCGCCTGCACCCAAAGGCCGATTTCGAATGGTTTCGGCGCGAAGAGGCGCACGAGAAAATTCTCGTGAAAGTAAGAACAACCGGAAACCAGGAGCGCGAGGAGCAAAAGGCAAAGTGCGCCATTGCGCAGAGAACGCTTCATGCGGGTTTTTCCGCGGGCGGGAAACAATGCGCACAAACTACACGTTGCGCCGAAGAGCGGTCAATGCAAAACGGGATGATTCCAGGGAAAATAGATGTTGGGCGAAAAATGCGGTCCCGCTCGGAGTTGTAGAAACAGTCTCGCTTCGCCTGGGATTGACCTTCGCCTTTGCTCGTTATTCCGGCTTTCGCCGGAATGACGGCGGTTTTCCTGCATCAAGGGACTTTTTCAACAACCCCAACTCGGGCCGTCTTCTCGTTACTCGGCGCCAAGCGCTCTTTTCGTCATCGAGGAGGCCTCGCCCAGCGCTTCTTTTTCCGCCTCCCGCATGTCCTCGACCGTAATTTCCCGATACGCCTCGATGATGTTTTGAGCCGAGATCCCTCCTTCAATCACGTCCCAGGCGGCTAGAGTTGCGCCCAGATGCGCCGCTTCGGGCGCTGTGGCGTGTTTCGAAGCGATGGTGTCGACCTCCACCGCAGCGATGCGGATATCGAGGCCGTGGATGGCGCTTTGCGTGTTGAGAACGAGGACGCCGCCTGGTTTCAAGGCGTCCCCCATCGGGGGCACGACGGCGAGAAGGGGGTCGCAGACGATTTCGATATCGTATTCCGCCGGAATGGCGAGGTCGGAGAGTTGTTCCCGTGAAATTTTCACCACGGCTCTATCCGGCGAGCCCGGGGGAGAGGGAAAACCGGGCGTGCGCACCTGGGCGGAGAACCCGGCCTGGTTGGCTGCACCTGCGAAGATGCGCGCTGCGCTCAGGAAAAGAGCCTCTCCGCCGATTCCGCGTCTCCCATGAAAACAAACTGCGCGCATGGCGTAATCTCGCTCTTTAGAAGAAAAATCGCTGATCCTCGACAGCCTTATCAAGTTCGGTGTTTCTTTTCCATCTTTATAAGTTGACATCGAAAACGCGCCCTCGCAATATGCCCCAAGAAAATTCCCTTGGAGCCGCATTGCTGCAGCGCTTCGTCGCGCGGGCAGTGGAGCAGATAATGGAGAGGTCGCCTTGAGCAAGAAGTTCAAGATATTCACATACGGTTGCCAGATGAACCGCTACGACACGGAGACGATTACCGGCTATCTGGAGGACGAAGGATATGAGGAGACCGATTCGAACGAGGCGGCCGACCTCATCCTGCTGAATACCTGCTCGATACGCGACAAAGCGGAACAGAAAGTCTATAGCCAGATCGGGCGCCTCGACAAGCTCAAGAAAACGAACCCCGCCCTCAAGATAGGCGTTTGCGGCTGTTTCGCCACGCGCGACGGGGAGGCGATTGCGAAGCGCGGCAAAGTGGTCGACCTCGTCTTCGGCACCCAGAACATCGCCAAGCTCCCGATGCTGTTGGAAGAAATGGAAGAGCGCCGAGTGGTCGATACCGAGCCGATTCCGCCCGATTTCACCGAACTCGCCCCGATGGTGCGCGGCGGCGGTCTGAACGCCTTCGTGAGCATTGCGCGAGGTTGCGATAATTTCTGCACCTTCTGCGTCGTGCCCTACACGCGCGGACCCGAGTGGAGCAAGCCGAGCGAACTCATCGTGGACGAAGTCGAACGCGCGGTGGCGGAGGGTTTCCGGGAAGTGACGCTCCTCGGCCAGAACGTGAACTCCTACGGCCTCAAATCACCCGGAGAACTTACCTTCGGCGGACTGCTGAGGCGCCTGAACGAGGTGGACGGGCTCGAGCGCATCCGCTTCATGACGTCTCATCCCAAGGATTGCGATGAGGACATGGTCAACGCGATGGGGGAATCTTCAAAAGTGTGCGAGCACCTCCATCTCCCGGTTCAATCGGGGGCGGACGCGGTGCTCGCGCGCATGGAGCGCGGTTATACGGCGGGAGAATACCTCGAAAAGGTTTCCCTCTTCAGGGAGCGCGTGAAGGACGGGGTGTTGACTTCCGACGTCATCATCGGGTTTCCCGGCGAGCGGGACGGGGATTTCGAGGACACGCTCCGCGTTTTGCGCGAGGCGCGCTACGACAACATCTACATGTTCAAATACTCCCCCCGGCCCGGAACGCCCGCGTTCAACATGGAGGACACCCTGCCCGAGGAAGTGCTCACCGAGCGCTTCGAGGAGGCGAGCCGGTTGCAGCGCGAGATGACGGAGAGCCTGCACGCGGAACTCGTCGGCGGCGTGCAGGAGGTGATGGTTGAAGGAGCGGTGAAGCCCAGGAGCGCGCCCGCAGGGTGCGCGGGCTGCCCGGATTTTGCGGATGAGCGGGACTCGAACTGGTTTGCGGGTCGCAGTCGGGGCAATCACAGGGTACAATTATACGCGGAAGGTTATACGCCCGAGCCGGGAGACGTGGTCGAGGTGAAAATCATGAGGGGCGGCATTCACTCTTTGGCCGGAGTCTCGCCGCCAAGCGCCGTGGCGATGGAGGATGAGGAATGATGATCGAGATGAAAGTCAAGGGCCTCACGCTCGATCCGCACACCAATGTGCCGATAGTGGTGCTGCGCGAGACCGAGGGGGATCGCGCGCTGCCCATCTGGGTGGGCATTTTCGAGGCGCACGCCATCGCGCGCGAGATCGAGAGCTTCGAGACGCCGCGTCCGATGACCCACGATCTGATCAAGAACATGATCAACGACTTAAAGGGCCGGGTGGATAAAATCCTCATCAACGATCTGAAGGACAACACCTTTTTCGCCGAAATACACCTTTCCGTGAACGCCTCGGAAATCGTCGTCGATTCGAGACCCTCCGACGCCATCGCCGTGGCCCTGCGCATGGGCAGCCCGATTTTCGTGGAGGAGAAGGTGCTCGAGGAGGCGAAGAGCATCCAGTTCAACGAAGAGGAAATGAAAGAGGGCGTCGCCGGCGTGGAGCCGGGCGCGGGGGAAGACAATCCCCCCGAGTCGGAAAAGCCGATCGAAGAAGAGCCCGAGGACATCAAGGAATGGCTCAAGGACCTCAAGCCCGATGATTTCCTGAAAGAGGACAACAACTAAGGCGAGGCTCGCCCGGGCTTCGCCCCCACCGGAGTTTGACCGTTTTGCTTCTCTATCTCTTGCGGCACGGCGAGACGGACTGGAACGTCGAGCAGCGCATACAGGGCGTCTCCGACACCGCGCTCAACGAAGTGGGCGTCGCGCAGGCCGAAGCGCTCGGGTGCGCGCTGCGCGGACGCCCGATTGCCTGCGTCTACGCGAGTCCGCTGATGCGCGCGAGGCGCACCGCCGAGATCGTCGCGCAAGCAGTCGATGCGCCCCTCCTCGAGGAGCCGGGCATCGCCGAGTTGAACCAGGGCGAACTCGAAGGAGAGCCCTTCCGCAGCCTTCCCGAGACGCACCCCGATTTCATGCAGCTTTGGCGGAACCATCCCGCCCGCGTCCGTATGCCGGGCGGCGAGACGCTCGCGGAGCTGCAGGAGCGGGCCTGGGCCGCGATGGAGCGCTTCCTCGCGGCGCACGAAGACGAGGTCATCGCCGCGGTGAGCCACAATCTGGCGATCATCATGATCCTGTGCCGGATTCTGGGCGTGGAACTCGACGGCTTCCGGGCGATACGCCAGCACAACGCCGCGATGAACATCATCGAGCATTCGCCCGAGCGGGGCTGGAGCGTCGTGACGATGAACTCCCTGGCGCACCTTCAGGACGTGCCCGTCTCGGAGAGGAACCCGTACCAGCCCTACATTTGAGAATGCGTTGCGTGGCGGGCGCGCGGCTCAGTCGTAGTCCTTGCCTTCGGGGTCGGAGACGTTTCGGTAGTACTCGTGAATGTCGTCGACGAGGCGGTCGACCTCGGTTTTCGGTTTTTTCCGCCCAGGCGGCATGTAGCGGTGCAGCAGATAGAAGGCGATGAATCCCAGGAAAAAGCCCAGGGCCGCGCCGTCCAGGAATGTCTGGTATCCGCCCATCACTACACTCCGGAAGATGGCGTCCGCATCGAGGCTTCAGGCGCGGCTTGATGCGGAACCTTTCGATATGCGCCCATCAGATCGCTCCCGCCTGTGATGTCCGTGTATGGATTTACCTTATCTTCGGGTATGTTTTCCTGTCAACCGGATGGACAGTTGGGCGGTTGCGCAAGAAGCGTTAAGGTGCTCGGATGAACCGCGTGAGCGCTTCGTCCGCGCATCGCCGGGCGTGGGCCGCAGGCTTGAACTCGATCACAGAGCATTGAAATGAGTGCGAGAGAGCACAGGACATACACGATCCGCCGGCCGGCGCCTTCTCCTGAGCGTCGCAAGGCGTATGAGGATAAGCTCAACCCCCAGCAACTCGAAGTCGTGATGGCGGGTGAAGGCCCGATACTCGTCATCGCGGGTGCGGGCAGCGGCAAGACGCACACCATCACCTACCGCCTCGCGCGCCTCGTGGAGGACGGCGTCGCGCCCGAATCCATCCTCCTCGTCACTTTTACGAACAAGGCCGCGCGCGAGATGCTCCACCGGGCCGCCTCCCTCATCCAGACGGATGCGCGCCGCGTCTGGGGCGGCACGTTCCACCACGTGGGGAATCTGATACTGAGACGCTACGGGAGCCTCATCGGATACGAGCCGAACTTCACCATCCTGGACCGCGAGGACGCCGCCGATCTGGTGACCGAGTGCATCCGCCTCGCGGGGTTCGACCCGAAGGAGAAGTATTTCCCGAGAGGCCGCGTGCTGGAGTCGGTTTTCGCCCTCGCCGCCGATACCGACAAAAGCGTCGCGGAGACGGTGCTGCACCGCTACTCATACCTTTCGGACCGCGTGGGCGAGATAGAGCAGATCGCCGCCCGGTACGAGGAGCGCAAGAAAGAGATTCAGGCGGTGGATTTCTCGGGCCTGCTCTCGCTCACGCGGAATCTGCTCGCGGAAAACGAAGAAGTGCGCCGGGAGCTCCAGACGCGTTTCCGCTACATCCTCGTCGATGAATACCAGGACACCAACAAGGTGCAGGCCGACCTGGTGGACCTCCTGGCCGGAGAGCGGAAAAACGTCACCGTGGTCGGCGATGACGCGCAGAGCATCTATAGCTTCAGAGGCGCGCATTTCGAGAACATCATCACCTTTCCCGAGCGATACCCCAACGCGAGACTCTTCCGCCTGGAGGAGAACTACAGGAGTACGGCCTCCATCCTCTCGCTGGCCAACGCCTCCATCGCCCGCAACGAGCGCCAGTTCAAGAAGAACCTCAAAACCTCCCGCGGCGAGGGAATGAAGCCCGCCCTCGTGGAAGCGCGCGACGCCATGCAGCAGGCGGACTTCGTGGTCGACCGCACGCTGGCGCTGCGCGATGAGGATGAGGTTCCGCTCTCCCAGATCGCGGTGCTCTACCGGGCGCACTACCACTCCATGGAGCTTCAGATGGAGCTCACGCGCCGGGGGATTCCCTTCGAGATCAGGAGCGGGCTGCGCTTCTTCGAGCAGCGCCACATCAAGGACGTAACGGCCTTCCTGAGGCTGGTGAGTTCCCCGGCGGACGAGCTGGCCTGGAAGCGCGCGCTCAAGCTCCTGCCCGGCGTGGGGGACGTGACGGCGCACCGGGTATGGGAGCAGGTGCGGATATACGAGGAGCCCTTCTCGTTTCTCGCGAGCGCCGGCGTGGGTTTCATTCCCGGGAACGCGCGCGAGGGTTTCGAGACGTTCAGGAAGCTGGTCGTCGATCTCACGGGCGCGCCCCGCGCTGGCGCGGGAGAGAAGCCGTCCGCCCTCCCGCCGACGGAGATGATCAACCTCGTCCTGGATCGGTTCTATCAGGACTACGTCGAGAACACTTTCGAGGATGCCGAAGCACGCATAGAAGACGTGCGCCAGCTCGCGGAATACGCGGTGCAGTACGACGGGGCGACGGCGTTTCTCTCAGAACTCGCGCTCATGGGTACGGCCGCCGCGGCCGGCCCCGCGGCGCCTGGCGAGCGCGACGAGCCGGACGAGTCGATGGTCCTCACCTCGGTTCACCAGGCGAAGGGTTTGGAGTGGAAGGTGGTGTTCATCATCTGGCTCACCGATACGCGCTTCCCCTCGACGCGATCGCTTGCCGATCCCGGGGGCGAAGATGAGGAGAGGCGGCTTTTCTACGTCGCCCTCACGCGGGCGAAGGACGAGCTCTACATGTGCCAGCCCATGCTCGAGAGCGAGAAGTGGAACATGGGGGCGTTCTCCCGGCTTTCGAGATACGTGGAGGAACTCCCCGAAGAGCTGTATGAGCGCTGGCTGCTGGAGGAGGAGGCGGTAGAGACCCCGCAGGATGAAGACGCCCAAGGTCCTGTTTCTCGTCCCGCCGACCCCGATGAGCCGGACGGCCTGCGCTATGAATACGATGCGGACGCTTGAGCGCTCGTGGGACTGTTGAAAAAATCCTGATCTTCGTGATTCGGCAAATTAAACCCGACCGGGGAGGGGCGTAGGGACAGGTCGCGACCTTGGGCCGTTCAAAAGAACGACCCACTACATGGCGGTGCGGTTTTGTTCGTCGGTGGTGCTCGATTTCAAGCGGGGAAGGGGTTTTCAACAACCCCTTGTTCGCCGCCTCGGCTTCGCGCTATGATCTGCCGCCTTATTCCATGAAGTTTTAGTTTTTTCCCGTGCGAAAGTCTTTCGCGAAAGGCCACGCATGGGATCATGATTCGCCATCCTGAATGAAGGAATCGATTTCTCGTCATTCGCCGTCATCAATGGAGGAATGAAATTCGTGTCTGAAGTCAAGGAATACGCGCCGGGGAGTTTCTGCTGGGCCGACTTGGTGGCGAAGGAAGTGGGCGTCGCCAGGGATTTCTATACGTCCCTGTTCAGCTGGACCTTTGAGGATCGGCCCGTGATGGAGGAAGCCGTCTACACCATCTTCTCGAAGGACGGGAACCAGGTCTGCGCCATGTTCGAGATGTTTCCGGGAATGCTCGAGAGCGGCCATCCCTCTTTCTGGCAGAGCTACGTGTCGGTCGAGAGCGTGGACGAGACCGTGAAAAGAGCGGTGGAGCTCGGCGGCCAGGCCGCCCAGGAGCCCTGCGACGTGTTCGACGTGGGCCGCATGGCGATGCTTCGCGATCCCGGGGAAGCGTTCCTGTGCCTCTGGCAGCCGAAGGCGCACAAGGGGGCCGACGTCATCGGCGAGCCGGGCGCGCTGGGCTGGAACGAACTGCTCACGAAGGACGTGGAGCGCGCCGGTTCTTTCTATGCCGGACTGTTCGGCTGGCGGAGCACGGTGGCGCCCAACCCCGCGGGCGGGGACTACACGGTTTTCATGAGCGGGGAGGAGCCGCGCGCGGGCATGCTCGAACTCACGCCCGAGATGGGCGGTATGCCACCGCACTGGGGGGTGTATTTCGGGGTGGAGAACTTCGACGCCGCGCTCGAGAAGGCGATCGGCCTGGGCGGGCAGGGCACGTTCCCCCCGATGGACATACCCGACGTGGGGCGGATCGGCGGAATCATGGACCCGCAGGGGGCGTGCTTCACGGCGATGGAATCTGC
>JAPPHK010000198.1 GCA_028820795.1 Nitrospinota bacterium | reverse complement strand
CGCGCGCCATGAACCTCGCCGTCGAGTCGGGCAGGCTCGCGTACGAGGCGGGGCGCATCCCCATGAAGCTCTACGCCACGGCGTCGAGTCCCCTGGCGGGCGTCATCGGCTCTTAAGACTGATACCGGAAATATTTTGGAACCATCGGCGCTCGACCCGCTCTACCTCATCACGGACAGGAACGCTCCCCCTTCGGGCGATCTCCCGGGCGCGCTGGAAGCGGCCCTGACCGGTGGCGTTCGCTTCGTGCAGTTCCGGGAAAAGGATTTGCCCTATGAGGAGCGCCTGCGCCTGGGGCGGGAAGTCGCCTCCCGCGCGGCGGAACACGGCGCGCGCCTGCTCGTGAACGGCGACCCCGTACTCGCCGACGCCCTGGGCGCGGACGGCGTACACCTCGGCAAGGGCACCGTGGGAGTCTCTGCGGTGCGCGCGGGAGGCTATACGGGTCTCATCGGCTATTCCGCCCACTCGGGAGAAGAAGCGGCGCGCGCGTCCGCCGAAGGCGCCGATTTCGTGACGCTCAGCCCCGTATTCCCGACGAAAAGCAAGTTCTCATCCGGCCCCGTCCTGGGTCTCGACGCCTTCGGGCGTGAACGCGCAATCGCGGGCGGCCCCGTCTACGCCCTGGGCGGCGTGGGGGCTGAGAACGCTTCTTCTTGCCTGGAGCGAGGCGCGCACGGCGTCGCGCTCATCGGCGCGATATTAGGTGCCGCCGACCCCGCACGGGCGGCGCGGGAGGTGCGCGCGGCGCTCTCGATTTGATTCGTCCCGTCCATATCCGCGCACGGCTACTTGAGAAATCCGCGCGAATATCCAACAATAGCGGAAAATCGCATAGCTATGATTTCACATGACCGAGCCGGGAGGTATTCTCATGGTCGACGACAAACAGTTCGACACATTGTTGCAGGAAAAGCGGGTATTCAAGCCCAGCCGTGATTTTTCAAAGCAGGCCCACATCACGTCCATGGCCCAGTACCGGGAGATGTACGAGGAGTCCGTAAAGAGGCCCTCGCGGTTTTGGACCAAAGTGGCGAACAACTTCCACTGGTTCAAGAAGTGGGGCAAGGTCCTGGAATGGACCGAGCCGCACGCGAAATGGTTCGTGGGCGGTGAGACGAACATCTCCTACAACTGCCTCGATCGCCACCTCACCACATGGCGCAAGAACAAGGCGGCCATCATCTGGGAGGGCGAGCCGGGCGATTCGCGCATCCTCACCTATCAGGAGCTTCACCGCGAGGTGTGCAAGTTTGCCAACGCGATGAGGAGCGTCGGCATACGCAAGGGCGACCGCGTCATTATCTACATGCCGCAGACGCCCGAGGCCGCCATCGCCATGCTCGCCTGCGCGCGCATCGGCGCGCCGCACAGCGTGGTCTTCGCGGGCTTCAGCGCGAACTCGCTGCGCGACCGCATCGACGACTGCCGCGCCAAGGCCGTCCTGACGGCGGACGGGGGCTTCCGGCGCGGGAACATCGTGCCGCTCAAGAAGAACGCGGACGAGGCATGCAAGGGCGCGAAATCCGTCAAGAAGATGATCGTCTTGCAGCGCACGGGAAACAAGGTATCGATGAAGCGCGGGCGCGACCACTGGTATCACGACCTGATGGAAAACGCCTCCACCGATTGCCCCGCCGCCAGGCTCGATTCCGAGCACCCCCTCTACATCCTCTACACCAGCGGCACGACGGGCAAGCCCAAGGGCATCATGCACACCACGGGCGGGTACATGTGCGGCACGTATCTCACCTCGAAGTACGTGTTCGATCTCAAGGACGAGGACACCTACTGGTGCACGGCGGACATCGGCTGGGTCACCGGCCACAGCTACATCATCTACGGCCCGCTGCTGAACGGCGCGACATCCGTCATGTACGAGGGAGCGCCCAACCACCCCGACCCGGGGCGCTTCTGGGACATCGTGGAGAAATACGACATCAATATCTTCTACACCGCCCCCACCGCCATCCGCGCGTTCATGAAGTGGGGCGACGACCATCCCAAGGCGAGAGACTTATCCTCTCTGCGCCTGCTCGGCACCGTGGGTGAGCCCATCAACCCCGAGGCCTGGATGTGGTACCACAAGGTCATCGGTGGGGAGCGCTGCCCCATCGTGGACACCTGGTGGCAGACCGAGACGGGCGCCATCATGATCACGCCGCTGCCCGGCGCCACCCCGACCAAGCCCGGCACGGCCACGCTTCCTTTCTTCGGAATCGTGCCCGACGTCGTGACGAAAGACGGCGTATCGGTCGGCCCCGAGGGCGGCGGCCTGCTCGTCGTGCGGAAACCCTGGCCATCCATGCTGCGCACCATCTGGGGCGACGACGCGCGCTACAAGAAGCAGTACTGGAGCGACGTGGAGGGCTGCTACTTCACGGGCGACGGCGCGCGGAAGGATAAGGACGGCTACGTGTGGATCATGGGCCGGGTGGACGACGTCATCAACATCTCGGGCCATCGCCTCGGCACGATGGAGGTCGAGAGCGCGCTCGTGGCGAACCCCGACGTGGCCGAGGCCGCCTGCGTGGGCATCCCCCACGAGATCAAGGGCGAGTGCATCGCCGCCTTCGTCACCATGAAGGGCGCGAACAGGAAGAACGACAAGCTCGAGAAAAAGCTGAAAGAGTGGGTGGTCAAGGAGATCGGCGCCATCGCGCGGCCCGACTACATGCGCTTCACCGACGCGCTGCCCAAGACCAGGAGCGGGAAGATAATGCGCAGGCTCCTGCGCGACATCGCCTCGGGCTCGGACCAGATTGGCGACACCACGACGCTCGAGGACATCTCCGTCCTCCAGAGTCTCCAGCAGTACCAGGACGAGTAGGAGCGAGCGCGCAGAGTCAAGGTTTCACTGGTAGGGGACGCATATCATGCGTCCCCTGCTTTTATCTTCACGTGCAGGAAGGGCTTTCGGCAGGATGGGTATTGAAGAAGCCTTTCTCGAGGAATCCCTGAAAAAAGCGATTGGACACCTCCGCTCCGGTGAGCTGAACAATGAGGCGCTGGGGTGAAATTCGCGCGGATTTGACGCCGATTGAACGCTGACGCGCTCGTGCGCCGTGTCCTACCTTAGGTGGTCAGAACAGCTTGATGAGAGCGGCGAGGAAGGCGACGCCGGCCACGGTCAGCCCGCCGAGCCGGACCGTGAGCTTTTGTTCAAGGGCCGTCATGTCGGCTCTGGTGGTCTGTTCCAGAGCCTTGATGTCGGCCCTGGTGGCTTGTTCGAGGGCTTTGATGCTCTGCTCCAGGGCTTTGAGGTCGGTCTTGGTGGCCAGGTTCTCGCTCATGGCGCGGCCCATCGTCGCGACGATGGCTTCGGCGTGGGCTTCTTCCAGTCCAGCGGCTTTCAGGTCGCGGGCTGCTTTCAGCGTGTCGAACCGGATGTCGTTCATTTCGGCGTTCTCCTGTTGGTTTTCAAGGAGTCGCAATCGTCATTCTAGCACACCTGCCCTGCGAGGCGAACGCCCGGTACCGAGGCGCTCACGCAGTTTCCAGCGTCCCTCCCTCACTCCGCCTTTTCGAGCATCTCTCGCGCGTGTTCTCTGGCCGCGTCGGTGATCTCCAGCCCCGTTCCCATGCGGGCGATCTCCTCCACGCGCTCACCGTCATCCAGGAGTTCGACGCGTGTCTCCGTGCGCTCCCCCGATACGTGCTTTTCCACCCGGAAGTGGCGGTCGCCCAGGCTCGCGACCTGGGGCAGGTGCGTGACGACGAGCACCTGGTGGCTCGCCGAAACATTTTTAAGTTTTCTTCCCACCACCTCGGCCACCGCCCCGCCGATGCCTGCGTCCACCTCGTCGAAAATGAGGGTGGGGATCAAATCCGCGCGCCTCAAGACGGATTCAAGAGCCAGCATCAGCCGTGAGAGTTCACCGCCCGAGGCGACACGGCTCAAGGGCCTCGGAGGCTCGCCGGGGTTGGGCGAGAAGTGGAACTGGACGCGGTCTATGCCGTCTGCGCGAACGGCCACCGCGCGTCCGCCCGCGCGGATGAAGCCCTCGGGGTCTTCCTGATGCGTGAGTAGCGTCTGGAACTTCGCGCCCGCGAGGCCCAGTTCGCTCAGCGCCTCTTCCATGCGCGCATCGAGTCCTTGGGCGGCGCGCGTTCTTTTCTCAGAGAGCGCTAGGGCGGCTTTTGAAAGGTTTGTCCTGAGAATATCGCGCGCGTCCACGAGGCGCGCCTCGGTTCCTTCTTCATCCGAGATTACGGCGAGGCTGCCCCGGCATTCCTCGAGATACGCGAGGCATTCCGCCTCATCGGCCCCGTATTTCCGGATCATCTCGCGAATGAGTGTGCGTCTTGCTTCCAGGGCTTCGAGGCGTTCGGGGTCGTGCTCTATCCCCTCCGCGTAATCGCGGAGCGAATCGGCGAGGCTTTCGAGTTGCGCCTGCGCGGATGCGGCTTCCTCCGCAAGGGAGGCCAAGGATTCATCGAGATGGGCCATGCCTTCGAGTTCGCGCTGGATTTCACCGGTTTTCTCGATCGTCGCGCCTTCCGCCTCGTAGAGCCGCTCATAAAGCGAGGCGGCGCCTTCTGTCAGGCGGCCCGCGTTCCTGAGCCTCGGGAGTTCGGCCTCGATTTCCGCCAACTCGCCCCCGCGCAGCGCGGCTTTTTCGAGTTCTTCGACCTGAAAGCGCAGGAGGTCCGCCCTCTGGGCGCGCTCGCGCACGCCCTCGCGGTGGGCGCTTAGTTTTTCCTCGGCGTTTTTCAGTTCGCGCACCATCTCGCCCAGCGCGTCTCGTTCGCCGCTCGTTCCCGCGAAATCGTCCAGAAGCCCCGGGTGGGATGCGGGGCGCAGGAGGCTTTGGTGCGCGTGCTGGCCGTGGATGTTCACGAGGCGCTCGCCTACTTGTGAGAGCAGCGACGCCGTGCCGAGCGCGCCGTTCAGATAGATGCGGCTTCTGCCCGCCTCCGCGACCCGGCGGCGCACGATGAGTTCACCGCCTTGTTCCATTTCCACGCCTGCGTCTTCGAGCAGCGAGCGGGCGGCGCTCCCGCCCGCTGTGTCCGGTATTTCGAAGAGCGATTCGACGACCGCCTCTTTCGCGCCTCCGCGAACGAGGTCGCCCCCTGCGCGAGCGCCCAGGGTGAGGTTCAGGGCGTCGAATATGATGGATTTTCCGGCGCCCGTCTCGCCCGTCAAGACGTTCAGGCCCGCTCCGAAGGCGATTTCCAGGTCGTCGATGATGGCGAAATTCGTGATCTTGAGCAGGCGGAGCATGGGGTGTTACGTCTTCCGTCCGCCGCGCGGGTGGGTTTCCCACAGGAGTTTTTCTCTCAAGGTCTGGAAGAAATCCGCCCCCTTCGGCCTGATGATCCGCACGGGCGTCCGGCTTTTCTGGATTTTCACCGAATCGCCCGCTTCGAGTTCGCACCCGGGAAAACCGTCGAGCGTAAGGAGAACCTCGCGTCCCTCAGCTTCGGTGTCCGGGAAGATGGTGATTTCCAGTTCCGCCTCCGCAGGGACGACGATGGGCCGGTTGCTGAGCGTGTGCGGGCAAATTGGGTTGATGAGCATCACGTTCAGGTCGGGCAGCACGAGTGGCCCGCCCGCGGAAAGCGAATAGGCCGTGGAGCCCGTGGGCGTTGCGACGATGAGTCCGTCCGCGCGGAAATAGCCCAGATGCCTGCCTTCCATCTGCACCTCGTATTCGACCATGCGCGCCAGAGGACCGGTGGTGAGCACGATGTCGTTCAGCGTATCGGAAAGCGCGGGCGCCGCGCCCCCGTTTTTTTGAACCTCCGCCCCGAGCCGCATGCGCGATTCGGTGGAAAACTCCTGCTTGACCAGTATCCGCTCCAGCGCCGGATAGAGTTCGGCCTGGGGGATGTCGGCCAGAAAGCCCAGGTGCCCGGTGTTGATGCCCAACAGGAGCGGGGATTCCTCCCCGATGTTATGCGCGGTGCGCAGCATGGAGCCGTCGCCGCCGAAGACGATGACGAGATCGGCGCGCTTTACGACTTCTTCGCGCGCTACGCCCGTTTCCTCTCCCGCCATCCGGGCCGTGTCAAGATCGAGGTGGACCTCGAAGCCCCTTTCTTTCAGCCATGTCGTCAGCTCGGTGAAGTCGAGCGGGCTTTTTTGCGCCTCCGCCCATGCGGTCAGTGCGATATTTTGTATGTTCGTCGCCACGTAATGAATCTCCTGAATCGGTGTCGGTGGCAAGGTATCCCAGGGTCTGCGCGGCGGCAACCGCGCCCGTCGTTCACCCGCGCGCCTGCATCGCGGCGTCTTTTCTTCGTCTCGGCAGCCGCCGCCAGTAGCGGCAGGCGTCCTGCAGAGGGCAGCCCGCGCAGAGTTTGATATCCCTTTTGCTCGGGCAATGCTTGAGGATGCCCATCCGCGAGATGGCGAAATCGTAGCGCACCGGGTCGGCCGGGTCGATGCGCTTGAGGTTTCTGGTGATCTCGAGCGCCATCTTGAGGTCGGGCGTCTTCCTGTCGGTGAGCCCCAATAAACGCCCGATGCGCGCGATGTGGGTGTCGAGCGGGATGATGAGCTGATGCGTTTCAGGTCCTTTCCAGAGGCCCAGGTCCAGCCCGTCGTCGGGCCGCACCATCCACCGGAGGAACAGGTGGAGCCGCTTGCACGCGCTGCCGCTCTCGGGATCGGGCAGGAGGTAGGAAATGCCGCGCTCGACCCTAGCATTCGCGGGCGTCGCCGGGAGGGAGCGGACCAGGCGCTCCCTGAATCTCTTGAGCGCACCGTGTAAGGTTTCCTCCTCTGCGCGGTAGCCTTTGAGAAAGAGCGCTTCGAGCGAACCCTCGCTCCTGAGCGCGGCCCCGATCGCTTGGGTGAGGGAACCGATGGCCTCGGGCCCCACCCACCGGTGGTAGAGGCCCTCGAAGAGGCGCGCGCTTTTTTCCGGATCATGGCTGCGCAGCGCGGCGGCCGGCCGCGGGCCGAGCCGCTCCATGATGCGCTTTACGCTCATCCGTATGGCGGCGGCGTTGCCGAAGGCGAGCGATGCGCTCAGAAACGCCGCGACCTCGCGATCCCGCGCTCCCTTGTATGCATGCGCGATCCCGAGCGGGTCGGTGGCGAGATAGGCGTCGTGATAGGTGCGGGCGAGCGCGTCGAGTTTTTCCTTGAGAAGGGGGACGTCTCCCGTCTTGAGAGCCATCAGAACGCGCCTCTGGAATCGAGCAGCAAGGTGACGGGCCCGTCGTTCACTAGCGCCACCTCCATCATTGCGCCGAAGCGGCCCGCCGCGACGCGGACCCCGCGTTTCTCGACCTGCGCGACGAATCGCTCATAGAGAGGCTCCGCCTGCTCGGGCGGGGCAGCGGCGATGAAGGCGGGACGCCTCCCCTTTCTACAATCGCCGTGCAGGGTGAACTGGCTGACGACGAGCATCGCTCCGCCCGAGTCGAGAAGCGAGAGGTTCATCTTTTGCGACTCATCGGGGAATATACGCAGGTTCGATATCTTCTCGGCGAGGAAATCGGCGTCCGTTTCGTTATCCTCACGCCCGACCCCCAGGAAAACGAGGAGTCCGCCCCGGGTCTCTCCAATAACCTCGGAATCCACCCGGACGCTGGCCTCGCTCACGCGCTGAACGACGGCTCTCATGATGGTTTATCCCGTGGGATCATCGGGTTTTCTCCAGTCTGTCGACCCTTTTCCGAACCTGCTTTACGCCGGTATTGGCATCCAGAATATATGCCGAGACCATTGAAATTCAACGCTCTCGAACATTATCCCGCCCAAGATGCGGTTTCGGCCTTCTGTATGGCCTGCTTCGGTTGAAATGCACAGAGCAATGTGCGAGAAATCAGTTGCTAAATTTTTCGAGTTACACAATCACGTCAATGCGGATACGGAACCAAATCCTTGCCACAATGGGGGCGGCCATTGTCCAGCGCTGAAAAGTTATCGAGGAAAAAGGTGTTCACCACGTTCGAGGTCGCGGAAATTTGCGATGTCTCGCCGGTCACGATTCAAAACTGGATAGACAAGGGCTGGCTTCACGCATACCGAACGCCCGGTGGGCATAGAAGGGTGAGAAAGGAGGCCCTTCTCTCTTTCCTTGAATCTCGCGATATACCCCATCCTTTCCCGGAGAAGGGGGGAGTTCCGCGGGTGCTGATCGTGAACGGCGACCAGATGCTCGCCGACTCTCTCAAAGAGGCGCTCTCGTTCGATGAACCGGGCTATGAATTTCAGGTGGCGCACGACGGGTTCCGCGCCGGCGTGCTTTATTCCACCTCGCATCCGGACGTGGTGATTCTCGATCTGAATCATTCGAATGTGGATTGCTACGAGGTGTGCCGCCAGATCAAACAAAGCGAGGACGGCGGCGAAACGTGCGTCCTGGCGATCGACGGCGGTGACGGGGAAGGGCGCACGCGCATTCTCGATTTGGGCGCTGCGCATTGCCTCTCGAAGCCGGTGGATGCGGTGAGTCTGAGGAACCTGGTGAAAGAGGCCATCCTGAATCGCTGGAGGGCGGTATAGGAGCGTTTCATGCGCTTCCTGAATGCCGCAGGAGGCGAACCGGCGCGGCTCGTGATTATTGGGTGGTGCTTGCAATATCACCTGTGCCGGGGTGGGATGTACCTTGCCTAATTTTCTTCGGACGCGTCCCCATTGGCGCCCCGGTTTCTCAGGAAGCGCTCCAGTTCCCTGGCCAATTCGTCTCCCGAGGGGAGCTCACCCGGCTGGGATTCTTCGTCGATGCTGTCGTCTCTGAGCTTGAGTTGCTCCACGTAGTCTTTCACCGACTTGTTTTTCTCGAGCGCCTCGTCGACTTTCTCCTCGAATTCATGCGCGCCCGCCTCGAGTTCGGAGAGATTGAGGGGATAGGAGAGAAATTCACTGAGCCGCTCCACCAGGGCGAGCGCCGCTTTCGGGTTGGGCGTCACGTTCACGTAGTGGGGCACATTCGCCCAGACGCTGACGGCGGGCAGATTTTCGTCGCGGAACAAATTGTTCAGCACGCCGACGATTCCGGTGGGACCCTCATAGCGAGAGGGTCTGAGACCCAGTTGAGAGGCCAAATCGGGGTTCGTGGAGGTTCCGGTAATCCGGACGCGGCTTCGGTGGTAGACGTCGGCGAGCAGGGCGCCCACCGTCACGGCCATCCGCACCCGGCATTCGCGCACCATGGAAAGAATGATTTTCGAGAAGCGCCCCCATTGCAGGTGAGGCTCCACACCCAGGAACACCACCACGTCGTGTTCGAGGTTCGGTGTCTCGCATGCGTAGAATGTGTTCGAAGGCCAGGTGATCTTTCGCCGGCTGCTCTCATCGAGGCTCACGTGGGGTCGCATGTCCTGGAAATTGTAGAACGGATCGGAGTCGATTTGGGCGAATTCCGAACCCCCCATTTTTTCGGTGATGAAACTCGCGGCGGTCGTGGCAGCGCTGCTGGCGTCGTTCCAGCCCGCGAAGGCCATGAGTAGTGCGGGGTCTCTCAGCTTCGGTGTTTCCTTGATATCGAGATGTTCCATTTGATTGTCCCCCTGTGCCGCTTGATGACTCCAGGATAAAAGAAAGACGATCATTGTATGAGGTCTCGGGTGGGGATTCAATCCTTTATTTTGGGCCTTTCGCGTGCGGCGTTTGATGGAGGCGTGCCCGTGGGATATAAATTTTCAGCCCGTGAGTCTGCGGCGCTTTCCGGCAGGGGGGAGGCGATATTCCTTCTTCCGGGGCGGAGGCGCAGGGGAGCGGGGCGAAAGCGGTTGAACACGAGGGATCGGTGATGAACACCCCCGAATCGGCGGGTATGAAGGGCAAGGTGGTTCTGGTGACGGGCGGCTCGCGCGGCATCGGCGCCGCCATTGCGAGGCGCTTCGCGCGCGAAGGCGCGCATCTGGTCCTGATTCACAGGGACGGCAAAGGCAGGTCCGCCCGGATGGCGGCGGAGCTTTGCCGCGAGTTTCAAGCCGCCGGAGGGCGGGCGATCGCCATGCCTGCGGACATTTCGAAAAAAGATGCCGTCAAGGACATGTTCGCCCAGGTGGAAGAGGAGTTCGGGCGGCTCGACGTGCTCGTCCTGAATGCGGCGCGCGCGCCCTTCAAGCCGTGGGAGAAGCTCCTGGAGCGCGACCTCAAGCTCCTGGTGGAGACGAATTTTCTGGGCAACGTCTTCTGTATGCAGGGAGCGCTTCCGTTGCTCTCGCGCGAGGGCGGGGCCGTCGTGTTCATATCGAGTCTGGGGAGCCGTTTCTATCACCCCGAATACCCGCTGGGGCCCATGAAGGCGGCCATGGAGGCGGCGGTCCGGCATTGGGCGGAGAGTTTTGAAGAGAGAGGCATTTCTGTGAACGCCGTCTGCGCGGGTCTGGTGAAGACGGATTCGTTCAAGACGCTGCGCATGATTCAACCGGAATTGGACGAGTTGGCCGAGCGTTATTTCGTGACGCCGGAAGAAGTGGCCGAATCGGTCCACTTTCTCGCGGGCGCGGGCGCAGCTTCCATACGGGGGCAGACCCTCGTGGTCGACAGGGGACTCAGTAACCAGATCAACCGCCCGCCGCGATGATGAAATGAGTTATGATGCCTGGGGGAAGGTTGATTTTCGCTCCCCTCCTTGGTTGTATACGCTTGTGTGAACGGGGAACTTCGTGTGAGCCCATACGAAAGCATGGGTTGCGCGCAGGCTCGCTTCAGAGGACGCCAATGACGCAAAACCTGATATCAGACGAAACGATTTTAGATGAAGTGAAAAAGGCGATCGCCCACACCACGGGGATCGACGAGGAAACCATCGAACCGGACAGCTCCCTGGTGGATGATTTGGGCGTTTTGTCACTTGATTTCCTGGACGTGAATTTTCGCCTCGAGCAGGTGTTCGGCATCAAAATGGCGCGCAATTTCGTCCTGGAGCACGTGGAGGAGATGTTCGGCGAGGGCGTGGCCATCAACGATGAGAGCGAGGTGACGGATACGGGGGTCGAGGTCTTGAAGCTGCGCTTGAACGAAGCGGCCGACGATCTCGAACCCGGCACCCCCGTGGATGAGCTTCCGGCCCTCGTTACGCCGAAGACGTTGGCGGGCGCGGTTCGCGACGTGCTGAACTGCCTGCCCGAGAAGAGTCCGGCGGGGGCGGACTGGAAATCCGAGGATGGTACTCACATCTTATGCGCGGAGACGAACGAACCCGTCTCTTTGCCCAGCGGCGATGAAGTGGTCCAGAGCTGGCTGAGCCGGGTGCAAGAGGAAAGGGGCCTTTTCTCTTCCTGAGGTCGTCGGCTTCATTCGAGCCATTTAACCGGGAGAACATGTGAATGGCCGGTAGCGACAGACGGGTCGTGATCACCGGATACGGGGCGATGACGCCTCTGGGCGGGGATGTCGCCTCCACGTTCGACGCCGCGCGCGAGGGTCGCTCGGGAATCGACGTGATCCGCCGCTTCGACCCCGACAGACTTCCCTGCCGGATCGCCGGCGAGGTGGACGATGCGTGGATCGCCTCGCAGGAAAACGGCGCGGGGCGCAGGCTCGATAAGTTCTCTACTCGCGGCGTGCGCATGATGCGCGTCGCCGTATCCCAGGCGGCGCGTACGGCGCGCTTGGGTGAAGTATCCGAGAGAAAGCGAATCGGCGTCGCGCTCGGCTCCCACGGCGATCATCCCGACGTCGAAGAATTGCTCCGCATCTTTCCCTACTGGAAACCCGCGAACGGCGATCCCTTACAGGGCGGATGGGACATAACGGGACTCAAGAGCCGCGGCGCCTACGATCTGATGACGTTTTTCAGAAGAAAATCCGACGTGGCGACATCGGTCGTGGCTCTTGATTTCGACTGCCAGGGCCCCATGGTCTCCATTTGCTCGGCTTGTGCGGCGGGAGCGCAGGCGATCGGCGAGTCGGTGCGCCTCATCCGCGACGCGAAGGCCGACGTCATGGTGGCGGGAGGCTGCGAGGCGCCAATCACCTACGTGGGATTTCTCGGATTCGTCCTGCTCACAGCGCTGGTGGAGCGCTACGAAACGCCGCAGAGCGCGTCTCGTCCGTTCGACAGGAGGCGGAACGGCTTCGTGATGTCAGAGGGCGCCGGCGCGATGATTCTCGAGAGCTACGAGCACGCGCGCGCCCGAGGCGCCGATATCCTCGGCGAAGTGCTTGGCTACGGCGATTCATCGGATGCGTTTCGCATCACCGACATGCACCCGAGGGGGCTGGGCGCGGTGTTCGCCATGAAAAAGGCGATAGAAGACGCCCGGCTCGCGCCCGATCAGGTCGAGTATATCAACGCGCACGGCACCTCGACACCCAAGAACGATTCCACCGAGACGAGGGCCATCAAGGAGGTGTTCGGCGCTCACGCGGAGAAACTACCCGTCAGTTCCAACAAGTCCATGATCGGCCACACCATCGGCGCGGCGGGAGCCGTCGAGGCGATTCTCGCCGTGGAGGGGATGCGCCGCTCGGAGATACTGCCGACCATCAACTATCAGAACAGCGACCCCAAGTGCGACCTAGACTACGTGCCCAACGAGACGAGAGTGCTGGCCCACCGCGTGACTCTCTCCAACAGTTTCGGTTTCGGAGGGCAGAACGCCTGCCTTTGTCTGGGCGGCCCCGAGATAGCGTGAATTTTCGGGCCATTCCGATCACCGGTGTCGGTTTGGTAACGGCGGCGGGGCGAGGCGTCGAATCCGCCTGGGAGGCCCTTTGCGCGGGCCTCTCTCTTCTCGCTACGGACGCCGACCCCGAACTAGCCGGTTTTCCACCCATCGAAACGTCGCGTTGTGCGCGAATCGATCCCGAATCCATCGGGGCGGGTCGTCGCGCGGCGAGAATCATGGGCCATCATACCCATATGCTCCTGGCGGCGGTTCACGATTTGATGGCCGACGCCCCTGCCCCGGAGATAGAGGAGGAAGATATCGCCTTTTTCGCAGGCATGGACTCTGTCGATCCGGGAAAAGATGATTTGATCGGCTCGGTGAGAAAGACGAGTGGCCGGGTGGATCTCGCGCATTTTTTCAGCGATGGGATGAACGCCATTCCTCCGCTATGGCCGCTGGGCCTGTTGAACGCGATAGGCTTCAGCCAGTCGGCGATTCAGTACAGGTGGCGCGGCGAGAACGCCGTTTTCAGCGCGGGCGCCGGAGCGACGGCGCGCGCCGTCTGCGAGGCGGCGGATTCCGTCGGCGCAGGCAAGGCGAGGCTCGCTCTTTGCGCCGGCGTGAGCGGGGTGGTATCGGCGCGGATGCTGGCACGCGCACAGAGGCGGGGCGTCTGGCCCCAATCGGGGGGATTGGCAGAGGGAGCGGGCGTGATTCGCCTCCAAAAGCCTCAGGATGCCGATCCATCGAATATACTTGGTTGGCTCAAGGGGTATTCTTCCGTTCGCGCGCTCGAAAAACGCGGCGGGCTCGCGCAGGCAATTCGTGAGTCGGCCCAAGGCGCGCTCGCACGTGCCGGCTTCGCACCCGAACAGGTCGATCTCCTCGTGATTCATGCTGAAGGAGAGCCTCGGGCGGACAATGCGGAGGCGGAAGCGATTCGCGCCCTTTTTGGAGACTACAAGCCTTGGGGGCTTGCTACGAAGGGCGTATTCGGCCACCTTTGGGGGGGAAGCCCGGCGCTGGACCTGATCATGGCGACGAAAGCATTGTCCGAAGGCGCGGCGCCCCCATCCCCCGCAGCGGAGGGCGGATTTTTCCGGGATACGGCAGATGGCTCCAGGCGGGACGAACTCAAAAACGCGCTCGTGCTTTTGCAGGGTTTCGACGGCGTATGCGCTGCCTTTGCGGTGGGAAAAAACGCTTGACGGGAGAACAGTAAATTGCGGTTTCTCTTTTTCGACCGGGTCAAGGAGGTGGTGCGCGGCGAGCGCATCGTGGGGGTCAAGACGTTTCCACTCTCTGAGGCGTACCTGAACGCCCATTTCAGCCGTGCCCCCCGCGTGCCGGGTTCTGTCCTCATCGAGGCGATGGCGCAGATCACGGGTTGGCTCGTGGTCTTCACCTATGATTTCAAGAACTCGTGCGTAATATCACTCATCGACGACGTGGAAGTGACGAGCGAATTGCGCCCGGGCGTATCCGTGGAGATTCACGGCGAGATGATCGACACGAACGAACGGGCGAGCCTGTGCCGCGCGCGCATCGAGAAAGACGGCGTTCCCGTGGCGCGGGCCGAGCGTTTCGTGTACCCACACTTTCCCAACGACGAGCCTGAGGCTTTGAGAGAGCGTTTCAGGAACTACGGCTGGCTGGCGTTCGAGGAGACGGAATGAGCGTGCAGGTATTCATCACCGGGCTCGGCATAGTGACCTCCCTGGGCGCAGACGTGGAGACTTGCTGGCGGCGTGCGCTGGACGGCGAATCGGGCCTGTCGCCGATTGAGTCTTTCGACGCAAAACAACTGCCTATCGCAGGAGCGGGCGAGGTTTCGGAGGAGACGCTCAGCACGATCAGAGAGAGGCTGCCCGAGGAATATGCGGGCGAGGGGGAGCGCCGGGTGTTGTTCGCCCTCGACGCCGCGCAAAACGCGGTGACGGACGCCGGGATGCGTCCCGGTAACTACGCGCCCGAGCGCGCGGGCGTGATGATGGGAACCGGGCTGAGCAGCTACCGGCTGGAGGATTTCGCCGCCTGGGCGGACCCGGACAACGGTTTCGACCCCGTGCGGTTCGCCAAAGAGCTTGAGATGACGCAGGCCTCAGGCTACTTCAACAACCCGCCCGAGCGGGCGACCTCATTGATGGCGGAGTGGTTCGAACTCGCCGGTCCCACCGGCACCATCACCTCCGCCTGCGCGGCGGCTGGCCAGGCGATAGGCCTCGGGATGCGCATGATCCGCAGGGGCGAGGCGGACGTGGTTCTTTGCGGCGGGGCCGATTCGATGATCCACCCCGTCGGGATGGCCATATTCCTCCTGCTGGGCGCTGCGTCCAAATCGAAAGAGCCCATCTGCCGCCCGTTCGACAGAAAGCGCTCCGGTCTCGCCGTGGGCGAAGGGGCGGGCGTAGTGGTTCTCGAATCAGAAGCCCATGCGCGCGCGCGAGGCGTTGCGCCCTACGCTGTCCTTTCAGGCTACGGCGCGAGCATGGACGCCCACCAGGTGACTGCCCCGCACCCGGCGGGCCGGGGCGCGGTTCGCTCGATGAGCGAGGCGATTGAAGATGCGGGCCTCACGCCAGACGACGTCGCCTACGTGAACGCGCACGGCACGGGCACGAAATTAAACGATCCGGTCGAGACCAGGGCGATTCGTGAGGTTTTCGGCGCGCGGGCGGATTCGCTCGCGGTCAGTTCTGCCAAATCCATGATCGGGCACCTTATCGCCGCCTGCGGCGCGCCCGAGTTTATCTTCACGGCCTTGAGCGTCGCGCGCGACATCGTGCATCCTACGACGAACCTGG
>JAPPHK010000215.1:7784-15510 GCA_028820795.1 Nitrospinota bacterium | reverse complement strand
ACGTCGTCCATATCGCCGCGCAGGTGGAAGGATACGTCCGTCCACGGGCCTAGGTTGTTCGGGTCGAAATCAACATATCGTGAGCCGTCATAGAACCTGGTGTATAGGGCATGGAGACCGTCAACGTCTATCTTCTCCAGATGATACACTTGATTCGTCCTGTCCCAGGGGACAAACGTATTCAAGACGGACTGAAAATCCCGTAATTCCGGGTGATCATACAAGCCGAGCACGTGCAGAATCTCATGAGCCAGGACTATCCTGATGTAGACCGGGTTGTTTTCAGCGACTTCCGAATCAACCCATACGGTAGCGGCCGCGCCTCTTCCGCCGATACCTGCTGCAGGATTTGTGATACCCAAAATTCTTCCGACCCCCTGAGCATATCTCGCCCATTCGCGCTGAGGGCCAACCATGACGAATATCTGTCCCTGTGGGACGTAATTTATATTATATCTGCAGGTATCGCCCTCGCATTCGGGTTCGGCGGAATGGGGAGCGCGCTCGGGACTCACGGTGATCCTGTGTTCATGAGGAAGCGCTGTATTGATCAACTGGACCGTCTTGACGATGTCGTCGATAAACCTGTCGTCCGTGCTCTCCCGTATGCGTATGACCGGCTTCACGTTGAATGTCTCCAATTGCACATCGCCAGATGTCAAATGGAATGAAAAAATATCCAAATAATCTCTTACACGTTCGACGCTCTCCCCATCACGTATGCGGCCAGACGATATGGCAACTTCGCCATGCGCTCCCGATGAAGACAGGTCGCCGAGAGACGGCCTGACGTCACCGCCAACCTGGACGCCGTCTCTACGGGCGATGACAGGCGCATTCAATGCCTGGGCCGGCATCAGGGCGGGCTGCCTGGGGAAAGACGATCCGCCGCCTCCGCCCCCGCCGCCGCAGCCGGGCAACACCAAAGCGAGCGAGAGAAGAACGCTGAACGCCTTTTGCGCGAAACGAATCTTGTTTCTCATGTGGTTTTCGATTCCTGTAAACGGGTGAATTTTGAAGCGCTATCTACCGCGTGCCGCCGAACCCGGCGGACATGTCGCTCCTCTCGACGACGCCGCCCATACCCTCATGATTCGGGCCGAAGAACATTCCCGTCACCTCGCCGTCGTCGCCGCCAGTTTGGTTGAACGTGTTGCCCCGCACGATGACGCCGTAGCCGAGGTCGCCGTCGTTCCACGTCTGGCCCGAGCCGATTGCGCCGGGTGTGGCGTTCACGCCCCAGTGCTCGAGGCCCGTGAAGTCAATCTGTCCTCTGAGGGTTGCCAGGTTGACGGTGAGGTCCGCCGCGCCCGCGAGCGACTGCGATTCGGAAGTGAAGCCCAGGAGGCGCCCCGACCAGCTGGCGCTGCCGGTCAGCGCCGGGTTATCCGCCAGATCCGTTGCCGGACTCAGCCCGTGCGCCCAGGGTTGCAACAAACCGTTGCGCGAGGAGGCGCCGAACGATACGTCGTCCATATCGCCGCGCAGGTGGAAGGATACGTCCGTCCAGGGGCCCAAGTCGTTCGGGTCATAATCAACATAATATGAGCCGTCATAGAACCTGGTATATATGGCATGAAGACCGTCAACGTCTATCTTCTCCAGATGATACACTCGATTCGTCCTGTTCCAGGGAACAGCGTCATTCATGACAGACTGAAAATCCTGTAATTCCGGGTGCCCTTCCATGCCAAGCGCGTGAAGAATTTCATGAGCCAGAACTATTCTGATGCGAGCATGAATATTGCTAAGGGCTGTTGAATTAATCCATACAGTGGCTGCCGGGGGTATTCCGTCGATACCCGCTGTAGTGCTTGTAATACCAGCAAGTCTATCGTCTCCTATCTGAGCGTATATCGCCCATTCGCTCTGAGGACCAACCCCGACGAATATCTGTCCCTGGGGAACATAATTTGTTACATATGAACAGGTATCGCCCACGCATTCGGGCTCGGCGGAATGAGGAGCGCGCTCGGGACTCACGGTGATTCTGTGTTCATAAGGGAGCGCTGTATTGATCAACTGGACCGTCTTGACGATGTCGTCGATAAACCTGTCGTCCGTGCTCTCCCGTATGCGTATAACCGGCTTCATGTTGAATGTCTGCAATTCCGCATCGCCAGATGTCAAATGGAATACATGTATATCCAGAAAATCTCTTACACGTTCGGCGCTCTCCCCGTCGCGGACGCGGCCTGTAGATACGGTTACTTCTCCATGCGCTCCGGCAGGCGACAGGTCGCCGAGCGAAGGCCTGACGTCACCGCCAATCTGGACGCCGTCTCTACGGGCGATGACAGGCGCATTTGCCGCCTGGGCCGGCATCAGGGCGGGCTGCCTGAAGGTAGACGATCCGCCTCCGCCGCCCCCGCAGCCGGGCAATAGCAGAGCGGACGAGAGGAGAACGCTGGACGCCTTTTGCGCGAAACGATTCCTGTTTCTCATGTGGTTTTCCCTTCCTGTACCTGTAAGTGTGGATTTTGAACTCCTATACACTTGTATAAGCGACCCACGAAGAGGCGAACCTCGAGTCGTTCATGCCAGCCGGCGCCGAACCGGATGCGCGGACACGACCCGTGAAACTTCATCGCAGGCGACGGCGCCTGGTATTTACGCGCGCACGGCCACCCGTACCAACCTGCGGATAACGCGGATGGGATCGACTTCGAACGCCGGGTCCGCTCCGCATCCGTCTCACCTGAATCTCATACAGGCGCGAACCCATCTCTTTGGAGTCGGGCACAGCAGTACGACCCGGAACTCAAGTTGAGGGAACGCAGCGTCTTGCGGGAAACCATCCTGGATGGCCGCCGGTACGGGACCGGATCCCGTCCGGCCGATTCCAGGCCTCGTGTATGTCGCAACATTCTTCACTTCTGGGGTCAAGTTATGGATACTATATAACAGAAGATACTCTCGTGTTCCAGCAGCCCTGGAAGTCGGGCGTGAGAGCGCGAGCGGCCGCAGGCGCTCGCGCCGCTCTTCGGGAATCGGTTCCGGGACGCCCGATCAACTGCGCGGCCGGGCCCGAACCCCGCTTCAATGCGCCATCAGGTTGTGGTGTGGCCGACGATCATGAAGGGGAGCGGTGATTCTCCACGGCCCCCGGTTCATCCCGTCCGCAAAAAAACTCCCGCGCCCCGCTGTCCGCCTGCGCGCGAATCCTGCGGGTCGCGCCGGGTCCGGGTTCGGCGGGCAACGCAGGGAACCCTCCGGCTTAACCGGAAGGTTCCCTGCGGAAAACGACCTTGGCCGCTCATTTTCCACAAATTCGCTTGCGCCTTTTGTTGTGTCTGATGATCCGGTCTTCCGTTCCCTTCGTGAGCTCGTCCTTTCTGCTCATCAGGATATATTCGGTCCAGTCACAACCGTTCAGCGCCTTAGTCGCGATACCACTCCGAGCGCATCCGCTCGCGAGCATCACGGCCAGCAGCATCAGCCCTGCGTATTTCCTCATCGACTGCCTCCTTGATCAGCTGGTTCTTTCGAACCTGGTCAATGGCCTGCCGCGTCGCCGCGGCTTCCGCCGAGCGAAGGCCCGCGCGATAGAAGCCCAGAAGAACCAGGAGCGCGCCCAGCGCGACGGCGGCGTAGCCGTAAATCCTTGCGCCGACTCCACCGAGAAGCGAAACGATAATGGACATCACTACCGCACCCCTTTCATCGCGTCATCGTAGCGCTCCCAAATCACCCATCCGATACCGGCCAGCACCAGAACCACCCATATCCACGGCGGAACCACCCGGATCCATTGGACGATCCGGTCCAGCACCGGAAGCGCTGGGGTGAACTGGCTCATGGACTCGGCAACCGGAGTCGCGAGCGCCGCGCCACCCGCTATCTTCGCGGCCTTCATGGTCTTGTCCTTCCTGAGCGGCGCGGCGTCGGGCATGAGGTTGCATCGCCTGAGCGCCGCCTCGATTTGCTTGCGCTCGGCCGCCATGCCGTCGTTTTCGAACCGGATCATCGCATCGATCAGTTTGAACATCGTGTCATAACAGTGGTGGTTGAGTTTCTGGCCCGGCTGGTATCCCATGTGGCGCCGCACGAAATCGGCGTATTCGTCCGTCGGGTTCTCGACGTCGGGAGCGTAGCGCTCCAGGATTTCCTGTACGGTGTCGATCGGCGTTCCGTCTGAAGAAAGAACGCCGCGCTCGCAATAGCCGGTGATCAATACGACCATCGCGCGTATGCCGTCCGGCATGGTCTTGAAACGACAGAATCTGCCGTCGTTTCGAACCTCGGCCAACCCGATCCAGTCGTTCACGTACCGGCCATTCGCTCCTTTTACGTCCAGAATATTCCCGGGGTTGTTGTTCCGGAATCCCCTGGGAAGCTGGTCTGTCTGCTTATTCATCGGTTCCCCTTTTCCTGGTGGCCTTCATGATTACCCGCGTCAAAACGTCCCGAACGCCACGGCGCCCAAGAGATCGAGCACCGCTCGAGTCGCCGTATCGTTCTTGCTCGTTCAGCGCATGAAGGCGGAATTAACCTCTCTTTTCTTTCGAAGCCGCTCTTCCTGGCCGTAACGTTCTCCCTTCGGAGTCATTCATGCCTCTTCCTGATGCCGGCGATGATCCTCTCCCTGGTGTCCTTCTCTTTCTCCGGGATGCCGGCGTATTGCTCGAGGTAGTCGAGCCGCACGTCCGTGACGCTCCTGTGGACGTACGTATCGCGCATCGGTTTCCCTAAAAAAGCTTCGTATGCGCGATAGATCGCCCAGCCCTTGAGAGCGATGACGCCAAGTGTTCCGCCGACCGTTGAGAGGGCCGTAAAAAGTTCCATTTTCCGAACCGCTCCGTGTGTAAAGGCAATGGCGTTTCTCCCACTTGATGGGATGTTCTTCTTGCGCGGCGGAGTTTTTTAAGTCGTCGCCGCCCCGACTGGGCGGACCTGCTCCCGAAACCTCCACTGCCCTTGTGGGGAAGGCTTGATTTCTTTCCTGCGTGGCCTTCGTCCCCGTAACGGCCGGGCCCTCGACGATAAACTTCACGAAAGCGCCATGTCGGCTTCGCTGCGCCTGCTTATTCTTCAGGCTCCCGGCGTCGTCCCCTGGGAGATGCCCCCACCCGGCTCATTGTCCATCTTCAGCGCCGGGGGCGGGTCGGCGGTCTCGGAAGCGTCTCGCAACTGGCGCTCGACCAGGGACATGTTCAGGTCCATCGTGCGCCTCATGCAGTCCGCGAAGGCGTCGAGGATCACCATCTGTCCCTCGGGCGGGGGCGATTGCGTCATGGTGACGTCCACGTCGCAATGCGCCGAGTAATCCGAGCGCCGTCGGCGTTCCGATTTCACGGCGATGCTGGAGCGCATGCCGAACGATACCTTGAACGCTCCGATGCCCCACGTGGCGCGGCCTTCGCCTTCCATCTTCTTGTCGGTGACGGACGAGGATTCGTTCATGGACGACACGTTCATGCCCAGAGACAGCTTCGCTTCGCTGATCTCGATGGGCCCGGTCTTCGTGACCATGACCGGGGGAACGGACGCGCCTATCGTGAATGGCGTTTCGCTTCCGACGAGGGAGACTTCAGTGTGCAGGTCGATGTTCTCCCTCTCCGAGACACGAAAGAAGCGCCCCGCCGCCGCGTCTTTCGCCATGCCGTCCGCCTCGACGATGGCGGTCGTGAAGGCGCCGAGTTGCCCGGCCATTGTCTGGGCGTATTCCTTTTCCCTGCCGCGATATTCGTCATCAGCCATCATTTTCTCCTTTCATCTTGGCCTGTTCGATTGCTTCTCGTAAAATTTCATTGAGCCTGTCGGCCACAACCTCGGCCGCTTCCGGCGGCGGCCCCATCGTAAAAATCGCTTCGACCTTGACGTGCGTATCGTTCTTGAAAAGCCCGCGCTTGAAGCGCACGCCAATTTTCGTGTCAGGACTACTTGTTTTTGCCTGGGGGTCGTGGTCTTGAGCTAGAGAGTCCAGATCTACGGTCGCCTCAAACTCGACTTTCAGTTGCCCGAGGTCCAGTCCCCCCGCCCTCGACAACACGTAGCGAGGGACGGGGATCACCTTGCCGTCAATGATGATCCCGATGGTGTCCGGCTTGTAGCTCCTTTTGTCCTCGCGGAACGTGCAGTGGCCCAGGAGCCGTTCTTCGCTGTATTGACTGGCGGCATGGGCCGCGATACCTCCGGCGCGCCCGATCTCGGCGAGGAATTCCGACAGTCTCATGGAGCGTTTCATGCCTCCCCCCACCGCTTCGCCGACATCCGCCAGCGCCGCATGAGCGTCGGGTTCAGCTCGAACAACTCACCGGGCTTCATGGATTTCTTCTCATTGCCGCTGAGCGCGTCTTCCCATTCCAGGACCACCGGGTCGCGGTTCGACTTGTGCGCAACAAGCCAAAGGTCGTCCGGGAAAGGGACATCCGTGTTGATGCGTTCCATGTACGCCCGGAACGTTCCGCCGACGCGAAACGTAATCGCCGCCCCTTCTGATAGTTCATGCTCCAGGATGTGCACGTCGCCATCCATCACGAGAACCGCCACGACCTTGGCGTCCTCCGCAGGGCCGGCGACGGGCTCCGTGGGCAAAAGAACGGTAACGCCACTTCCTCGATTAGCCATCTCCTGGGTCTCCTTTCGGCTCCCTTCTCACGTTCTCATGAAGGTTCAAGACGCCGCCTTCCGCGTCCTTGACGCCGGCCCGGCCGGCGTTACTCATCGCGGACTCCCCGTCAGGGGTTGAACTCGCCCTCGAAGAAAGCGGCGCCCGGTTCGTTCGGCGCTCGATTCTTTTTCTGCAGATGCACCAGGTGGAACGCCTTTACGCCCTCGCTGGACAATCGCGCCGTTCCCGTTTTCCAGTCATAGCAAACGATCGTCAGGACGCCGTCCACGCTGATTCCCTCCGCATTCAATAACTTGATTGCGCGCATCGCGCTGCCTCCGCTCGATAGAATGTCGTCGACATAGACGACGCTTTCCGGCCGGGCGCCCTCTACGATACGCCGCCTGTCATACTTTTTTCTTTCGGAGCGAACGACGCAGGCTTCCATTTCGGGAAGCCGCGCGAGCAAGACGCCGACCGCCAGGGTACCCGGAACGCCGCTACTTGCGATGGCCCTTGTATCGAAGACGCCGCCGCTGAGCGCCCAGGCAAGATGCTCGCATACCCACCCTGCCCGGGCGCCGTTCGCCAGCGGAATCCGCATGTCCACCATCCGGGGGCTATGCCTTCCCTTCCGGTTGATAATCGGCGCTTCCGGGGTTCCGTGAACCACGGCGTCATTCAGCAGACGCCGCCATTCATCGACGTTTCCCCTGCGCGCGTTTATCACATACGGAAATTCCTGTGACATTATTCGGCATCAGACCCGGGATCATCGGGAGTATACCTCGTTCTAAATATTTTCAGGTTGATATGATCATTTATCTTCTCGATGCCATATCCGGTAACACGGGAATGTGTACCACTTCCTGAATATATGGTCCTTTCATCAACAGTCATGACTCCCGGAGGGCCTTGCGGGCCTTCAAGGCCTTGTAGTCCTTGCGGGCCTACAGGCCCTACAGGGCCTCGTGCGCCGTCCTGCCCATTTCGTCCGTCTTGCCCGTCTGCGCCCGCCGGGCCGGTCGCGCCGGTGTACCCACGAGGACCCCTGTCTCCCGTATCGCCTTTGTCACCCTTCGGGCCTTGTGCGCCGTTCTGCCCATCTTGCCCGTCATTGCCCGGAACACCCATCGGGCCTTCGGGACCTTCCGGGCCTTCTGCGCCGTCCTG
>JAPPHK010000215.1:0-7684 GCA_028820795.1 Nitrospinota bacterium | reverse complement strand
TGCCCGGAACACCCATCGGGCCTTCGGGACCTTCCGGGCCTTCTGCGCCGTCCTGCCCGTCTCGTCCGTCTTGCCCATCTTGCCCGTCATTGCCCGGAACACCCATCGGGCCTTCGGGACCTTCCGGGCCTTCTGCGCCGTCCTGGCCGTCTCGTCCGTCTTGCCCGTCTGCGCCCGCCGGGCCGGTCGCGCCTGTTGCGCCGGTGTACCCGCGGGGACCCCTGTCTCCCGTATCGCCTTTGTCGCCGCGAAGTCCCTGAATCCCCTGCTCGCCCATATCGCCCTTGTCACCTTTGGGGCCCTGCGGGCCGGTTAAACCCATTGCTCCAGTGGCTCCGGTATCCCCCTTCGGTCCTGTCGGACCTGCAGGGCCGGCAATGCCTTGCGCTCCAGTATCGCCTTTGTCTCCTTTGTCCCCTTTATCGCCCTTGGGGCCTTGTTCTCCTCTTTCAGCCGCTGTTCCAGGGATGCCTTGCTCGCCCTGTTCGCCCTTGTCGCCCTTGGGTCCTTGGTCGCCCCTGTCGCCCTTGTCCCCTTTGGCGCCATCCTGGCCCGGCTCGCCTTGTTCCCCTCTCTCACCGGGTTCACCCTGGATGCCCTGGTCACCGGGGTCGCCCTTATCACCCTTGTCGCCCTTGTCGCCTTTGGGGCCTTGGGGTCCCGGGTCGCCCTTGTCTCCTTTGTCCCCCTTCTCGCCTGCGGGGCCGACCACCGCGATTTCTTCTAAAGTTTCTCCGATGGCGTTCACGGCATCGAGGATGGTGGACGGCTCCGAGACCGGCACGACCATCACGGAAACCAGATCACTGTGGCTCACGCCGTTGTTGGTGACGGTGAACACGTAGGAAAGAGTCGTTGGCTCCTCTATCCCTTCATCGGCGGTGAATTCAGGCTCGGCGACATCGGTGGCCGACAGGGAGCCGCCCGTTCCCTGAAAGAGCGCCCATAGATAGGTGGTAGGCCCGTCGGGGTTTTCGATTAAGGCCATTCCGTGGATTGTGATGGTCTCGCCGCTTTCAACCGTGATATCGGGTCCTGCCTGTGCAAGTACTGTAGTCATTGACATTTGAGTGTTCCTTTCATGAATGAGTGTTTCAGGTCGATTCTTCCGTTTGTGACGGAACACCCACGCCGGCGATGCGGATCCGGGCGTGATCATCAAAAACCAACGTGGGCGTTCCGTCCGTGTGCGGTCCTACCGGAAGCTGGAACTCGACCAGCCTTCCGGTGTGCGCGTCTCGGGCGGCGCGCGTCCATCCGCCGTGAACATCGACTTCTTCTTCGAGCCGATGCGCCCGAGAAAGTCCTGCATAAGTGATTCTTCGCAGATACAGTCGCTTCCTGAACTCATATCGGTTCTCCCGTGAACATGACTCCCTGGAAACCGTAACCATCGCCGTGATCTTCTTCGTGTCTTTCATGATGTTTCCCGGGTGCGTTCGTCGTGGCGCCAACTGACGCCGATAATTGCGATTAGGGGACGCTTGAATACTCGTTTCTCCGCCGAGAGACCCCTTCAGAGGCGAAAATAAACAGAAAATCCGCAGGAAAAGGCGTAGGATCGCGCGTGAAAAATCTTCTTCCCCTGAAATTTCTCTTGACACGCCGTCGAGAAACCTATATTTTTACCGGTAATCGCAATTATCGGATGTTATCAAACGGTCATAAAAACATTTTGCAATGCGCGACGACGATATTCTCAACCTGGCGATTCAACTCAATCGCTTGCGCCCGCTCATCGATGAAGTGCTCGATCGGTATCACGTGAGGGGACCGGCAGCCGACCCGGCGGGTCGGCTTCCCGCCTTGACGGCGACCGAGGCGAAGCGGGACTCCGCGCCGGGGGAGGAGCCGGCTCCGTTCCACCCGTCGGTGGAACTCGCTAAGGCGTCGATGGCGAAGAACACGCGCCGCGCGTACGAACAGGCCCTGAGCGGATTCGAGGGCTCGGGCCGTCCCGAGACCGACGCCGGAGTGGCTGCGTATCTGGGAGACCTCTACGAGGAGGGCCGCTCCGCGGCCGTGGCCGCGATGGCGATCGCTGCGCTCAGGTTCCGGGCGAGGCTCCAGGGGCGTCCGGCTCCGGTGGGGCCCGTAGCCGAGCGCGTGCTGGCGGGCTTCAGGAGACTGGCCACCGAGCGCGGATACGGCAACGTGGCCGGGGTGAGTTGGGAGGAAGCAGACTGCGCCGCTGCGCTTGCCGAGCGGGCGGGGGACCCGGCCGGGCTGCGCGACGCCGCGATCGTGGCGGTGGCGAGCGACGCGCTGCTCCGGGTGTCGGAACTCGGGGCCCTGAACGTCCATGACGTGAACCTCGCCGATCAGACGGTGCTGATCCGGCGCTCGAAGACCGACCAGGAGGGCGCCGGCGTCGTGCAGTACCTGGGAGAGCCGACGGTCGCGCGCGTGCGCGCCTGGATAGATGCCGCCGCACTTGCCGAGGGGGCGCTCTTCCGGCCCATCCTCAAGTCGGGCCGGGTCCGGAACCGTCGCCTGACGCAGAGGAGCATCCGCCGCATCATCATCCGCCGCGCGCGCGACGCGGGCGTCAAGGGCCGCATCAGCGGGCACAGCCTCAGAGTGGGCAGCGCGCAGAGTCTGGCGAGTGCGGGCGCCTCCCTGGTCGAGATGCAGCTCGCCGGGCGCTGGCGCTCGCCCGCCATGCCGGGGCGCTACGCCCGGGGGCAGCTGGCGAAGCGCGGAGCGGTGGCGAGGTTTCGCTACGGCGCCTGAGCCGGCTCCGCTCCGGATTCACGCCTGCGTCCAAGTCTTCTGCTCCGGAGCGGGCGCTCCGTTTTTTCGTTGCGCATCCCCTGTCTTAAGAGGCCCATCCTAGCAAGCTCCGCGTTCGAGTCTTTGTCAATTTCCCCATTAGCGTCTATACTGAAACAGGGGCAGCAGACTCGGTGCTATGAGGGACCTGGTCGTGAACGCGTTGTCCGGACGACCTCAGGGGAAGGGAGCGGGCCCGGTCGGGGATGCCGCTCGGAAGAGGGCGCAAACGTCGGTATCCGAGAATACGCGACGCTCCTACGAGGCTGCGCTCAGGGGGTTTGAGCGTTCGGGCCGTCCCGAGACCGACGCCGGCGTAGCGGCGTACTTGGGCGACCTCCTCGGGGAGGGGCGCACGGCGGCCGTGGCCGCGATGGCGGTGGCGGCGCTTCGCTTCCGGGCAGGTCTCGATGAGAGGCTTTCTCCCGTGGGTCCGGAGACCGAACGCGCTCTGGACATGTTCCGGCGCCTGGACACGGGGCGCGGCTACGGCCGGGTGGCCGGGGTGAGCTGGGAGGAAGCCGACCGCGCCTGCGAACTCGCGGAAAGCGCGGGGGACATCGCCGGTCTGCGCGACGCCGCGATCGTGGCGGTTGCGAGCGACGCGCTGCTCCGGGTGTCGGAGATCGAGGCCCTGGACGTAGTTGACATAAACCTCACCGATCAGACTCTGCTGATCCGCCGCTTCGGGACGGACAAGGACGATGCGGGCGTCGTGCAACTCATCGGTGAACCGACGGCTGCGCGGGCCCGAGCCTGGCTCGAAGCCGCGGCGCTCGCGGAGGGAGCGCTCTTCCGGCCTCTCTTCAAGTCCGGCCGGCTGCGCAAGGGGCGCCTCACACGGAGGAGCATCCGGAACATCATCATCCGCCGCGCCCGGGACGCTGGGGTTCAGGGCCGCATCAGCGGGCACAGCTTGCGGGTGGGCAGCGCGCAGAGCCTGGCCGCCGCAGGCGCCTCTTTGGTCGAGATGCAGCTCGCAGGGCGCTGGCGCTCCCCCGTGATGCCGGTGCGCTACGCGCAGGAAGAACTCGGGGGAGGGGGCGCCGTGGCGAGGCTTCGCTACGGGCGATGACGAATCAGGCCGCGAGCGCTGGCCGACCTGCCTCGGGATTCCGGTTATTTTTCCGCAGCGGTTCATCCCGCCCGCTGACGCCACCTGCCTTCGCGGGAAAGTTCCCGCATTCCTGACGCCCCATCGCCGCAGGTATCCGCTCGCGGGAGCTAATCCCGTGCGCATGCAGGCGCATCGCTATCGGGAACGATTGTTTGGTCGCTCGTTCATTCCTTGTCTTCACGCGCCGTGACCACACCGGACGCCCACATCGGCATGCCCTTAGACGAGCGCAACGAGAGGGAAGGCGTCGAAGGGCCCGTCCACGGTCTCGCGCTCAAGGGCCCGCTGCGCTGGTAGACAAACATTCGCGCCCACCCCGCCCTCGCTAACAGGGAGAAGCGTGACGGGACCGACGGTCAGACAAGTCGAGTCGCTGGGAGACCTTCGCATCTTTCGCCCGTTTAGAGGCGGCGGGAGGTTTCCAGCGTCTGTGGGATCTTTATAGATTGCTGAAAATATTGCGAGTATTGGTTTTTTGGAAATTTCGTTCAGGACTCACCTTCAGCAATACGTAATCAAACCGGAAGCGGTGGAATTACAACTTCTGCGTATGGGGGAGCGTCTCTGTCGTAGGCGTTCTACAAAATCCGGAACGCAAGGCTTGATTTCGACAAGCACCAGCACTCCGTAAAGTTGGTTCAGCGACCACCGGGCCGCCCCCTACGATGGGGCCCGATTTGAATCCGCGCCAAAGGACATCGGGAAAAAACTCGTCTGGGCCTTCAGCTTCAACACATCGTTGACCGTGATAGTGTTTGCCTCACGGCGCTCACCGCCGGCAGGCGTAATTGCCGCTATATCCGGGTTGTCGATGATGGCCGTGTGAATATCCTCCGAGTGAGCCGGTGTCGTGTTGTAGATATTCTCGTAGAAATCTGCCACTCCCATGAAGTCACCCGAGTTAGCAATGAGTTGGGGAATGTCGTTAATGAGTTGCTCCTTGGCCATTTCACGGCTCGGATCATCGAAGAGGTAGAGTGTGCCTCTTTCGTGATCTGGGTCGTAATGAAGCATATCTAAACCAGTCCGACCGAAATGAGCCTGAGTGCTGCTGTTGTCGTGCAGGATGTTGTTGTAGACCTGTCTCGTTCGGTAGGAAATTGCGAAATGGATCAACCAGTACCGCCAGCCGCCGGGATTATGAATTGAAAACGGACTGACGAATGGCGCACAGGTTCGGAAATTTTCGAACACAAAACGCTCCGCTACCCCAAGCCAAGTTTTCCTGCTCATGTCTCTTTGGAGGTTCTTAAGGTCGTCGCGATCGAGACCGATCTTTGCGAGTTGCGTCGCTAGATGCGTGGGATTCGATTTATCCAAAAATGAGATCAAGGTCTCAATCGCGAAAGTGTAGAACACTTCTGCTGACGAATAGGTGCTCATAATGTCAACGAGCGTTCTGAGATCAACGTGACTGTGGCCGTATTGGTCAAGATTGAAGAGAACGTTACGGTAGCGGTCCTCAGCAAGGAAGCGTTTGACCACCGGATACGCATTCTCAAATTCCTGGTTGAGATACTCGACGCGAAGATGAAGATTGGAAACAGACTCATTGATCTCGCCAAGAAGCGGCGCAACGTTATCTTTTAGTATTTCGACGACTTCTCTATCCGCATCATTCAATACGAGAAGACAGGCGAACCACCCGTCCCGCAACTGTAACGCCCACCGCCTGCGAATCCGTCGATTACGGCAAGACGAAAACGGGATTGCTGAAGGACCTGACAGCGGACTCCCATGTAGTTTAAGAAATATTCTCTCAGAATCTTGTGCTTGCGGCGCGAATGATCGTCAAGAGTGGCGCCGGTTGCCCAATCATGATGTTTCTTCAATACCTAAATCCTATCTTTATCTCGCAGGGAGTCTATTTAAGCGTGACTGCTGCCGGCATCTCGTCCCAAGTCCTTCCCCGGTATTCACGACCGTTTGCCGATTTTGAGCGGCGCTTGTTGTCCCGGCCCCAAGTACCCCACTGTTTGAAGAAAAAAGCTGTCCCATGTCGCACGCATTGAATATGTATCTCATCGATCCATTCTTCCCGGATAGGCCGCGCATCCCTTCCGCTTTCGTCGCTGACCACGGCCCGGTGGATTCCGGCCACATCAATGCTGCCGATTGAACCGATCAGCGGTTCAAAGGAAATGAAGCGAATTGCGGCAGGTGTACGGCGCAGTTGCTCCAGACGACCGATGGCATCCCTGTCCTCGACGCTTGTTCCGAGCCATACGTTGGGTAGAATCGCCTCCACTTTACCCGAGACGAATTCGGACATGCGTTCGGGGCGTTTCGTCAGAATTTGATAGTTGTGGCGAGGCGTGTCGCGCATGACCTGCCAAACTTCCATTCTGAGAGAATCGCTGACACGTTCATGGAAAAGATCGCTCATCGAATTCACGAATACCTTGCGCGGCTTCTTCCACTTATGAGGCAAGGAAAGCGCTTCTGTATCCTCTTTTACGACTCCGTTCCACACGATGCGTTTACCGCTACTGTGAGTCAATCCCGCGTACTTCTCGACCCCCATGGCCTCCAGGCGCTTCGCCATGGCCATGGCATAACAATGCGTGCACCCGGTTGTCAGAACGGAGCATCCCGCAACGGGATTCCATGTTGCATCCGTCCACTCTATCCGGGTCTCGGACATCTTGTTCTCCTCGATGACTCGCCACAACGAACTGAACGCTGAGCACTCGCTTTTTCATCGCGCCGCGTTTCGAAGCGGGTTGAACGTCTCGACGCCGATGAAGTCCCTTTCATTGTCGGTCACGACGATACATTCATTGGCTTCCGCGACCGCCGCGATGATCGTGTCGAGCGCGCTGCGGGAACGGCCTTGCGCCTTGCCTTCCGCCATTAGTCTTGCCCATACGAGACCGGCCTTCTCGTCGAAGGGGAGGACGCGACCGGCGAAAAGAGCCGATGGGCCTTCCGGGCCCGCGAACCACGCTTCAAGTTGATCACGTTTGCGGCCGGCAGGCTTCTCCAGCACGCCGCGTCGGACCTCGGCGATGGTGAGCGCGGAAATGAAGAGGTTTTCGTCAGCCTGCCCGGCCATCCAGGCCAGCAGGGACTCCGGTGGCGCGGGCTTCGTGACGCTGCTGATGATATTGGTGTCAAGGAGATACCGGCTCACAGATCAACCTCGCGGCCGGACTCGAATGGACGGGATGCAATCGCTTCGGCGCCGACGAGCGGCGAGCGGCGCAGCGCTTCGAGGATTCCGCCTTTCCGAGGTGGTTTGCCGGCGACGCCTTGACTGACGACAGTTCTCAGGCGATCGGCTTCCGGACAGTCCTCGGCCAAACGCCTGGCCAGCGAGCGGATAAGTTCTCGGTCGGCGTCGCGCCCGAGGACCTCAAAACGGGCCATGCCGCGTTCAGCCAAACGGCTTCGGTATTTTTTTGTCGCGCGTCTCCGGGATATATCACTCATGATTGACCTCCACACTATTACCGGTAATATGCCCTGTAATAGACCAAACGGCAAGATGGACCCAAAGTTATGGAAAGAGTAATAGGAAGCGAAAGCCAACTCGCATCCTTATATGACCAAGCCCGACAACAGCTACGACCCGTTCATGGTCTCCATGTGTTACTTTTTGCGGATGGGAATGGTATGCCGACTCTGCGCAACTTCTGAGATAATTTTATGCCAGAGGAAACAAATGATCGTCTCAAATGGTTGGCTTACCTTGAATACAGTAAACCTCATGTAGAAATATGTGGAACAAGGAAAGCGAGAGAGTTACTGTCAAATCTGGTGTATGGCCGTCTTGAATCCAGCGGCCCTCCCGCC
>JAPPHK010000202.1 GCA_028820795.1 Nitrospinota bacterium | reverse complement strand
CATCGCCCTGATGGAGAAGCCGGAAAGTGAGTTCGCACTCCATGCCGATGCGGACTTCGTCCTTCACGTGATTCGTCATCTGGCCGTAGAACCGCCCGCCGCCTTCGAGTTCCACCGTGGCCATCGTGATGAAGCCCTCCGGCGACGGCGGCAGGTAGTCGTGCACGAAGGTGAATATCCTGCCCCGCCGGCCCAGTTTCCGCTCATCCCATTCATCCCGCGCGCCGCATGCGTTGCAGACCTGCTGGCGGGGATACTGAAGCTCTCCGCATACGCGGCAAACCCCCGCCATCAAGCGCATGGTCGCCCTGTTCTCCTTCCACAGGATGCTGGGCGAGGTGAAGGGTTTGATTTCCTCCTCCGGCGATAAGCCATTGAATTTCAACCATTGGCCGTAATTGGGGATGGGCCTTGCGCGCTCCAGGGACCAGCCGAGACCCCGCTGCTCCCTCAAGGAGTGGACCTTGTCCGTCGCCCGGAGCAGGATGGCCTCGCCCCCGCTCCCGTGCCCCGCGACGATGATGTGCTCGCCCGGCTCCGCGCTCTGGAGGGCGTCCACGAGGGCGAGCAGCGGCGCCGCCGCGCCGGAGTCGCCTAAGCGCGCGATGAGCGGGTTTTCGGGATAAGCCGAGTCGGGAAAGCCCAGTTTTCTGGCGATCGCCGCGTGGGTGCGTGGGTCGGGGGCATAGACGAGCACGCGCGCGATGTCTTCCCTCGTGGCGCCCGTCTGGCTGAGCAATCCCTCGACGGTGGCGACGCTCTGGCGCACGTAGCCGTAGTCCTGGATGAACTTGGCGTCGCCTGCGGAGACGGCGCCCTCGCCCGGCAGCCGCCACCTGTCGATGAAATCCTCGGACCATGAATAAACCGCCTCGATCTCGGCGGCGACGTCCTCTCCCCTGCCCAGGAGCACCGCCGCCGCGCCGTCGCAAAGGCTTAATTCATCGGGACTTCCGGGCAGCGAGGGCCTCTTCTCCGCCGCCACCACGGCCGCCGATTTGGAGGAGCCCGCTTCTATGGCGTCGCAGGCGGCTTTGAGCGCGGACGTGCCCGCGCGCACCGATCCGCCCGCATCCAGGGTGAAGAGTCTTTCGGGCAGATCCGCCGCCGCGGCGAGCACGGAAGCGTTTGATTTTTCAGCGTATGGGTGCGTCGTGGAGGCGAAATAGAGCGAATCGACCCCGGAATCGCCCCAGCCCGCCGCGTTGATCAGCGCCTCCACCCCCATGGTGATGGGGTCTTCGTCGAAACCGGCCAGCGGGCGCGACGCCCTCGGGCTGCCGGCCCCCCATACGGCCCGCACGGTGTCCCCGCCCAGCCGGTGAAAGGGTATATATGCTCCCACACTCGTGATTCCGGCCATTTCGCCTCCTTGAAGTTTTCTGGAAATCGGGGAGCTTTTTCGCTTGTGCGGGCGAAATAGTCAAGCCGCGCGGGGGTTTCGCGGCCCGGCCGGCGCGCGGAAAACCGGATTCGCGGATTTTGCCTCCGGGCGCCTTCTCCTCAGGCCATAATTCTTCTATGATGTGCGTGCCCGCCGACTATTGTTCTCTACCGGAGAGGGGATGAATGAAACTTCATGTTGAATACTGCGAAAAGTGAAACTACGGGCCTCGCTATGAGCAGTTGGCTCAGGACTTGAAAAAACATTTCCCGGACCTGGAAATCGCCGGAAACGAGGACGGGAATTTCCGCGTCGGCTCCTTCGAACTGGTGCTCGACGGCGAGCTTTTGTGGTCGAAACTCGACTCGGGCAGCTTTCCCGCGGAAGAAGAAGCGATTGATCTCATACAGGAGCGTGTGAAAGCATGACCTTCGAGGGTGAGGTGGTCTCGGTTCACATCGCCTCGGTGGGCGGTGAACCCATGATGGAGGTCGCCCAGGCGCAAGCGGTTGCAGGATCAGGCCTTGCGGGAGATCGTTACGCCGAGGGCGTAGGCACCTACTCCAAAAAACAGGGGCCGGATCGCGAGGTGACGCTCATTGAAATCGAAGCCATCGAGGCGCTTTCGCGCGATCACGGCATCCATCTCGACGCGGGCCAGAGCAGGAGGAACATCGTGACGCGCGGCGTTCCGCTCAATCACCTGGTGGGGTCGGAGTTCCGGGTGGGCGATGTGCTGATGCGCGGCGTTCGCCTGAACGAGCCATGCAAGTATTTCGAGAATTTGCTGGGCATAGAGGGCCTGCACGACGCGCTCATCAACCGCTCCGGGCTGAACGCCCAGGTTCTAAGCGAAGGCTCCATCCGCGCGGGCGACGTTATCAAGCGCGTCTGACCCTTCATTTTCCGCGAGAATTACTCATGTCATTTCCCATCGTCCAGGTGGATGCCTTTACCGATACGCCCTTTTCGGGCAATCCGGCCGCCGTGTGCATCCTGCCGGCACAAGTGGATGAGGGGTGGATGCAGCGCGTGGCGGCGGAGATGAATCTCTCTGAAACCGCTTTCGTCGTGAGACAGGAAGACGGCTACGGCCTACGCTGGTTCACGCCCGTGAGCGAGGTGGACCTTTGCGGCCACGCCACGCTTGCGAGCGCCCATGTCCTTTGGGAGAAGGGCCATCTCGGCTCCGATGAGACGGTTATATTTCACACCAAAAGCGGGGTTTTGACCTGTGAGCAGAAAGAAGAGTGGATAGAGATGAATTTTCCCATCAACAGGGAATCTCCCGCGGCACCTCCTGACGCCCTAGTGGAGGGTCTCGGTCTGATACCCCGCTATGTGGGAAAATCCGAATTCGATTATCTGGTGGAAGCCGATTCCGAGGCGACGATCAGGGCGCTGGCTCCTGATTTTCAGCTTCTGAAGACGGTTTCCATGCGCGGCTGCATCGTCACGGCGCGATCCGATGACCCCCGATACGATTTCGTGTCTCGGTTCTTCGCACCCGGGCTCGGCGTGAACGAAGACCCGGTGACGGGTTCCGCCCACTGTTGCCTGGGGCCGTTCTGGTCGAAACGCCTCAAAAAAGAAGAACTTACGGCCTATCAGGCATCCACGAGAGGCGGGGTGGTGCGCATCAGAATTCTGGGAGACCGCATCCTCCTCGGGGGCAGGGCCGTGACCGTCATGCAGGGGGATTTGCTCTAGGCATCCGGCGGCCGGCAGCTATCTACACCCCCGTTTTCCATGGTTGCCGACACCATATCGAACTCAACAAAGCAGAAAGTATCTGGTTGATGTTGAGGAAAATCAGGGGTGAAAACTCCCTTGCGCCCCGGGGCCTCAAGAGCTATAACGGGCGCCTTCAATCGCGTTTTCAGTAATTTGAAATTATTGTTCTTACAGTCATTTTCATTTACCAGGAGATGATAGATGAGCATTGCTTTTGACGCCCAGGCCGTGGGCGCGGATCGGTTGGAAGAGATTCCCTTCTCGGGCATTCGCAAGGTTTTTGACGCCGTGGCGAGACTCGAGGCCGAGGGGCGCGACGTGATCCACTGGCAGATTGGGCGCACGGATTTCGATACGCCCGAGCACATCAAGCAGGGAGCCGCCGAATCCCTCGCGCGCGGCGACGTGCACTACGCACCGAGCACGGGGGTTCCCGCCCTGCGCAAGGGCATTGCACACCGAACGGAAGTCGACACCGGCGTGGAGGTGAACCCCGATACGCAGGTAATCGTCATGGCAGGGGCGAACGAGGGCATCATGGTTTCCATGCTGGCCCTGGTCAATCCGGGCGATGAGGTGATCATCGCGCAGCCGAACTGGCATCACTACAAATCCTGCACGGCGTTGGCGGGCGGCATTCCCGTCGAGGTGATGACGAAAGAAGAGAATGATTTCGCATTGCGCGCCGAGGACATCGAGGCGGTTTTGACGCCCAAGACGAAACTGGTCTGCCTCACTTCGCCCGGCAACCCCACGGGCTGCACGGTCCCGGAATCCGAGCTCGCGAAAATCGCGGAACTGGCGGTTCGGCGCAATTTCATGGTGATGAGCGATGAGATTTATGCGCGCATCTATTACGGCGATGCGCCGTGCGCCCCGAGCATTTTCTCACAGCCCGGCATGGCGGAGCGCACCGTGATCATCAACGGGTTTTCGAAATTCTACAGCATGGACGGCTGGCGCCTCGGCTGGACCGTGGCGAGTCCCGAGATTACCCGCCACTTGCTGAAGATTCGCCAATACACCACCGTGTGCGTCAACACGTTCATTCAGCATGGCGCGGCGCGCGGCGTACTGGAAGATCAGGCCCCCATGGAGGCGATGACGCGCGAATTCGACAAGCGGCGACGCGTGATATCTGAAGGCCTGCGCGCCATAGAAGGCGTTACTCTGGCGGAGCCTACGGGCGCGTTCTATGCGTTCCCGAACGTGAAGGTTTTTGGGGAAACCTCGGGCGAGGTGGCTGACTACCTTCTGAACGAACACGCCATCGCCACGGTGAACGGCGCTGTGTTCGGCGGCGAAGGATATCTCAGAATCGCATATTCGTGCTCGACGGAAGAATGCGAACGCGGCGTGGAGCGTCTGGCCGTTGCGCTGGAGCAGCTTCGAAAAGGCTAGATGAAAACGTTTGGCTCCCTGTTTGATCAGAAAACACCCCCATCGCACGTGGGGGTGTTTCTTTGTCCGGCTACTCAAGAAATGCCTTGTCACACTCTTCCGTAATCATCTTCGCGTCGTTCGACATCGTCCTCACCGAAGTAGTCGCCGGTTTGCACCTCGATGAAAACGAAGGGCGAATCTTCTTTATTCTGAACCCGATGCCATGCACCTTGTGGGATATCCATGCTCTCACCGGCTGAAAACGAAATTTCTTCTTCTTCGCGGATGACGATGGCTTCTCCTGAAATGGCGTACCAGTGCTCCGATCTGCGCTTGTGACACTGCAGGCTGAGACGATGTCCCGGATGTATGACAACGCGTTTGACCTTATGGTCCGGCTCGTCGGCCAAGACGGTGAAATACCCCCAAGGCTTAAGGTTCGTATTGTCCTCGGACATCCGGTTCCTCAAAGAAAAAACGGCGCCTCGGAAAGGAGCGCCGTCTCTTGTCTGGCAATATGTTGCCAGGCCCATTAATGGCAGGGGAAGGCGAAGGCGTGACGGGTGTCGTGGGCGGCGTCATGCAAAAGCTGTGGCTGGGCGAAGCCCACGCCGTAGAGGATGAATATTCCGAGAACGATCGCCAAGACGGCCGGCTTGACGGCCGCCATACGCCGGACGAAGCCACCCGATATGACTTGTTGATTCACTGCGCTCCCATCTAAAGCCATTTATTCACTCCTCTGGGTTTATTGCCACACTACCATGTATGCGGGAGATATTATCATATTTTTCCGAGAAGTCACTCCACGCGCCGGTCTCGACCTCCCCGGCGAGATTCGGGCTAATCGTCGATGATGGCCACAGCCCGACACCAGGCGCCGCTTGCGCGCTCGATCTTGACGGGGAGCATTGATACGGTGAATCCGAATTCGGGGATTTTATCGAGATTCATGAGTTTTTCCGCATGTATGTATTCTTTCTTACGCCCCAAGAAATGACTGCCGAAGAAATCTTTCGTGTTTCCCTGGCGTCTTAGTTCCGTCATCCTGGAGACGGGAATGTCAAAGCCCCATGCGTCAATCCCCATCACCTTGATTCCCTGATCGACCAGCCATTCCGTAGCGCCTACGCTCATGCCGGGATGGGTTTGTTCAAAATCGGGTGTATAGAGATATTTCGTGGTGTGATCGGTGCGGATGAGGACGATGTCCATTGGCTTGAGTGAATAACCTTTCTTCTCGAGGCCCGCTACTTTCCGCTGCGTTTCCTCCAGTGTGATGTTGTGGCCGCGCTCGGCGTCATGAAAATCCAGGACCACCCCATCACTCACGCACCACTCGAGAGGAACAAGGTCAATCGTTTTCGAGGGGTTCCCCTCACATTCTGGACCATAGTGATACGGGGAATCGAGGTGGGTGCCGCTGTGCGTGCTGATGGCCGTGATGTTTTCAGTTGCGCAGTGCATGTGATCGGGAAAGTAACTGGTGTCCGGAAATTTGTATGATTTGGCTCGCATGCGCGCGAGTTCGTTGTGATTCACGTATTGGATGACGGCCGGGTTGTTCTCCATGGGCGCGTTTTGAAGGGGAACGCTTAAATCTACGATTCTTCGGGCCATTGGAAGATGCTCCTCACGAATTTGAATTTGGGTGTGGTCGCCGTCTGGTACTTGTTGGTTTCGGATTACTTGTCTTTCAATTTTAGTCCCGGCGGCGGAGCGGCGGCTTTTTCACCGCGCTTGAGCAAAGGAAAAACCTCATTCGCAGCAATACGAGCCGCTTGAAGCATATAGGGCATCCCGCAGTAAGTGGCCATCTGGATGATGACCTCCATGATCTCGCGTTTCGTCGCCCCGCAATTCCACGAGGCCTGAATGTGGGTGCGCAGTTGTGGATGCGCATTGGCCATAACGCATGCGGCCACGGCGCAAAGCTCTCTGGTTTTATGGGACAGGACATTCCGGTCATAAAGCCCGCCGTAGCAAAAGTTCATGAACAGCTCCATGAATTCCTCATCCGCCCATTCAGCCATGTCATGACCGATACGCTCGGTGAATTCCTTGGTCCAAAGGTGAGTGCCGCGTTTGAGGGCTCTCGCGGGAATTTTGGGTTTTCGCTTTGGAGGCATTGTTTCTCCTTCAGTGGATTGATTCCAGAAAAGGGCTTGTCCGGAAGAAATTTGATCGAATTGGCGGAATTGCTAACACGCACGAAATCGCCTGTCAAACCAGAATGGGGAGGGGGTTTGGAGGCATTATTAACTTTTGGGTAATACGGCGGAAACGATACCGAAATAATTCTTGCCTACAAAATAATTATGATGCTCCAGGAATGTAAATTCTCGAAGATAGCGAAACGTTAATAAATTACCAAAAGTATTGGAGAAGGGGATATGAAAAGAAGAAATCGCTACATTACGGCCGGGCTTGTCTTTGCCGTGGGGGTTTTGTCCATCGCCGGTAACGGTTGGGCGCAGGATGTCAAAGCCATGGCGAAGAGCCTTGCAAATTTACAAGTCGCTGCAGACACCGTCTGGGTGATGGTGGCCGGGTTTCTGGTGTTTTTCATGCACGCAGGCTTTGCGATGCTCGAATCGGGGCTTTGTCGTGCCAAGAACACCGTCGCCATACTCTATAAGAATTTCGGCGTCGTCGCCGTCTCGTCCCTGGCGTTTTGGATTTTGGGTTTTGCTCTCATGTTCGGCGATGGAAGCTCGATCCTCGGGACGAACGGTTTTTTCCTCTCGGGGGCGGACAACAGCCCGGCCACGGGTGATGCGTACAAAGGTGTTTTCTCATCCCTCAATTGGACGGGCGTGCCGCTACACGCGAAGTTTTTCTTTCAACTCGTTTTCGCGGCGACGGCGGCGACTATCGTTTCAGGATGTGTGGCCGAGCGCATCAAGTTCTCCTCGTTCATGATCTTCAGCTTCCTTCTCGTCGCCATCATCTATCCCGTCCAGGGCCACTGGATCTGGGGCGGCGGCTGGTTGGGCGGTATGGGTTTTCTTGATTTCGCCGGTTCCACCGTGGTTCACTCCGTAGGCGGCTGGGCGGGACTCGCCGGAATCATCGTCCTCGGCCCCCGGCTCGGAAAGTATACTTCAGACGGCCGGATGCAGCCGATGCCCGGCCACAATATGCCGCTCGTAACTTTGGGTGGATTCATCTTGTGGCTCGGATGGTTCGGCTTTAACCCGGGCAGCACCATGGCCGCCGACGCGGGCGCCATCGCACGCATCGCCGTGACGACGAACCTCGCCGCCTCGGCGGGCGTCGTGGCTTCGAGCGTCACGTCGAGGACCATGTTCGGAAAGGCGGATCTTTCCATGAGCGTGAACGGCGCGCTTGCAGGGCTGGTCGCCATCACGGCGCCATGCGCCAACGTAACTCCGCTGGGGGCGGTGATTATCGGTCTGGCCGCAGGCTTCATCGTCTGTGTAGCGATTCCGTTTCTCGACAAGATCAGAATTGACGATCCGGTCGGGGCGGTTTCGGTTCACCTTGTGTGCGGTATCTTCGGAACACTGGCGCTCGGTTTGTTCGCCGCGCCTTCCATTGACGAAAACGTCGTGGGTTTGTTCTACGGTGGCGGCGCAGGACTCTTCATCAAACAGCTTGTGGGTGTTGTTGCGGTCGGTGTCTTTACCTTCGTTTTGTCCTTTATCCTTTGGCAGGCGGTGAAAGCCGTGATGGGTGTGCGTGTTTCCGCTGAGGATGAATTGGCGGGTCTCGACCTCTCGGAGCACGCCATGGAGGCTTACGCGGGCGAGAGGTTGGGTTGATTCAAGCGCGAGGAGATTTATACTGGATAATTCAATCTGTCATCTTGAGAGGAATGAACAATGCGTTTAGTCACGGCGATTATCAAGCCATTCAAGTTGGAAAGCGTGAAAGAAGCGCTCGGAGATGCCGGTGTGACCGGCATGACGGTCACCGAGGTGAAGGGTTTCGGCCGCCAGAAGGGTCACACCGAACTTTATCGTGGAAGCGAGTATGTGGTCGATTTCCTGCCAAAAATCAAGGTGGAAATCTTGACGCAAGACGACAACGCCGACGCCATCGTCACGTCGATTTGCGATGCGGCGAATTCGGGCCAAATAGGAGATGGCAAGATATTCGTTCAACCGGTGGAGGATTGCGTTCGTATTCGCACTGGCGATAGAGGCGATAGCGCCATCTGAGAATCTGCTTTGCTAGAGAGTCGGTTTCCAAAGCCAGAAATAGACGATTGCGTGAAAGGTTGTATGAGCTTCAAGCTCTTCTTTCAATAAACTTTAAACTTTTGGACCCGTCTTCAGCCAGATTGCTCAAACAAGAAATACCGGATTCAGAAAAAACCGGCTCTGGTTTAGGGCCGGTTTTTTGCGTTTTATTTCTGGAAGAGCGAAAGTTTTTAATTCAATATTTTCAGTAAGTTTGTCGAAACATTTGTTTATATTGGCATTAATGGCATATTCTAAATTTAGATACACCTAAAAATATTTTCAGCATGGATTGACTTTATTTTTTGAGTACGAATAAAATTGCTTAGTTGATGGGTTTTTTATGGAGAACTGAAGTTATGACATGCGGTCTCAAAGCGCCCGGGGCGAGGCTTGCTCTGCGTGTGAAAAATTCATTTGCGATGCCGGCATGGATTCTGGCTGTCGGATTGCTGGTGATGAGTTCCGGTCCGGCTTCGGCGCACGTTGTCCCTCCCGAGGAATTACACCCCGTTGCCGAAAGTTATCGTCGCGCCGGCTTCATCTTGAATCTAAACCCCGTGCTCTGGCCGCAGGTGTGGTCCGACTTGAAACGTATCGAAGAAGCGCTCAGGGGGATGGATTCTCCTGGCGCGAAGAAGTTTTCGGAAGAGTTGGCGGTTGCCAAACGCGTTGCACAGCCCGTGGCGACAGGTGATGGAGAGCCGGACATGGTCGCTGCACGCAAAAACGGGAGTCGGCTGGTTTTTTCCTTGGCAACGCGGGGAGTCGCTTCGCTGCTGATCTCTCACCTGGACGGGATCAAACCGGACTCGGGCAGAACAGAGGTGAAAAGCCGGCTGAACGAGGCGCGAAGAATCTTTCAGGCTTTCGCAGAAACTCTCCAGCACCTGGACCCCGAGGCTTGGAAAAAGATGCGAATCCATTGGCTCGAAGCGAATTCCCACCTCGGAGCCGCCGGCGTGATGGGCATCGGCGCAAGGCCGATGAACCTCGAGAAAATTCGCGAGAACACTTTGTTCATCCGCCGTTATTTTTATTCGAATTTTTCGGGGTTCCGGGCCGGAAAAGAACATAGACTTCTTCCCCGCCCCAAGGCGAGTAAAACGTATATTGAAACAGCGAAAGTGCCGTGGCGCCTGCCACCCGGCTCCGACATCAACAAACAACTCCCGCGTCCCAGACAAATTCTCGGAATGGCGGAGCGCGGGGCGAACGAGGCGGAAACCTTTCTCATCGCTTTTGGGGACATGGCTTTCGACAGCCCGGAGATATTCGGTGAACCCGCGCGCAGCCTGGGGATGAGTTGTAACACTTGCCACAACAAGGGGGTGACGAATCCCAAATTCTTCATCCCGGGGCTTTCCAGGAAAAAAGGCGGCATGGATGTGTCGAACAGCTTCTTCGCAGGGCACGCCAACAATGGCCTGCACGATCCGCTCGATACGCCCGACTTAAGGGGCATTCGCTTCACGGCTCCCTATGGTCGAAACGGGCGTTTCGCCTCGCTCAGGGAATTCGTCCGCAACGTCATCGTGAACGAGTTCAACGGCCCCGAACCCGATCCGATGATCATGGACGGGATGATCGCCTACATGAACGAGTTCGAGTTCTTGCCGAACCCGAAGCTGAAAAAAAGCGGGAGGCTCAATCCCGGGAAGGTTGGAAAAGCAGCTCTTCGGGGCGAGAAGATATTTCACCGGAAGTTTCCGCAGATGATGGGCGGTATGAGTTGCGCGAGTTGCCACATCCCAAACGCGAACTTCGTGGACCACAAACGCCACAACATCGGTTCCACGGGAGGCGGGAGCCAGCCCTTCCACGTGGGCGGCCTGGATACGCCGACTCTGCTCTCGTCGAAATTCACGGCCCCATATTTCCACGACGGGAGCCTTCCCACCCTGCGGGCGGTGAATGAATGGTTCAACACGCAATTCAATCTGGGATTGAGCCGAGAAGATATCGACGACCTCACGGTCTACGTCGAAGCCGTGGGCGATGGCGTCCAGGGGATTGAAAGTACGGTTTACACCTTGGAGTCGGAGTTGGAGGAATTCAAGTTTTTCCTCTCCACGTATGAGCGTTTGAAGCAGAAAAAGAAACAAGAGTTGATCACCGTCTTACTCAAAACCGTGGTTCGTGAGGTGCAGGCCCACAAATGGGATGTTCAGGACAGGGAAAATCTGCCGATTCTCAATGAGATGGAAGAGAAACTGAATGAGGCTTTGAGAGCTCATCTCGCCGGCGATGAGAAGATGACCGACAGCAAAATAGCTGCTTATCACGCGATTTATCAGAAAAACCAGGACAAACTGAAATGAGCAGAACCATGCGTTTCATTCGATTATCTTCACTGAAACCGCCGAGGAACGGTTTCCTGGTGGCGTTTCTCCTCATTTCCAGCTTGTTGATGTTTAGTGCGGCTCCGCTTCACGCGGTCGATAGAGAGCTCCGGGTTGCGTTCATTCCGCTCGAGAATCCCGAAAAACTCATCAGCAACGTAAGGCCGGCGATGCATTTCTTGGAAAAAGAGATGGGGCGTAAGGTTCGCTATTTCATCACCCTGAACTACTCGGCCGCCGTAGAGGCCATGATTTCGAAAAAAGCCGATGTGAGCTTCATGTCTCCACTGCCCTATGTCATGGCGAACAAGTATTCGGGAGTCGAGGCGGTTCTTGGGGAGATATACGATGGAAAACCCTATTACTATTCGAGAATTTTCGTTCGAAAGGACAGCGGGATCAAAAAAATTTCCGATCTGAAGGGCAAGACCATCGCCTATGTCGACCCCATTTCGAGTTCTGGGTTCATGTATCCCCATGATATCTTCATTCGCGCCGGGCTGGTGAATGGGGGAGTGGAAAAGCCCGAAGGTGACTTCTTCCGGAGAGTATATTTCGCTGGCGGGGACCAGCAGGCGATTAACTCGATGGTCGGCGGCTTCGTCGCCGCCGCCGGCGTCAGCCAATACGCGCTCAACCTCCTGCGTCCCGAGCAGCGTGATCAAGTTGTGACTATTGCGCAATCGGCCAGGATTCCAAGCCACAACGTGGTGGTGCGTAAGGGGCTGGAGCCTGAAATCAGGCGAAAGTTCATCGCGGCGATGATGAAGATGAACCGGCCCGAGAATCGCAGTTTGATACGGGCTCTCTACGGAACGGATGGCTACGTCAGAGTCGACCACAGCCGATATCAGCCGGTGGCCGATATGGCCCGAAAATATGGTTTTTTGAGGGAATAGGAAAATGTCGAAAGAAATGGTCATTCAGATTGAAAATGCGCGCGTGGAGATGGGGAGCCGGACGATTCTTTCCGTTGATCATCTCGAGATCTCTCGGGGGGAGAGAGTGGCCGTTATCGGCAACAGCGGTTCGGGCAAGACGACTCTCATGAGAATGCTGAAGGGCTACGTGCCATGCCTGGAGGGCAAGGTGGTCGTGATGGGGGATGTTTTCCCCATCAGAGACCCCCAAAAGATGAAAAACCACCATCGCCATATCGGCATGATTCATCAACACTTCGACCTGATAGGCCGGGAAACCGTCTGGCAAAACGTCTATCACGGAAGGCTGGGTTACGTGTCTTTGCTCAAGAGTGTGTTCGGAGTCTGCTCGGAGCGAGATTTGCAAATCTGCGCACAGGCCATTCACGAGGTCCATCTCGAGGGCAAGCAACGACGCTTCGCCCGCACGCTCTCCGGCGGGGAGCAGCAGCGCGTGGCCATTGCCCGGGCGTTGGCGCAGGAGCCGACGATTCTTCTGGCCGACGAACCCGTATCGAGCCTGGACCCGGCGTTGGCCGAGGATATCATGGACCTTCTCGTGTCGGTTTGCGACGCCTACGACCTCACGCTCATGATGAGCCTTCACCTCCCCGAGCTTGCGCGGAGATATGCAGATAGAATTCTCGCTTTGAAAAACGGAGAAATCATGTGGGATGGTTCTTCGGATTCCCTCTCGAATGATAGGATATGTGAAATCTACGAGTTCATGGGAACGAACGGAGTCGTGAATGGGAACGGAACGAGAGCAAGCAGAAGCGCTTTCACCTGGCCGTATGGCTGGCAAGGTCAGCCTCTTCCTGGCGGTTAGCGCACTCTTATTCTGGTCTTTTCAGGGTTCTGAGTTTTCACCCGGGCAATTCTGGCGCGGGATTCCCCAACTGTTTCACTTCTTTGGGCGGATGACGCCGCCGGATTGGTCGGTGTGGGACGTCTTGTTGACTTCGGCGATCGAAACGCTGCAAACCACCATCGCGGGCACTTTTCTCGGCGCTTTGTTCGCCTATCCGCTGGGCGTGCTCGCAGCGTCGAACTGGACGCCTATCTGGGTGCATCTGCCCATCAAGGCGTTCATGGCGTTCGTCCGCTCCATCCCTTTGCTGCTCCTCGCATTGTTGTTCGTCTCCGCCGTGGGACTCGGCCCTTTCCCTGGGGTGCTGGCGCTGGCGGTGCACTCGGTCGGGGTGCTCGGTAGGTTCGTAGCGGAGGAAATCGAGGCGACCGACCCGAAACCCCTGCTCGCATTGCAAGGCACGGGTGCATCTTCCCTTCAGATCATTCAACACGGCCTCATTCCTCAGGTGTTGCCGCAGATGGTCGCGCATCTGGCCATACGCTTCGAGATGAACCTTCGCGATTCCACGATTCTGGGCCTTGTCGGTGCGGGGGGCCTGGGGTTTTACGTGTTCTTGTACGTAAAGCAGTTTCAGTGGCAAAAATCTGGCGTGCTGGTGTTGGCGATCATCGCCCTGGTTTTCGCGGGTGAATTCGCCGCTTGGCAGGTCAGGAAGCGGTTGATTTAGCCGGAATGCCCGATGGAGTCGAGTGCTGATATACCTCGCTCTGCCTGCCGGAAGCTTTCAATCGGGCAGGAACAGGAGGAACAAGTATGGATACGCTGATAGATATCTTGAACGAGACAACTGCGAAATTTCCCGATTCTATTTTCCTTGATGGCGACGTGGAAGGGCGCGGCCGGGTTGCGCTCACCAGAAAGGAGTTGTGCGGAAAAGCGGCCGTTCTGGCGCGCGAGTTGATGGATGCGGGCGTGAAGCCGGGAGATTTCGTCGCACAGCTGGCGCCGAATCAACCCGAATGGGGTGTGGGATATTTCGGGGCGCTGCTCGCCGGTGGCGTTCTCGTGCCTCTGGACGTGAATCTCAAAGAAGGAGAACTTGCGAACATTCTGGAGAAGGCCGGGCCCGTTTGCCTGGTGACGGACACTCAGGAAGAGGAGCGCTCCAGGAGGCTTGCGGACGGACTCGCATCGGCCTGCCCGGTATTGCGTATCGATGAGGATAGAGAGCCTGAGCCTGGCGTTTCGCTCGATACATTACCGGGTGCTGAGCGCGGCCCGGACGATTTGGCACTGGTCTCGTTCTCATCGGGAACGACGGGTACGCCCAAGGGGGTGATGCTCTCTCACGGGAACATCACCTCGAATGTCAGCGCAGTCCTTCAAACATTCCTCGCCGGGGAGGATGACGTTTTTCTCTCGGTTCTACCGCTTCACCACATGTTCGAAAGTACGGGCGGTTTCCTGATACCGCTGGGAGCGGGCGCCCGCGTACATTACCTTTCATCCCTGAACCCGCGCCTCCTCGTCGAGGCCATGCAAAACGAGGGCATCACCATCTGCCTGATGGTGCCTGCGCTGGCACGCCTGATCCACAAACGAATCATGTCGAACGTGGAATCGCTGAGCGGAGCGAAGAAACTCGTTTTCAAGACTCTTTTCGGTATTTCCGGTATTTGTCTCTCCATTGGCCTGCGCGTCGGGGGTTTGTTGTTTTCTCAAGTGAAGAAGAATCTCGGCCCGGATTTGCGTTTCTTTGCCAGTGGAGGAGCGGCGCTCGACCCCAAAATCACTCGAGATTTGTTGATTCTGGGAATTGAGGTGTTACAGGGGTATGGCTTGACCGAGACTTCCCCCGTTACCCATGCGACTCCGCCGGGGGCGCAGAACAGAATCGGAACCGTCGGCCCGCCGATACCGGGGGTGGAGGCGCGGATCGTCCCCGTCGAGGGCGCGGACGAGGGAGAGGGTGAAATCCTCATACGCGGGCCGAACGTCATGCAGGGCTACTTCGAGAACCCCGAACTCACAGCGGAGGTCTTGCGAGACGGGTGGTTTCATACGGGAGACATCGGGCGACTGGACACGGATGGCTACCTGACGATATGCGGCCGGTCCAAGAACGTCATCGTCTCAGAAGCGGGGAAAAACATTTATCCCGAAGAGGTGGAAGAACAACTTCTCGAGAGCGAGTGGTTTCAGGACGTTTGCGTCATAGGGCGGAAAACACCCCGCGGCGGAGAGGAAGTGTTCGCCGTCGTAGTGCTCGATCCGGAATCCGATTTGCCGCAAGAAGACGAAATGCGAACTTCTCTGGCCGACTCTGAACTCAAGCGCCTGAGCGCGCATCTGGCCGATTACAAGAGAGTGGCCGGTTTTTTCGTCTGGCCCGAGGAGGAGTTACCCAGAACCACCACGCGAAAACACAAACGAGAGGACATCAAAGAAATACTGCGTGAGCGGCCTGAATTCTCGCCGGATGATTTCTGATTGTCTGGGACGGGCGATAGATCCGTTCGTAATTTTCGTGTTGATGTTCCTTTCTCGAACCAACAGCAGAATGAAGTGCTCTGGCCTGTACGGGCCAACCGCCTAAGTCCGTAAACGCAGGTTCGGGCGACGGATTGGTTTATCTCTTTTGTTTGTGATATCAACCCTTCATTGAACAAATTGTCCGATCTTTTGGCGAACCTTTGCGGATTTTCTTCAGCGAGGGCGTCAACGTGATGAGGAAAACGAGTCGATGGAATCCGCCGGCAGGTCACAATCGATACGAGACGCCTCTTCGGCGCTGCTGCCATGGCTTTCCGAAACCAGGCGCGTCATTCACATGAATCCCGAACTCGGCTACGAGGAGTTTGAAACTTCTCGCCTCATCGTTGAGAACCTCGAGAGTTTCGGACTCGACGTGCACGCCGGCATCGCGGAAACCGGAGTGGTCGGCCTGCTCGAGACAGGACGCCCCGGCCCCACCATCGGCATACGCGCCGACATGGATGCGCT
>JAPPHK010000011.1 GCA_028820795.1 Nitrospinota bacterium | reverse complement strand
TTCCCTCCCTGGCTAATTCCTCAACAAAAGTTCTGCTGTCGTACCCGAGATTTTTAGCCAGTTGGTATACTCGTACGTTTGCCATAAACCCTCCACTGCAGATTAATCACATCCATTGTTGAATAATAAGCAAAAGCACGATAAACCCAAATAGACATCTAACTTCAAACATTGCTAATTGCATGACCCTGCATTAAGCGCAAGCAGATGCTATTCACAAAAAGAGGTTCATCGATAAATAACACGCCAACCGGTTTACGACTCAATAATTCCCCGAGTTCATACATAGTAAATGGTAGAGTATAAAATTCTTTCGAAACATGTTTCAAATTCATCAAACTTCTCGGTGATATATCCTTGGAAACAAACGGTTTCCCCATTTTCGAAAGTCTTATTTTCTTGAAAACCGCCTCTTTTCCATAGGTGAGTCTACCTTTGCGTTTAGAAGCTACCAACATCCCCTCGAGGTTTTGCCGAAGAAGCATCATCACGTTTTGAACCAATTCGCCCGTATCGAACCTGAAATTCCCTCTCTTCAGCGCAACTTCCAAACAATTCGAAGAGCCGAGCTTTGAAATACATTTCATATTAAAACAACAATGAGCCCCTCTTCCTGGCAATTTTCTTCCTAGTTCGCTAACGACATCTCCAACTGGGCTGATCACCATTCTAAAAAAAATATTCGTACTACCTTTCGTCCGACAAACTATGCATGTTCTGTCTGGCAAACATTCATTCCTTCATCATCCCTCATGGGACTCCGAACCAGTGGGTTTCTCATGAGTTCGAGCTGCTTCAATCAGCAATTCTGCCCTCTTCGGACCAATCCCGGGAACCTCACATAATTCATCCGTCGAGGCCGCGCTAATTGCCGCAATTGTAGAAAATCCATTGTCAGCCAAAAGCCGCGCCATTTTCTCCCCAACCAGTTCTAGTTCTATCAACTCACTAGAAGGGTCTCCGTCAGCTTCTGTTGGCTGAATGCTCTCGTCTTTCACCTCAATGCCATCAACATCTCCCTCACGCTCTTCGCTCGAAAATGCCTGCTCAGCGATAATGCGTCGATACTCGCCCTCGCCTTTTAGATCAATTTTCCAGCCCAAAAGCTTAGCCGCCAAACGAACATTTTGACCGCCTTTCCCAATTGCTAGCGAAAGTTGATCGTCAGGTACTAACACCTCCATACGGCCTTCGTCTTCAAACAATGTAATGTGCTGTATTTTAGCGGGGCTGAGCGCATTTGCCGCATATGTGCGTACATCGTCACTCCAGGAGATAATATCGATTTTCTCTCCTCTAAGTTCTTGCACAATCGATTGCACGCGACTGCCCCTAGTTCCTACACACGCGCCTACGGGGTCAATGTCTCGCTCATGGCTTACGACAGAAACTTTGGAACGTCCACTAGGCTCTCGTACGCAACCTTTTATCGCCACTATCCCGTCATAAATTTCAGGCACTTCCATCTCAAATAAACGAATCAACAAACCAGGATGTGTCCTACTGAGAACAATTTGAGGACCTTTTGTAATTTCACGAACCTCCATGATATAGGCGCGAATACGGTCTCCGCGCTTATATACCTCTCTGAATATTTGCTCCCGTCGAGGAAGGATCGCCTCTGTACGCCCGATATCGACATAGATATTCCCGCGCTCTACCTGAGAGACGGACCCCGTAATCAAATCGCCTTCACGTTCTTTGAATTCTTGGTAAATGTTCGCACGCTCTGCCTCTCGTACTCGCTGCAATATCACTTGTTTTGCGATTTGCGCCGCTATCCTGCCCAGGCCCTCGGTTTCGACACCCTGCGAAAGAAAATCTCCAACTTGAATATCAGGATTTTCCTTTCGCGCATCATCTAAAAGGATCTCGCTTTGGGGGTTTTGAATAATTCTGACAACTTCTTTGGCCGCTTGTACGTCAATTTCACCGGTTTGTTCATCAAACGATACATCCACATTTTTACCCAAACCATATTGCTTCTTCGCAGCTGACGCCATCGCGACTTTTAGGGTGTCGAGCAACACATCTTTGGAGACACCCCGCTCGCGTTCTAATTGTGTCAGAACCGCAATCAATTCTTGACTCACAAAACTACTCCTCCGTGATGGATTGAGTTGATTTTATTCAGTATTCCCTAAACTTTGAAATTCCTTATCCCAATCCACATCCAAGTTTGCTTTTGCGATATCGGCCAGTGAAAATGGAACTATCTCTCCATTCTTTAAAAGCATATTGACTACGTTTCCCTCAACCTTTGCTATCTCACCTACAATTCTTCTCTGCCCCTGCTTCCTGCTTTTCAGGCGCATCCGAACCTGATGCCCAACATAACGTTGATAATCCATAATTTTTCGAAGCGGCCTGTCGATACCGGGGCTTGATATTTCAAGACGATAAGAATTTTCAATTACATCCTTCTCATCGAATACTTCTCCGAGATTCCGGCTCACGGCTACGCAATCAGAAAGAAGAATTCCTCCTGGCTTTTCGATATATACCCGGATTACCGCCTGGCTGCGGTTACCAGTCAGTTCAATATCTACCAATTCAAACCCAAGGTCAGAAACCACCTCTTGGGTGACAGTCCATATTTCACTATCAACATCTACAGTCATCGTAAACTCAATTCCCAGAACCAATAAAAAAATGGGCCATCAATTGACCCACTTGCCAGACAGTCAAAATCATTAACACTTTAATCGCCATTCATGGAAAGCGCAAGTGGAATAGCTCATTTGTAGAACCCGAGGGTATTCTTGCTCGAAGAAATTCGACGTGCTAGATTCTGCCGGATTGGGCGGACAAAATATCTTGATACATAACGAACGGCGAATCATTTTAGCGTTATCCTCGAAGAAGAGCTACGAGTTTCCATGCCAAAAGATAAAGTCGCCTCGTGGTTGGAGCACAATCATAAATAATGGGGTAAATCCATGACTCAATTAACAAAGGCCAAAGCCCTGTGGATTTACGAGGCTATGGTCCGCATTAGAAGATTCGAGGAACGCTCCATAGAACTATTCCAAGCGGGGGAGCTACCTGGCTTTCTCCACGCCTACATTGGAGAAGAAGCCGTTGCCGCCGGGGTTTGTGCCCACTTGACCCCAAAAGACCAAATCACATCTACACACCGAGGGCATGGACACATGATTGCCAAAGGCCTCCATTACAATGGCATGTTCGCCGAATTATATGCTCGCGCGACTGGCTATTGCAAAGGGAAAGGAGGCTCCATGCATATCGCCGATCAGGACCTTGGGGCACTGGGAGCGAATGGCATAGTGGGCGGTGGTATCCCTATAGCCGCCGGCGCCGCTTTGGGACTTCAATTACAAGGACAAAAGCACGTCGCCGTCAGTTTTTTCGGCGATGGGGCCAGCAATGAAGGTGCTTTCCATGAAGGCATCAACATCGCCAGTACCTGGAAGCTGCCCGCCGTATTTGTCTGCGAGAACAACGGATTTGCCGAAAGTACACCTCGCGCAACTCACCAAGCGATTCAGGACATCGCGGATCGTGCAAAAGCTTACGGCATCCCCGGAATTGTTGTCGATGGCATGGATCCCCAGGCCGTTTACGAAGTGGCCGGCGAAGCGATTGCGCGCGCCCGCAAAGGGCGTGGCCCCACGTTGATCGAAGCGAAAACAATGCGTTTTTTGGGCCATTACGTAGGCGACCCCGGAACCGCTTACGGACACGACAAAGAGGTGGGCAAGTGGATCAAGCGTGACCCACTCATCACATTTGCCGAAGACCTTAAGAAGAAAAAATGGCTCAATATAAAAAGGATTGACGCCATCTATGCGAAAGTGAACAAAGAGATGGAAGAGGCCATCGAATTCGCCCGGAAAAGCCCGGAACCTGATCTCGATGATGCCATGACTGATATCTATGCAACTGTTTAAGGGAACGGGATATGCGCGAGATATTATACCGTGAAGCGATTATCGAAGCCCTGGACGAGGAAATGGCGAGAGATGATTCCGTCTTTCTGCTCGGAGAGGATATCGCCGAATTCGGCGGCTCATACAAGACGACCGTAGGACTTTTGGATAAATATGGTCCTAATCGAGTGAGGAACACGCCCATCTCCGAACAGGGCATCATTGGCGCTGCCCTTGGGGCTGCGCTCGTGGGCATGCACCCCGTAGCGGAGTTGATGTACATCGATTTTTCCGCCGTCGCCATGGATCAAATCGTTAACCAAGTAGCCAAGGTCCGCTACATGTTCGGTGGCAAGGCGAATACCTCGCTGGTCATCAGAACCCAGGGCGGCGCAGGCCGCAGTTCCGCCGCTCAGCACGCGCAAAGCCTGGAAGCATGGTTTGTCCATGTGCCGGGCCTTAAAGTTGTTATGCCCTCCACCGCACGCGACGCGAAAGGCCTCTTGAAAGCGGCAATCAGGGATGACGACCCGGTATTTTTCATCGAACACAAACTCCTTTATCTGGAAAGAGGCGTCGTTCCCGAAGAAGAAGAGGTCATTCCCATCGGCGTCGCTGAGGTGAAAAGAGAGGGGAGCGATCTCACCATCGTCGCCACTTCTTCGATGGTCGGCAAATCACTCGTCGCGGCAGAAGAACTCGAAAAAGAGGGAGTGAGCTGCGAGGTCATCGACCCCAGAACGCTTTTCCCCCTGGATACGGAGACGCTCCTCGCCTCCGTCCGCAAAACTGGCCGGCTCCTCATCACCCATGAAGCGGTCCAGCGTTGCGGCTGGGGAGCGGAAATCGCAGCCTTGGCTGCAAAAGAAGCTTTCGACTACCTAGACGCACCCATTGAACGCGTCTGCGCCAAAGAAACACCGGTACCTTTTTCGCCCAAACTCGAATCCTACGTCATTCCCGACAAAGATGACGTAATTGCCGGGGTTCGTGGTATGTTAGAGACTGTATAATTCCACAATACTTCCAATCATTAGGAGCAAAGATTCATGGCAACCCCTCTCCCGATGCCTAAACTCGGCCTCACCATGGAAGAAGGAACCATCCTCAAGTGGCGCAAGGGCGAGGGCGAAACAGTCGAAAAGGGCGAGATCATCCTCGACATCCAGACCGACAAGGTCGAATACGAGGTCGAATCGCCCGACGGCGGCCTCCTGCTCAAAACGCTGGCGGGAGAAGGCGACGTAGTTCCCTGTGGTACGGATATTGCCGTCATCGGCGAGGCGGATGAGGACATCAGCGACTTCGGAAGCACGCCTGCCAAGGCCCAGGCAGAGGCCGAGCCAGAGTCTGCGCACGCACCCTCGACGACACCAGCCGCCCCGGCACCTACCCCTACCGCAGTTCCAGCGGCTCCTGTGGCAACACATCCCGCATCGTCTGGCCGGGTTTTCGCCAGTCCCGCCGCCAGACGAGTAGCCCGCGAATTGGGTATCGATTACCGCACACTCAAAGGCTCAGGCCCCGGCGGGAGAATCGTCCAGGCCGACGTGAGAGCAGCGGTGGCATCCAGCGTTCCCGCTGCACCGCTCGCCGCTGTAAGCGGCCCCGCTACTGTGGCGAGTACAACGCCTCTGGCCGGGATGCGGAAAATCATCGCCGAGCGCATGCTATCGAGTTGGTCCCAGGTGCCGCGCATCACCATGCAATCCGAGGTGGACCTAACGAACCTACTCGCCGTTCGCGAGGCCAGCCGACAGGCTTGGGAAAGCGACCTCGGCGTCAAGGTATCCATCAACGACCTCATCCTATTCTACACCGCCCGCGCCGTGCGCCGCTGTCCGGCGGTGAACGTTCGCCTCACCGAAAACTCCCTGGAGCAGATGCAGGACGTGAATATCGGGGTGGCTGTCGCAGTCGAGCAGGGACTGATGGTGCCCGTCATCCGGGGGGCCGACCAGAAATCCATAGACGCTATCTCGCACGAGTCGCGTGCGCTGGCGGAGGCGGCCCGCGCGGGCGCGCTGGGACTCGATGCGCTCGAAGGCGGCACCTTCACGGTCTCGAACCTGGGCGCCTACGGGGTGGATCATTTCAGCGCCATCATCAACCACCCTGAATCCGCCATCCTATCGGTGGGGGCGGCGCGTGAGCGCGCCGTGGTCCGAAACGGCGAGGTCGTGGCCCGGACGACGGCCTATATCGGCATCAACGCCGACCACCGCCTGGTGGATGGCGCGCCGGCGGCCGAGTTCCTCTCCACGCTGAAAAACATGCTCGAACACCCCAAGGTGATGCCAGCTTAGTTTATAATATATACATTAATATCAATAGCATATGATGATGTTATCAAGTATTTCCCGAACAATTTAATTTATCGAATAACCCCGTGAATTTATCGGATTTTATCGAATTTTCTGGTATTCCCTCACGGCTCCGACGCTCGATTCCGCTTCGCCGACAACGGGAGGGAGAGGCCGCCCCGGCCGAAAAAGAAGCTGCGGTTCCGCTGCGAAGCCGAATCGCCCATTCCATTCCTCCCCTCCTCTTCTCATCCATGAGAACAGCAACTCCTCGCTCCTCGCTCGAAATTGACATTCGCGCGAGGGAATATGGTCCATCCCGACATGAAACCGCCGGCGGCAAATGCGCGTACGGCGGCCGGCCGCGGAAAAGCGAATTCGTCGTCTTTGTGAGCGGTGAACAGAGGGCGTGTGATTCATTTCGACGATGAACGAATACTCCCGTTTTCCCGGAAATTGCGAAGCGATGTTTTCCTGCTTATCGACCGGCGCAATCCCTCCCCGAGCGGGTCAATCGCTCCCTCTTCGGGCGTGTTGAATAACTCTCGTCTGTGGCCCCCGCAAACCGCCAACGCCCCTTTCCTCACCCCGAGTAGCCGCCGGAGGTAAAACGCGACCGAGAAGGGCTGTTGAAATAGTCCACAAAAGAAGCGCACTAAATTTCACTCCCCCCGGTAGGTAATATACGCCGGATCTCGAAATTATGACTTTTTCAACAGCCCCGAGAAAGGAGCGTTTGTATCGGAGGGGCCTGTCCCGAGTCTGTCGAGGGGAGCGCTCCCCTTTTTGGCCGGCAATCGCTCGCGTATTGGGGTTGTTGAAAAAGTCCTTTTCGGTCGGGTTCGCTCCACCGTCATTCCGGCGAAAGCCGGAATCCATTTTGACTTTTCACCGGGTGGGGCGGCCACGACTTCGTCGCTGCGCAACGCCTGAATACGGTATCCGCGCGGAGGGAATGGCGGCGCATAACCGATTCCATCGGCGGATGAAAATGGATCCCGTCGAACCCTCCCTCCCCGGTCGGCTCCGACACCGGAATGACGATCAAAAGCGAAGAGCAAAACCACCGTCCCGCATTGGACGGCGCTCTTTGGGCATCATTTCCCTGGAAGACTTTTTCAACAACCCCGCATTGGTCGCGATTGACCTTCGATACGGCGCTTACGCGCCTACTCAGGATGAGGAATGTGGGAGGACGGTGGAGCCTGCCCCAAGCCTGTCGAAGTGCCGCTACGCAGGATGAGGTGGAGAGGGCTTTTTCAACAGCCCCTCTTCGGCTGCAATTCTCACCCGCTTTCCCTCTTTTCGCCTCGTGTTGTATGATTGCCCATATCATGGCGCGCGGGTACGAGGCGCGCCCCGTACTTCCGGAACCTACCCGCCCCCCGGAGACGCCGGGTCAATCAGGAGACAGGCAATGGCCGAGACAGTACGTGAAGTTCCCTACTACTACATGATGGCATCGAATAAGCCGGGCGAGGGCGCCGCCCTCTCCGCCATGCTGCAGGAGGCGGGCGTCAGCCTGCTGGCGGTGCACGCATTCCCCGAGCGCAGGCGCGTTCAGGTCGACATCGTGCCCGAGGACGCGCGCGCCTTCACCTCCTTCGCGCGCAAGGCGAAGATCAAGCTCAGCCCCCGGAAGAAGGCCTTCCTCGTCGAGGGCACGGACCGCACGGGCGCGCTCGTGCCGGTATTCACCAAGCTCGCGGACGCCGGCATCAACATCATCGCCATCACGGCCATCGCCGCGGGCAGGAATCGCTACGGCGCCATCTTCTGGGTGAATCCCAAGGACCAGCGCCGGGCCAAGCGAGCGCTGGGGGCGTAGAAGATATCAATCGAACAGGTAGGGCTCGTTGTTTTTCGTAAGGGCGGACCTCTGTGTCCGCCCGCCTTACCTGAAGAAAATCGAGAATACCGTAGGGACAGGCCTCTGTGCCTGTCCTGGCGTAGGCCTTCGCCTCTATGAAGATAAAGGACAACCACGGAGGGCAGGACAACCCCGAGGAGGGGTTGTCCCCCTACAGCCCCCTCCCCGGTCGGCTCCATACTCAGAATCAGGACTTTTTCAACAGGCCCGACAAGAGGGGACAGGGGGGTTGCTTTTCCTGCCGAGAGGGGCGGGCCCTCTACCCCAACCCCAGTTCCATGAAAACCACCCCCTCCACGGGGGGTTCGGCGTAGGGGGGAATCTCCCTGAATCCCATCGAGCGGTAGAGCGCGATGGCCGCGCGCATGGCGGGCAGCGTATGAAGGCGCACGGTATTGCAGCCCGACTCCCGGGCGATGCGGACAATCTCCTCCGCGCACTTTCTTCCCAGACCCCGCCCCCTGAATTCAGGACGCAGGAAGAGGCGCTTCATCTCGCAGACTTTACCGCCCGAGTCCTCGAGGGCGACGCAGCCCGCGGTTCGCTCCCCTGATCGCAGGATGAGAAACCTCCCGCCCGGCGGGCCGTACACGCGCTCGAGAGCCTCGACTTCCTCCTCGAAGCCCTGGAAGCACAGGTCCACCTCGCTCTCGGCCTCGTACTCGCGCAGCAGGGCCCTTGCCTCGGCGAAGTCTTCTTGCGTCCGCGCGATGATGAATTCGGGCATCGATGCCGCCTCCTCATGCGCATCCTACAGCGAGTAAGGGTGACTCGTGAACCGCCCGGAGGAGGGCGCAAGAAAATAGCGTAGGGACAGGCCCCCGCGCCTGCCCGAGGTCGCGTCCCTCGATACGGCCCTGCGGGCCTACTCGGGATGAGGCATTTTTGTTTTCCTCACCCTCGATAGCTCGCTATATCACCCTCACCCTGAGTAGCCGCCGAAGGAAAAACGCGACTGAGAAAGGAGCGTTTGTATCGAAAGGGCTTGCCCGAGTCTGTCGAGGGGAGCGCTTCCCTTTTGGGCCGGCAATCGCTCCCGCATTGGTCGCGATTGACCTTCGATACGGCGCTTACGCGCCTACTCAGGATGAGGGTTTGGGGTGCTTGCTCGGGATGAGGACGTCAAGCGTCCTGCGAAGCCCGCAGCCGCGCCGGTGAGGGCTGAGTTCCGACCGAGGAGGGGTTTTTCAACAACCCCATGCGGGCCCGGTTCGAGAATTGTGGGATAACGGGAAAGGCGCATTTTCCCAGGATGATGACGCGGACTCCACTCGCGCTTATAATGGCGCATCGTCCGCTTGCGGCCTTGTGTAACAGAGGGAGATTGGAACCATGACGCAAGTAGACGACGCGCTCCTCCGGCGGATGGTGAAGACCATCGTGGACGAGGTCGATCCCGAGCAGGTGATCCTGTTCGGCTCACGTGCGCGTGGCGACGCGGCGGCGGGCTCCGACGTGGATTTCGTGGTGGTCGAGTCAGCCCCGTTTGGCGACGGCCGCGACAGGCGCGCCGAGACGACGCGACTATGGCGCGCTCTGGCGGACTTCGAAGTCTCCAAGGATATTCTGCTCTTCAGCCTCGATGAGGTGGAATACTGGCGCGATTCCCTCAACCACGTCCTGGCGCGCGCCCTGCGCGAAGGCGAAGTGCTCTATGAGCGACATTAAGCAGGCTCGTGCAAAGTCGGTTTTTTTACCGCTAACGTGATGCACCCGGTATTCATTTACACCTAGGATTGTTACGTAATTAATAAGCCCAAACAGGGCAGACTCATATACAAATCATTAAGTTAAGCAACTTCAGGACTCACGAAATGATCACCGCCAACGTTATTCATCGGACTTTTCAGCTTAGATGCGGTGAGGATCTTGGTACTAGTTTCACCATTGATGTAGACGACAAGCAATATCTCTGCACTGCAAAGCATTGTTTAAGAAATTTCTGCGGGAAATCAATTGAACTATTTCATGAACAAAAATGGAAAACTCTTGATGTGGACTTTGTTGGATACGGATCGAAAGATAGTGACATTTGTGTTCTATCTGCAAAAATTCAATTGTCTCCAACTCATCCATTACCTCCCACAATGGCTGGTATGGCCATTGGGCAGGATGCATATTTTCTTGGGTTCCCGTATGGAATTCAGATTGAAGCGGGGAAGCTCAATCGGCTTTTCCCTCTCCCTCTTGTGAAACGTGCGACAGTTTCAGCTGTAAGTTTCGAAGAACAAAAGATTGTTCTAATGGATGGCCACAACAACCCAGGGTTCTCAGGTGGCCCTGTGGTTTTCGTAAAGCCAGGAAGTCCAATAAATGAATTGAACGTAGCCGCCATTATTTCCGGTTATCGATTTGAACCTTCACCAGTTCTAGACGAAAAGGACAAAGAAACTTCTTTAAAGGTTCATGCCAACACGGGCATTATAATTTCTTCTGCCATTGATCATGCTCTCGACGCCATCAAAGACAATCCGATAGGGATTAAAATCGATACATAATTTTAACTTTTCCATCAAACAATCTCCCCGTTGATCCCCACCCATCCTTGCGCCAGAATGCGCGCGTTCACTTTCATTGTTCACGCATCACCACTAAAAGGAACTCATCATGCCGATAAACGAAGCCACCGGTCTTTCTGGGGACATGGGCGTCACCGAGGAGATGATGGCCTGCCCCCTCCCCCGCGTGCCCTTGATCGACCCGGAGAACATCCCCGAACACCTGGCCGCTGAACTCGCGCCGCTGTATGAGCGCGGCGTGAAGCGCTGGGGCAAGGTGTCGCGTTTTTTACGCCTGCTCGGCTGGGCGCCGGGCTTCGTCGAGGGCTGGCAGATCATGGACGGCAAGCTGCGCGTCCAGCACCGTGATTCCGACCCCGAATACCTCCACATGGCCCAGCTCGTCATCATCAAGACGGCCATCCTGACCGAGTGCAACAACTGACTGGGGCACAACGTCGAGCTCGGTCGGGCTCAGGGCATCGAACAGGAGAAAATCAATCTGCTGGAAGGCGACGGCTGGCGCGACAGCGCGCTCTTCAACGAGAAGGAAAAAGCCGTCATCAACTGGGCGGAGGAAGTAACGAAACTGACAGCCAAGGGGAACGACGCGGCCTTCGAGGCCATGAAGAAACATTTTTCCACCGAACAGCTCGTCTCGCTGACCCTCATATGCGGGCTCTGGAACCTGACGGGCCGCGTGGCCGAGGCTCTCCACCTCGTCGTGGAACCCCCCGGCGAGCGCATCGCGTTTCAGGAGGGTGGTGAGTAGGAGGGATAGTTGTGAAAGGGATTGCAGGGGACGGATAAAGGGGTTGTTGAATGACCCTCTCCGCCTCATCCTGAGTAGCGGCGAAGCCCATATCGAAGGTCAATCGCGACCAATGCGGTAGCGATTGCCGGCCAAATAGGGGAGCGCTCCCCTCGACAGGCTCAGGACAGGCCCCTTCGATACAAACGCTCCCTTCTCAGTCGCGTTTTACCTTCGGCGGCTACTCAGGGTGAGGAAAGAGGCGTTGGCGCTTCGCGGGAGTCGCCACAGACGGAGGTTATTCAACAACCCCATATATGCTTCCCTTCCCTTTTCAGGAGAGCGAGGCCGGAGGGATTGACTGCCTTCCTTGCTCCAAAACCTCGATATAGCCCTCGATGGCTTCCCGAATATTTTGAATGGCTTCTTTTCTGGATTGGCCCTGGCTGATGCAGCCGGGCAGGTTCGGGCACTCGGCGACCCAGAAACCATCCTCTCCGGGCTTGATGATGACCTGCCGCAACAGCTTGCCCCTTCTCGAATTCTTTTCCGATGAAGAACCATCTATTACGCCGTTTGAACTCTCCTCAGAAAAGTCCTGATAAACCCTGTTGGCCGCATCGCCTCATGGCGTGACGCCCACGAGCACCAGAGGAACGGCGGGGACCCCGCGGCCTTGCCGCAGGACGTTCAGCAAATCTCGCTCGTAGTAGGCGACGCCTGTGGACATCTCCCGCTCCAGTTCCTTCATGGGGAGTATCTCCACGCCAACGTCGATGATGTCGGAAACGTAGAAACTCAGATGCTTCACGAACAAATCGTGCGCGACGAAAGCGTACTTGCCGAACTGAACCTCCACGGCAACGCGTTCCTTCACGAAATCCGTCTGGTTGTAAGACATGATGGGCTCAAATCCCGCTTCCTCGATGGCGCGTTTCTGTTCATCTTCCGACAGGCCGTAAATGCCGCGCATGAGCCTCTCGTCCGCCGTAAGCCAGAAGGTGGTCCTGCGCTCGCTCCAGCCTCGCGCTTTGAGGCCATTCTTGAACGCGCGGTTCATGTCGGCGGGCGAGAACAAGATTTTTCCGGGCATAGTCTTTTCTCTGGAGACCTTGGTTCGGCAAGCCTCTGCGTCGACTTCCGCGATGACTTCCTTCACTTCATCCCACAACTCTTTGCGGTGGACGATCAGGTATTCCTCGCCGTTCAGATGAGAATACTTGGCTTTGATGCGCACTAATGACCGCCGCCCGGTTTCGCGGGGTCGTAGATGGGCTTTCCCATCGGGCGCGTTTTGAGCGTTCCCGCATAAAAGCGGCGCACACGGTCCAGCGCGATGTCCACGTATTCGGAAACGACGTCGCAGCCATAGGCCGTTCTTTCGTGCTTGAGAGCGGCGATGATCGATGAGCCGACGCCCATGTAAGGGTCGAAAACGGCGTCGCCCTCGTCCGTCATGGAGAGAACCAGGCGCTCCACCAGTTCGACGGGGAACTGGCAGGGGTGGATCGTTTTTTCCGGATGGTTGCTCTTCACGTTCGGGAAAACCCACACGTCGCTCGGGTTCTTTCCCTTGGGATTCCCCGAGAGTTTGCCGATGTTCGGTCCCTTGAAGTGTTTTTTGCCCGGATATTTCGCCGGAACACGTATCGGGTCGAGGTTCCAGGTGTAGTCGTCGCCCTTCGTCCACCAGTTGATGGTTTCGTATCGGCCCGAGAGCCGCTTGGTGCAGTGAAGCCCGTGGCCGAAACTCCATACGATTCGGTTTCGGAGCTTGAGGCCCTGCGCCCGAAAGACGGGGTAGAGAATGGCGTCGAGCGGAATAATCTCACCGTTATCCACATAGTTGCCGACCTGCCAGCAGATGGAGCCTTGGGGATGAAGGAGCCGCACGCACTCGCTTATCACCCGTTCCTGCGCCTCGACATAAGCGTCGAGCGGGGTTCTCGATTCGTATTCCTTGCCCAGGTTGTAAGGGGGCGACGTGACGATGAGCTTCATCCGCTCATCGGGAAGCTCGCTCATGAAAACGAGGTTGTCCGCGCAAGCGAGGACGGGTTGGCTTTTTGGGTTTTCCCCCTCCAACCGAGGGAGCATGTCCTGCACCGGCTGCCGCGCCGCGCTTTCAACACTCGAAGCAGCGTTGGTCATTCCATTTCCTCACGGGCGGCGAGCACCAAGGGGTTGGCAATCTCTATTTATAACTTGCCTTGATTCGCCAAGGCAACGAAGTTTTCCAAATCCATCAAGGTAACCAAATCCGCATGAACTAAATGACGGTTCAGGCCGCCTCCCAGATAATAATCGCGCAGGCTCCATCCAGCGCCACCAAGGACAAGGTATGCTTTTGTGCCGTTTTCTTTTTGTATCGCTTCTGCGAGACATATTATTTCATAGGGAACTTTTTGCTCGGCAGTTCCAGAAACCTGTTGCCATTTGAGAGAGATTAGATATTCATTGTTATCATCGTCATTCGCCAGGACATCCAAGAAATGACGTCTTCCATTTGGCCTTTCACCTATACGGACTTGTGTTTGATAACGATATCCCCCATTCGCCAACGCGGGCAGCACCATCGCTTCCAAAACTCCGCCGGTTCGCGTATTGTGCGCAGCATTCATGTTTTCACCCCACGCACAGCCAGGACTTCCATGGCCGGTGATCGATCCCCCGTGCAGCTGATGCGGCGCGGGCCTTCGAGGAACGAGAGCGTGAAGCCGTTTTTCTCATAAAGCGCTACGATTCTATCCGTCGCCTGGTTCGAGAGGACGACGGGGCCTTCGTGCGCGGCGAGATATTCCGCCAGACGCACCTGATCCGCCCAGGAGAAATCTTCTTTGGCGTATTTCGTGAACTGGACGTCATAGGGGGGGTCCGCGTAGATGAAGTCACCGGGCTCGACCGGGAGCGCCTCGAAGTCTTTGCACATAAACTCCCAGCCTTCCAAGACCTCCCGGTAGGCCGAGAAGTCCCGGGCGTAGTTGATTCGCCTGTAGCGCCCGAAGGGGACGTTGAACTCGCCCTTGCTGTTGAAGCGGCAAAGCCCGTTGTAGCCCGTGCGGTTGAGATAGTAGAAAAGCTCCGCCGCCTCCTTGTTGCGTCCCCGCCCGCTCATGAGCAGCGCATTGAACCGATCCCTGTGGGCGTAGTAGGTGTCCTCGTCGTTTCGCATACCGATACGGGTGCGAGAGAGACCCTTCTTGAGCCAGGCGTAGAAGTTCATGAGCGGGGCGTTGATGTCGTTCAGGAGCGCCCTCCCGGGGCAGAGGCCGAGCGCGACCGCCAGCCCGCCGCAGAAAGGCTCCACGAGGCGGCGCTCGCAGTTATGCTCCCAATACGCGCGAATGTGCGGGACGAGCCACCGCTTGCCGCCGGCCCACTTGAGAGGGGGCCCGGGTTTCTCGTTTTGGGCGATGGGCTTCGCTTTGCGAGAGCGCGCTTTCGTGCTCGTGGCCATTCGCTGTCCCGGGATGCGTCTGTGGGCGGATGCGGACACCTTATCACAAGCGGTGCCGAGGCCACTAATCCACAGACGCAGGATAGCGATGGCGCATTTTCGCCGCACGAAGTGATTGCGCCTTTCTTAAATTGTTGTTACGATTAGCCATGCAATACGAATGGGATGAGAACAAACGGGAGGCCAATCTTGACAAGCATAGTGTCGATTTCCACACTGCCTTAGAGTTTGACTGGCAGACGGCTTTGGTCTACGAGGATGCGCGCACCGAATATGACGAACGGCGTTTTTGGGCTTTGGGACTGATTCAGGAGCGGGTCCATGTTCTGGTATTCACCCGCCGTGAATCGTTCGTCCGGATCATCAGCCTACGCAAAGCGAATCAAAGAGAAACGAGTCAATACGCGGAACATCGCGCATGACGAAGGAGTGAAGATGGCGAGAAAGCGGAAGAATCAGACACTGCCAGAGGCGGAGGATCGTCCCTTGACCAAGGAGATGCTGGAGAAGATGCGTCCGGCCTCTGAAGTCGTGCCCGAGATCGTCGAAGCCCACGCCCGGGGAGAATTGGCGAGAAATGAACCTCGCCGGTTTCGCGGGCCGCAGAAAAAACCCACCAAGGTGCAGACCACCATTCGCCTCGACGCGGACGTGGTGGCGCACTTCAAAAAAAGCGGCAGGGGGTGGCAGTCCCGCATCAACACTGCACTGCGCAATACCGCGTTCGGCGGCAACGCGGACTGACTTCAGCCGACCCCCCTACCCCTCAATCTCATCACGCACGATGGCGGCGCCCTCGGCCATGGACTTGAGCTTGCCGAAGGCGACGTCGCGGCTCATGTACTTCATGCCGCAATCAGGCGCCAGGATGAGACGCTCGGGCGATATGTGATCGAGCGCCGCCCGGATGCGCGCGGCGACCGTTTCGGGCGTTTCGATCTCCGGGTCGTCGTTGTCGATGACGCCCAGGATGATGGTCTTGTCCGGCAACTCCTCCAAGACGGCCAGGTCGATTTTCGGCTGGGCCGCCTCGATGGATATCTGGTCGATGGCGCTTTCGTTCAGTTCGGGCAGAAAGGAATAGGCGTCGGGCTTCCCCAGCCCCTGCCAGGCGTGTATGGCCGCGTAGCCGAAGCACATGTGGAGCGCGGTCGTTCCCTCCACGCCCTTCAGCGCCTCGCCGATTACCTCCACGGCGAACTCCCTGGCGATTTCCGCGCGCGCCTGCATGTAGGGCTCGTCTATCTGCACCACGTCTGCGCCCGCAGCGAACATGTCCTTCACCTCCTCGTTCACCGCGCGGGCGTAGTCGAGCGCCATCG
>JAPPHK010000161.1:14862-16092 GCA_028820795.1 Nitrospinota bacterium | reverse complement strand
AACCTGATCGGCCCCTGCGCCACGATGACGGACATGGTAAGGCCGTTGTTCGACGACCCCGATTTCAAGGCGGCATACATGCCGAGGGTGCCCGCCGGCGCCCTGCCCGATCCCCTGGACATCGGCAGAGCGGCCGTCTTCCTGGCCTCGGACGACGCACGGATGATTCATGGGCACCATCTACTCGTCGATTCCGGCTATACGACCAATTAATCGAGGTTCGGGGGGCTGTGACCCTGGTGACTGATCAGAGCGAAACACCAGGCGATCCTGCCGCAGGCGGCCATTTCAGCAATGGTCCCCAACAGGCAACGACTTGGGCCGTCGGCGCTTTGGAACGAACGCGTGGAATGATGCGCCTCGAAATGCAGTTGCTGTTCGTCCTCGTCCTGCTCTACCTCGTGTTTTCGGCCATAGAACCCGACATCTTTCTTTCCGTCAGGACAGTTGAGAATCTCGCCAGACAGGCGGGGGTGCTGCTGGTCGCCAGCGTCGGGCAGATGCTGGTGCTCGTCGTGGGTGGTTTCGACATCTCGGTCGGCGCGACTGCGGGATTCGCCTCCACGGCGCTGGCGCTGCTCGTTGACGATTTCGGACTGTACGGGGCCGTCACGGCGGCGTTGGCGCTTGGAGCCCTGGTCGGCTCTGTCAACGGTCTCGTTATCGCGTATCTGGGGGTCAACCCCTTCGTGGCTACCCTGGCGATGCTGACTTTCCTGACCGGGTTGTCAAACGAACTGAGCAGTGGTGCCTCGGTTCCGATTACTGACCGGGGAGTGAGCGTGTTCGGAGCGGACGAGTGGGGGCCGCTGCCGGGGACAATGGGCGTCGGACTGGTTGTCGTATTCATTGCGTACCTGCTCCTCAACCGGGTGAGGGCGGGTCTCTACATCTATGCGATCGGGGGGGCTCGTGAAACGTCGCGGCTGTCGGGGATTTCGGTCGCCCTTTACGAGGTTCTCGCCTATGCGATGTGCGGCCTTTTCGCGGCCGCCGCCGGGGTCATGCTCGCATCCAGGGTCACGCTTGGACAGGCAAGCCTCGGGGCTGGCCTGGAGCTTGAATCCATCGCCGCTGCGGTGATCGGGGGCGCCGCGATCGGCGGTGGAGTCGGTCGGCTGCTTGGCGTTGCGATGGGAGTGGGTATCCTGACGGTGCTCACCAGCGGTCTCGAGATCGTCGGTGTTTCGGAGTTCGCGCGCCAGATGGTTACCGGCGTCGTGCTGGTCG
>JAPPHK010000161.1:0-14762 GCA_028820795.1 Nitrospinota bacterium | reverse complement strand
TCCCGATATCAAATGGGTGTATTCGGTCTTCAACCTGCTGCTCGATCCCGACTCGTTGCCGGCGCGGTACAAGGATGTGGCTTTCGTCACGAACGGTCTGGACCCTGCCTCCATTCAGGATTTGAAAGAGGGCCAATACTCGACGATCATCGGCATCACGCCGACTCCGATGGGGTACCAGGGGGTCGGTCACGCCGTGTCGATCCTGAACGGCGATCAAAACGTGCCCGCCCTGGTGTGCATTCCGCTGACGCGGTACACGGCGAAAGACATGCCGCCCAACGAAACGGCGGTGACGCTGGAGCTTATCCAGAAAGGGTTCGAGGTCTCGGCTCAAAAATGATCGGCAAGCAGCGCTACACTCGCAGGCCTGGTGGTCACAGGGGACGGAATTGCTGAATTCCCAAGCCGAAGAACGCCGCGTCCCCGCCATCAGGATGCAGGATGTCACCAAGACGTTCCCCGGCGTAACGGCCCTGGATCGCGTGAGCTTCGATGTCGACCACGGCGAGATACACGCGGTGGTCGGGGAGAACGGGTCGGGAAAATCCACGCTCTTGAAGCTGATGGTGGGCGCATTCGCGATGGACTCCGGGCTGATCCAGATCAACGGGGATGAGGTGCGGCTGCGCTCGCCGCGTGAGGCCAGGAAGCGGTACGGCATCAAGATAATGCCGCAGGATGTCGAATTGTGCGGACAATTGATTACCGGCCGCAACATCATGCTGGGCCTCGAGGGGGCGCTGGTCGACCGGAACAGGCTCTCGCGCCGCGAGCGGGCCATGACGACGGAAGTGCTCCGCCTCATCGGCGCTCACGTGGATCCCCTGGTCCTGGGGGAGAATTTAAGCACACCGGAGGCCCGATTCATCCAGATCGCTCACGCGCTCCTGCCTCCGGTGAGCGTGGTCCTTTGCGACGAGCCGACGGCGGTGCTCTCCGCAGTGGATGCCGAGGCGCTTCTGGCCACCTTGACCCGGATCCGGAGCGAAGCGGGTACGGCCATCGTATATGTCAGCCACCGGATAGGCGAAGTCCTCCAGATAGCCGACCGCATCACGATCCTGCGTGACGGCCTCAGCGTCGGTACGTTTCGACGCGACGAGATCGACCGGCAACAAATAATCGAGTTGATGACAAAGTCCGCGCGCGCCGGGGAGCAAGGGGCGCCGTCTCATGACGCTGCCCAGGGCACGGCGAACCGAAGCAGGCTGGCAGTGAAGGCGCTCGGGTTCGGCCGAAGCTTTTCAGACGTCTCGCTCGAAGCAGCGGCGGGACAGATTGTGGGAATCGCCGGCGCGCAAGGCGCGGGATTCGGCCCGCTGCTCGCCGCAATTGCGGGCCGTATAAAATACGACGCCGGCTCTATCGAGCTGGACGAGGTCTCCATTCCGCCCGGCTCGACCACGAAAGCGTACAAGCTCGGGATCGCGCTGGTCCCTGCCGACCGGCGGCAAGCGGGTATCGTCCCGTCGCTCACGGTCCGGGAGAACATCGCCTTGCCCGTTTCGGGATCGCTCGGACGAAACGGTTTCCGGCTTCGGCGGGCCGAGCGGGAGACGAGCCGGAAATTCGCCGAGGTATTCGATATCCGGGGGGCCGGGCTCAACACGATGGCCGGAAACCTGAGCGGCGGCAACCAGCAGAAACTGGCGATTGCCCGGTCCCTTCAGGGGGACCCGAAGTTTCTTCTGCTCGAAGAACCCACGCAAGGCATCGATATCGGCGCCAAGGCCGAGATCCGCCATTACATCAGCAGGCTCGTTCGCAACGAGGGAATGGGCGCGCTGGTTGCCAGCTCCGAATTCGAGGATCTCATCGGCTTCTCAGACGTCATCCACGTGATGCGCCTGGGCCGTATCGTCGCAACGTTCGACGGGAAGACGGCGTCCTACTCGGATATCCTCCACGCGGCGCTCCCGTAGGTGTCTGCGCCGGGGCGAACGGCGCCTGCTCCAGGCGTGAACCGAGGGCCGAGTGGTTTTGGAGCGTGCGCGTTGCCGGACGGTAGATGGGAGCGTAAACCCCCGTCTCGCAGGATTTTATCCATAAAACAGCGCGGCCGGAGAGGACGACCGCGCCGCTCCCGCCATGCCTTGCCGCGGCACCACGGGACGTCTGCCCTGAACCCTTGCGCTCTTTCTAAACACTTTCCCGGAGGGCCGTGGTTACCCACGCGCTGCGGGGTTTTCCGGGTGATCCAAAAATTTCATGAGCGCCTCCGCTTCATCCGAAAACCGGTTTCCGGATCAGGCGGCGGGAGCGGTTCGCTCGATAAGGGTTTTCAGGGCGGCCATGTTCTCTTCGTGTTTTTCCGAATTCTGCCGGGTGAGTTCACGCAAGGCCGCCATGCTCTCCTCGTGGCGCTTATCATCCTGCATCGCGGCTTCCGCCAAAGCCGCCATGCTCTCCTCGTGGCGCTTTGCGCTTCGTGCTTCTAGTTCATGATTTTGCCTGATAAGTTCACGCAAGGCCGCCATGCTCTCTTCATGCCGCTTGTCGTCCCGCTTCGCGGCTTCAGCAATGGCCGTCATGTTCTCCTCGTGTTGCGCTTCGCGTGCTTTTTCCTGCGCCGCGAGTTGCCTGCTCCTCAACTCGTTCGCCTGCCGCATGGTGTTGAAGCCCATGTAGATGAGCAGGCACTGCACCAGTACGCCCGCCGCCTGGACGAGTACGCCCCACATGATCCAAAACTGCGTCCCGTAACCCAGCATCCCCTTTCCCCTTTCGTCTTTCGCCTGCCTCGTGGAGCAGCTTCGAACTCATTTTCCCATATCAAAGGGCGGCTTTCAAATTCATCTTCCGCGCGTTTTCACCTTCTCCGCCCTCACCCGCGCTTCGAGGGACGCGTGGTTTTTCTGCGCGAAGCTCGGCGGAAAACCATGAAGGCGCCGGAAGTTCAGAATAGCGTGATGATGGAACTCGGCCGCCGCACGTCCGCGCCATCCACGCAGGGGGATGGGTGAGGGGGACATCGCTATATTGCGGCTGGGAGAGTCGGGAACATCATTGCGATAGAGATAATCATATACTCTGCGGAGTAAGTATCTGAAAAACGTAATCGGCCATGATAATCATATTCATGCTATGTTTCTCTGAAGAATATATGACCAATCCGTGAAGAGCGGCATGACGATTCGGAACGGAATCTTGCTGAAATTTTGTTCTGTTGTGATTATCTACTGGTTCGTACAGGTGTTTTACCAACCGACCGAACAGAGTCCAACCGAATGCTTCTCTCCTTGTAAAATCTTTCAGGTATTTATCGTCAGTTAATTTTTCGAGCATTTCCTTGGAGGGGAATTTTCCGGCTTTGTTCTCGAAAAATTGTAAACGAAACATCCTTTCTATTTCTGGAAACAACAGACGAACGACGCATCGATAATTCCCGACACTATGCGCTGAAAGTGCTTCGCGAAATGTCGCTCTAGCCTCTTCGTCTATATTGTAATGACCCAATCGTGATTCGATATCTTGGCGAATATCATCAAAATACGTTCGGTAGTATTCCGAAAGGCGAGTTTCAAGCAACTGGATATCTTCTCCACATTCTTCAACATAATGGAACGGCGCGGAATAATAGGGCAGCCACCCCGTTTTTTTGAACGCTTCAACAATTTTGTGATAAGTTACGAACGCCTTCACATGAGGCGCAAAAGGTTGAAAGGCTTTTATCAGTCTCTGCGTAAAAAACTCAGTTTGTCGGTTCACTTCTGCTAAACACTTTACTATAGGTTGAATAGCTTCTTGAATTTGTTTGATTCCCACGGCAATTTCCGAATAGCGATTATTCATTCTTGTTGCTTTCTTCAGCATGGGGCGGGTGTCTGCTATATCACCTAAAGACGCTTTGCGTATTCATGCGCCCTTAAAATGCAACTGTCAACAAATGTCTCGTTACCTCCTCCTCCGCCTTCTTCTCCCCCTCACACCCGCCTCAAGCGGCGCGCGCATTTTTTCGTACAGGGCGAAGAGATGCTCCACGCGGTCACGCTCGGAGGCGAAGCCGGTGCGGCGATAGAGCCTGTCCACGGCGCGGTCGAGCGCCTGATGGGCGCGGCGCAGGTTAGGCGGCGATTGGGTGAAAGCTAGAGGTTGATCTTGGCATCCGGTTCGCCCGCCGCCAGCGCGTTCATGTAGGCGAGGCACAAATCGCGCGAGCGGTAGTCGCCGTAAGTATTGGTATCTTCGCGCTCGACGATGGGGAAGGTGGAGTAGATATAGCGCACGTCGTCCCGGTCGGTAACGCCGTAGAGATGAAAGAAAACGGCGTCCAGCTTGGCGCGAAGATGCAGGCGGCGCGTCTCGTCCCAGGCGAAGGGTTGGAGCACTTCGTCCTTTTCATCCACGTAGTCCATATCACGGGCGAAAGGAGCCATGTCGTGCGCGGTATAGGTGAGTTCCAGCACGGCGTCGCGGACGATCTCACCGGCGGTTTTGGGGCCGAAGGAAGTGGTTTCAAAGGTTTTGGGTGGAACGACAGGAAGTTGTTCGATGATATACCAGCTTATATTTTGACCTTGGATTTTTTGTCGTATTACAAAATCAAAAACTAAAGAGTTGAAGTTGCCTAGTATAAGAGGAGCAAATCTTTTGAAATCGTTCTCATCATGGTTGTCTGGCAAAATCACGTCTATTGAGTGTCCAGAACCAGAAGGTGGCAAGAAAGCTGCTATAAACGTTCGGCTATTTGTTGGCGCAGTAACCATCTTCCAACCAATATACGGTTGAGGATATGGGTCAAGGATCCAATAACGTGGATGGGGCAGCCAGTTGGGATTTTGTTGCTGCTGTAATCCGGAAGGTTCTGGCTGATTTGGGCGGTGCAAGTTGTCTGGATTGACAGAAACGCTGGCAGCGCGGTGGTCAAAAGCCTGCACCATCTTTCCTTCATAAAGCGGTAACCATTCACCGTCTTTATTGGCGAAACGATTGCCTTCAATAGGCCAAGCTGCTTCTTTCTCCTCAAGTTCAGTCCGTGTACGGAATAGATGAGAATCATTCGACATATGAAACATAGTCGCATGTTTACCAGGCCAAGCCTTTATTTCTTTTTCAGATGAGCGATTCACCAGAACCGGTAGACGGCTGTAGATCGCTTTGGTGAGTTCTGAGTCCTTCTCGGTTCGGAAGATGGGAGCGGTACCGGTGTTCGGGTTGACGTCGGCGAAGTCCTTCTCGCTCATCGAAAAGCGACGCTCGGGATCTTTGAGTTCGGATATGCTTTGAAGAAAAAAAGCACATTGTGCTGGGGCGTACATTGGCGACGGGCCAGCAACGAAGGCGCAGAATTTGAAACGGCTGTCCACGTCCGGGAAGAAGGGTGGGGTATTGTGGCGCGTGCGTCTATTCTCGAAATCATAGAGGGCCTTCAGCCTGCCCTCTGTCGCCACGCCTTTGAAAAACTTGGCCGCCGTTTTGTCGGATGCGATACCTGAAGGTGTGAGAAGGCCGACCATTCCGTCTGGTTTCACCAGCGACATGGCCCGCTCGACGAACAGCGAATAGAGGTTTACATCACCGCCCGAGAGCAGAGGGTAATCCCCACAGTTTCGGGCTACGAGAGCGGCGGTCTTCGCGCGTTCGCTGGCTTCGGCGAACTCATGAGCTAGCGGGTCTTCCGCCTTTTCCAGTTCGGCTATCATCCGCTTGCGGTCGGCGGCGCGGGTGGCGCGAGCGATTTCGGGTCGCCGCGCGGCGAACCATTCCACTTGTTGCAGCTTCACCCGATCCCAGGGCGGATTGCCGATAACCGCGTCGAAACCACCCTTCAGTTCCGCGTTTTCCCATTCCGACCATACACCCGGGAACGCCACCTGCCAGTGAAGAAAATGTTCTTCTCCAATGAGGTTATGCGTCTTTTCCAGAAGAGCGGCGAGGCGTCTCACACCCCGCTTTTTCTTGGGCGCTTTGCCCTGAGCGATATTGACCGGATCGCCGAACGAATGATTGAAGAAATCGTGAAGAACTCTTTTGTCTTCCTCATCCCAAGGTTTTAGCCAGTCGATGGCGTAGACAAGAGAAAGGACAGAAGCAAGCGGCTTCGTTCCCTTTTTCAGTTCAGTGAAGTGTTCGGCAGATTCTTGCGCCTCAGCGATCTCGGTGTCGGTTAGTCTCTCAACCTCTTGCATGGGAATCGCTGCATCCGTTGCCCGTCGTATGGGGTCATACAGGAAAAGAGGGTTGCCGAGTTCTTTCGCTTTAGTGACTCCCGCGCTTACCCATGAGCCGAAGAGGCTATCTCCGCAACTTAAGTGGTGATCCAGAAAGCTGAGCGGCGCGCCCACAGTGAAGGTGTGCAACCAGAGCGCGACCTTGGCGAGTTCAACCGCCATGGGATTTTTGTCCACCCCGTAGATACAGCGCTTGAGCACCATGCGGCGGACGACGTGGCGATCGTCGAGTTGCGCCTCATCGACGCGCCAGCCTCCCCTTTGGGCGTTGCGTTTGATCGTCTCGCGGATTTCCTCAACCCGCTCGGTCAACGGTGATACGTAGCCAGCGACGGCAGCTTCCGCCTCGGCCATGGCCGCAATCACCCGGTCGGCGAGATAATCCACGAGGTTCACCAGAAAATGACCCGAACCCATGGCGGGGTCGCAGATTTTGAGCTCCAGTATCTTCTCCGCCGGGTCGACTTGTTTCAGTTCTTCTACTCTATCGGCTTCCGGCGGTCGATCCGCTGTGGAATCGGAAACCTCCGCTATAAAGGCGTCCGTGCGCGCTTGGACAAGCGGCCCCACCGCCTCCTCGATGATCAGACCGACCAGATCGTCGGGCGTGTAGTAGCTGCCCGATCCTTTTCGGGCGAAGGGGCTGAGACGGACCTCGATATCGTTCCCGACGCGGACGACCTCCTGTTCAAGAAGGCGTTCGTATATAGATCCTAATTGTTGAACGCCAAGGTCGCGGTAGTTGACGTAACGGCGGACTCCTCCGAGCATCTCAAACGAGAGGGTGTCGATGACGTTCGCCATTATCTGATCGGAAAGCCAAATCCGTCCGAGAAGCGGCGTGCGCTCGGGGTCGAAAAGCCCGCCATTGTAGGGCGGCAAGCCGATGGACGCGTCGCCCGCATCAATCGCCCGGCAGAGATTGTTGAATGCCGACCAGTAGAGATCCGCACTTGTCGAGAACGTGTCTCTTAAATTCTTACGATGCCCGACGTCGTCGCGCACCTTCTTGCGCAGGCTGTAATCGTCATAGCGCGAATCGCGGACGGGCAGCAGGTTGCGATCTTCGGCGTAGAGGATGAACAAGAGGCGGTAGAGGATAATCAGGGCGGCTTCTCGCACTTCCGGCAACGGCGCATCGGGCGCGGCGGCGGCGATGGCGGCGACGAGTTCGGGGAAAATCGGCTTGAATATTTGCTCGAATATATTACCGGTGATTCGCTCCTCGTAGCGGCGCCCCTGATCCATGGCGAGTTGGTGAAACGTGCGCGATTCCGCCGAAAGCGGCAGAAAGGCCTCCCGCCGGAACATGAGTGCGAACACCTTGAGGCAATGGCGGCGACCGTCTTCGGGAATGGCGAACGGGTCGTCATTGTTGCCGGGAAGATTCAGGACGCGAGGGAGATCAACCTCGAAGAATTGCTCCGAGACCGAACGCGCGCCCGCGAAATAAAGACGCCACGTCGCGCCGTTGGTGAGAATGCCCCAACGGAGTTTGCCGGTTGTCAGATCGTCCACGCGCCTCAGGTAACGGAGCATCTGTGTGGAAGGCGCGGTTTCCAGAACTGGACGTTTTTTGCTTCTGTTTGGGTCATGGTCGAAGTCGAGAGGCATTTGCGGGGAAGGTTCTGTTTCCTCTTTATCAGTGCGGCGGTCGAGTGCACGCATCCAGCGTTTGGATTCCACGATGGCGATACCGAACTCGTAGCGCTCCGATCCTTCAGGGATGCGGTTAGCTTTCGCTTTCTCCTCTTCGTTTTCGAACATGAGGCCATCGGGCACGTCCTGTCGGCCACGAGCGGAGAGATTCTGTTGGGGAAGGTGCGCCTTCCATCCAAGATGCTCAAGTATAGGCCAGATAAGTTCCTTTTCTGTCTGGCTCTCGTTTGGTGAATGGGTACTTAAGAATCGATTAAAGATTTCCTTCAGTGCGATTTCTAAAGCATCAAGTGCGGAATCATCAAACTCATTCCACTCTTTCTCATCGGTGATGCCATCGCATAAGAAATCGCCCGCGAACAAACCGCCCTGAATTGCGATTTCCATATTAAAACGCGGATCTTCTTGGGTCATATCGCTGCAATTCCTCGTGTCATTCAAAGCGCTTCATGCCCGATGGTATAACCCATGCGCCGCGCTGTTCACAATCGCCGCGTCGCCTCTTCCACCGTCCGCAAAGCAGGGCGGTTCGCGAACCGCCCCTATGGGACGCCGAATCAAACCACTCCGGCAAGACGGCAAAACCATGCCTGGAAGCATCGTCCCATTTTCGTTTGGAGCCGAAGCGCACAATCCCTCCTTCCCCGGTTAGCAAACGCCCGCGAATTTCCTTTGAAGCTGCCTTTTCGGCTGATACAATTTCATATATGTCCCGATAATCTCCGCACGGTGTCGAGACGAGGCGCGCCCATGTTGGTTGGCGCCGGTTACCTGAAATTAACAGGAGCCGAAACATGAGAAACCCTCCGGCGAAAAAATATATGCCAATCCTGTTCTTGGTCTCCCTGTTCGCCTGGCTTGCGTTCGCCGAAGCCGGCGAAAGGGGCGACTGGGATATCCGCATCGGCGCGGGCGCGAGATACGTTGCGAAGTATGAAGGTTCCGACGAGATGAAAACGCGAGCGCTTCCTCTCTTGGGCATCACCTGGAAAGACCGGGTGTTTCTGAACCCGCGCGACGGTCTGGGCGTGCGCCTATATGACGAGGGTGGCCTCGCGGTGAGCGCCGGGGTGGGGTATGTGTTCGCCAGGGATGAATCGGACGGAGACGCTCTGAGGGGCATGGGCGACATCGACGAAACCGCCGCCGCCAACCTCAACCTGAAATACGGCTTCGGACTTCTGGCGTTCCGCGCCGGCGTTTCGAGACACCTGGGCGGCTCCGAAGGGACGCTGGTGAAGGCCGGGGTCGGGGCCATCGCGCCGCTTGCCCTGTTGAACGGAAGGATGAAACCGCAAGACTCAGGAAGTGGCGGACTGAAAGGCCCGCTGCTCAAGCTCGGCGCATCCGCCACCTGGGCGGACGGCGCCTATATGGAAAGCTACTTCGGCGTGAACCCGGCTCAGTCTTCGGCCTCGGGCCACCCCCGGTACGAGCCTAAGGCCGGATTCAAATCGGTGGATTTCGAAGTCGGCGTTATCTATCTGTTTGCGGACGGACACTGGGCGGTGAACGCGCAGGCGGGGTACTCGCAATTGCTGGGCGATGCCGCCGACAGTCCCATCGTCCGGGACGAGGGCCGGTTCTCCGGCGGGTTGTTTCTCTCTTACCGCTTCTGAATCGGCCGGGTTGCATCTTGAACCGGCGCGCCGCCGTTTCATCGCGACGGGCCGGAAGCGTGTGCGGGGTTGTTGAAAAAGCCCCTCTGAGGTGGGAGGGAATCCCGAGGATCGAATTGATTACCGTAGCCGGACAACCCAAACGGATTGTCCGGGGCCTCCGTGCCTGTCCTTTTGCAGGATGGCCACAATCAGCACAACCACGGAGGCCTAGGACAGGCACGGAGGCCTGTCCCTACAAATCCATCGCGCCCGCCCGCGCCGCGTGAACCTCCATACCGCCCGATCCCGGGGCCGGCTTTTTCAACAACCCCACTTTGCTCGGGTTTTACGCCGCATCACGCGGAACTCACGCTCGCCGACTGTTCCCTGTTTCTGCGGACCTGCGCCAGTTCGTAGCTCGCCTGCATGCGCATCCAGTGCTCGGCGGTTCCCCAGCCGATTCCCTCCAGCGCGAGCGCCATTTTGGCGGACACGCCCGCCTTCCCGTTCAGCAGGCGCGAAAGCGTACCGCGCTCGCAGCCGAGACGAGCCGACGTCTCGGTGACGCTCCAGCCGGCCTCTTCCATGCTCTCGCGGATCAACTCGCCCAGGTGCGGCGGGTTCCGCATCGGGCCTGCGCGTTCGCTCTCGCTCATCGCTCATCCTCCTTCCCTCAGTGGCAGTCGAACAGGTCCACGTCCACGGCTTCGCCGTTTCGGGGCGTTCGACGGGGCGATGCTTTGCCCGTGATTTTCACGGGACGGGACTATCGCATATTTCGGGGCGGGTTTCCTGGCGGGTCGGTCAGTTCCGAACCCGGCGCCGTCATTCCGGTGTCGGACCCGACCAGGGCGGAAGGTCGAACCCGATTGATGAATGAGAGTTCGACGGAATCCAGAACCGATGAAGTGGGCGCGCAACGGCGTTTCGTTCTCCTTCGATGAGGCGGACGTATCGTCAAAAAAAGACCAAGGGCAAATTCCCTGGATTCCGTTGAACGCTCATTCGCCATTCGCATTCGACCTCCCTCATCGGAGCTGTCGAAAAAGCCCTCCGAAGCGGGGAATGCTTTTCCCGTAGGGGCGGACCTGCGTGTCCGCCCGAAACGCGAGGCTCGCATATCGAACGGATATCTGGGACCGGAACGCCAACGGGGAGAAAACCCTCAAGAAAATCCGCGCCAACAAAAGGGCGGACACGCAGGTACGCCCCTACGACCCCATCGCGTTTTGCGCAGCCGGACAGGCGCAGGGGCCTGTCCGGGGACCCGTGTGTCCGCCCGCTCGTGAAACAGGGTTTTTCAACAACTTTGTGTGTATATGCTTCGGCTTGCGCCGAAACCGAGGGGTCGGCGTTTATAGGCGGCGGAGGTGACGGGTATGAGGGGTAATGAAAAAAGACCCGGCTCGACGCTTCGAGATGATCGGCAAAGAGCCGTGAAAGGGGGTCCGCATTTCCCCGCATTTGCGGCGTGCGCGTTTCCGGCCGGGTGGGCACAATCCCTTCCTCATCGGAGTTGTTGAAAAAGGCTCCTGACGAGGGAGGGAATCCCGATCATCGAATTGTTCACCGTAGGGACAGGCCTCCGTGCCTGTCCTGACGAAGGGAGGCCACGGAGGGCGGGACAACCACGGAGGGCCGAACAACCCCGAGGAGGGGTTGTCCCGCTACAAAACCATCGCGCCTGCCTGCGCCGTGTGAACCTCTATGCCGCCGCTCTCGAAACAGGCTTTTTCAAAAACCCCTCCTCGGCCGCGTCAATCCTTCCCTCCTCAGTCGCTTCAATCGCTTCCTCCTCAGTCGTGTCAATCGCTCCCTCCCCAGTCGGAATTGAGGAGAAAAAAATCGATAAAAAGGCCCGAACAATTCGATAAAATTAGATAAATTCACGGGGTTTTTCGATAAATTTCCAAAAATAAAATGCGGCGATATGCCATAATTGCGTCTTGAATACCGGCGAATACAGGGGAGAGTACTTCCCCGAGTCGAAGGACTTTCAAGGAGGCGCGAGATGGGTCTTTTGAGCATCAACCACACGAGTTTCACGGTGTCCGACGCTCGGGCGATTGCCGAGTGGTACTGCGAAACCCTTGATTTTACGATACTTTCGGACGAGACCCGGCCCCGGGACTACAGCGAGAAGGTGACGGGCATCGCAGGCGCGGACCTCCGCATCATCTACATCCGGGGCGGCGAATACAACATCGAGCTGGTCGAATACGTCGGCGCGCCGGGTGTGAAGATAGACACGGCCACGAACAACGTGGGCAGCGCGCACATCGCCTATAACGTCAATGATCTCAACGGGATGTACGAGTCGCTCGCGCCGAAGGGGGTCAGGTTCGTCTCCCCGCCCGTGCCCGTCACGCAAGGCCCCAACACGGGCGGCTTCGTCGTATATCTGGAAGATCCGGACGGCAACACGCTCGAACTCATCGAGAGGCCGGGCGGGTAAGTCAGCCTAAATCAGAGCGTTACGCTCTCCCCCGGCTCCAGGACGATGATCTCCGTATCGAGGCCGCGCTTTCTCACCTCCTCGGTGAACGCCTCGGGCGTCCCCGTCAAGTGGGGCAGGCTCGAGTGGTGGATGGGCACGACGCGCTTCGCTCCCAGCAACTCGCACGCCAGCGCCGCCTGCCGCGCGCCCATGGTGGCCCTGTCCCCGATGGGCAGGCAGCACAGGTCGGGCGCATAGAGTTCGGCGATGATGCGCATGTCCCCGAAAACGGCCGTATCTCCCGCATGATAAAGGCGTTTGCCGTCCTCGAAGGTGAGAACCAGGCCGCAGGGTTCGCCCGTATACTTGAGTTCCGGCCCGTAGGCGCCCCCGTGAAAGGCGTGGGTGAGGGTGAGCTGGACGCCGCCGAAATCGACCGTGCCGTCCTTGCCCATGGGGGTGGCGTGGGACCCTAAGTCGTATTCGGCGGCTATGGTGCGGATCAGGTCCATGTGGCCCGCCACGGGGCATGGATTCGCCTCGAAGACGGGAATCACGTCGCCCGTATGGTCGAAATGGCCGTGCGTGAGGCAGATGAGGTCCGCCTTCTGCGGGGTTTTCAACTCGGGCGGGCAGACGGGGTTTTTCTCGAGCCAAGGGTCGATGTAGATGCTCTTGCCCTCGTCTGTTTTGACCAGAAACGTCGATTGTCCATGAAATATCAGCCTGGCGCCCATGTCTTCGCAATGCCTCCTAAGTGTTTGATTTATCGGAAAATCTATAAATGCTCCCGGAACCAGGCCGTCGTTTCCCTGAGGGCCGTCTCGAAGAGTGCCGGGTTGTTCACCTGGTAGACGTCGTTATGGCGTCCCTTGGGAAGCATGACGATCTTTTTGGGTTCTCCGCAGGCCGCATAGCAGGCGTGCGCTTCGGACGGTGGAACCATGACGTCTTCTTCCCCGTAGATGAACAGGACGGGGCGGGGCGAGATTCTTCCGGCCACCCATTCGGGGCGATAGCGGAAACACGCCTCCACGCTTTCGAGGTCGAGATCGAGCACCTCCTCGGAGCCGTGTTCCTCCAGCGTCATCGGGGGTTTGGGGTTGTCCGGGTCGTCGCTGTAAATATCGTGGCGGATAATCGTTTCCCGTTCATTGGTCGTGACGCGCCTGCGGGCTGCTTCCCGGATGCGGGACTGGAAGGCGAGCCATTCATAGGGCCTTCTCAAAGCTTTCAGCCAGCGTTCGCCGTCGTGCACCCCCACGGCGGAGACGGTCGCCTTCACACGCTCATCGAACGCCGCCACCCAAATGGCGTGCGCGCCGCCGAAACTCGTCCCGTACAGGCCGATTCGCTCGGAATCTACGCCTTCCACGTTTTGCAGGTAGGTGATTCCATCATAGGTGTCCTGGGCCTGTTCCAGAGGTCGATGGCGTCCACGAACTCCCTCGCTCACGCCGTAACCTCGATAATCGGGGGCCAGGGTGAAAAAACCCGCTTTGCTCAAGTGGATGGGCATGTCGATTGTGGCCAGGTTCTTTCGTCCGCTGTATCCCGTGACGCAGACGACTCCCGGCCGCGGCGGATCGCCGCGTTGCCAATCGACTGGGCGATACAGATGAGCGGCGATTTTGAGGCCATCACTGAAATAAGTGATATCTTGGTGCATTTTTGCATCCTTTTTGATGTATGAGATGATAATCAAAGTGAGAATACAGGGTTTTTGACACTCAGGGCCACTGCTGATAAGAGAAAGAAGGCATACAATACACGGTTTTTCTCGAGCTTACCGAGAAATTCATGCCCGAAGCAGTGCCGCCTCTGCGGTAGATATCATTTGCCACGATATCGCCGCTTGGAGAGGAGAGACTGACAATAAAATGTCTCGTCAAAGAATATTCATCATTCTGGCCGTCTTGGTTCTGGTGGCCGGGGCGGCGATTACAAGACTACTGATACGGAATCGGCCAAAACCCGAGGTTGTGATTGCCCCAGAGCCGCGTAGATTCGTCAGAACCATGCTCTTGAAAAAACAGGACAAAACCTTCTGGGTCAAGGGATTCGGAACGGTCCGGCCCAAAACGGAGCTTTCCATCGCGCCGGAAGTATCCGGGAAAGTAGCTGATCGCTCGGCCGGGTTCAGGACCGGCGGCTTCATCAAGAAAGGGGATGTGCTTTTCCAAATCGACCCTGCGGATTACAAACTCGCCATCGAGCGCCGCAAGGCGGAAATCGCGCAACTCAGAGCCGACATCGCCCGTCTGAGGCAGGAGGAAAAGAACCACCAAGCCGATCTGGACATCGCAGAACGTCAAATGGAATTGGTTTCTCAAGAAATGGAACGCAACAAAAGATTGCAAAGACAAGGCGTGATTTCTTCCGGGCAATATGATCAGTCTCAACAGAATTTTCTTAGACAAGAAAGAACGGTTCAGTCCATCAAGAACGTGTTGGCGCTACTGCCCGTTCAATTAAAGCAAAAACGCGCTGCATTGGATGCGAATCGCTCCGAACTCAAAAGAGCGACTCTGCAATTGTCTCGGACCAAAATCGTGGCTCCTTTTGATGCTCGCGCGCGAGAGACGAGTTTGGAAATAGGAAATTTCGCCAGTGCGGGTAAGTCCGTGGGAAAAATTTATGATATTTCAGCGCTCGAAGTCCCGGTTTCACTGCCGGTTGAGGATGCGCGCTGGGCGTTTCGCCGGAATAGGGAAATACCCTTTCCGCGTAGTCAAGAAGAGGTAAATTCTTTTTTCCCCGCCGCCAGAGTGTCCTGGAATCGATTTGGGAAAAAGTTTGAATGGACAGGACGGGTGTCCCTCGTTGATTCCGGACTAGATGAGTCCACGCGCGCGCTCACACTCGTGGTTGAAATTTCTGAACCCATGAAAA
>JAPPHK010000319.1 GCA_028820795.1 Nitrospinota bacterium | reverse complement strand
AGGAGTTGATGAAAAAGGGCCAGATGACGACTATCAATCAAATGATAGATCACAACACTGCTACAGAAATATCTGAAACCTTCGGCTATGAAGTTGAGATTTCCAAAGACAATATTGAAGACCTGCTGATTCAAGATGAGGACAGAGAGGAAGATCTTCTGTCCAGGGCACCTGTCATCACAATAATGGGTCATGTTGATCATGGAAAAACGAGGCTGCTAGATGCAATCCGCAAAGCCAATGTAATGGAAGGCGAAGCAGGCGGGATCACGCAGCATATAGGTGCCTATCGAGTTACTACGGACAAGGGGACAGCCGTATTCTTAGATACCCCGGGTCATGAAGCCTTTACAGCAATGAGGGCGCGCGGGGCACAAGTGACGGATTTGGTAATCATCGTAGTGGCTGCGAATGAAGGCGTCATGCCCCAAACTCGAGAGGCGATCGATCATGCAAAAGCCGCTGGAGTTCCAATTATGGTGGCTATGAATAAGATGGACTTAGCAGATGCAAACCCGGACAGGGTAAAACAGCAACTCTCTACATTGGACTTAATCCCGGAAGATTGGGGTGGGGATACGGTTTATTCAGAAATTTCCGCAAAGGAGAATATCGGAATTGATGATCTTTTAGATATCGCCATACTGCAGGCTGAACTCATGGAATTGAAGGCCAACCCGAGTCGGCTCGCCAGTGGTGTTGTCGTGGAAGCAAAGCTGGATAGAGGAAGGGGACCTGTAGCCACTGTATTGGTACAACGAGGCACTTTGAATGTTAGCGACAACTTCGTGGCTGGTAAATGGAATGGGAAAGTTCGTGCACTATTAGATGATCAAGGGCGAAAGTTGAAATTCGCTGGGCCTTCTACGCCTGTAGAAATTCTTGGGTTCGCCGGTGTTCCGGAAGCTGGTGATACATTCACGGTTTTAGATGATGAGAAAGTAACGAGAGAGATAAGCGCCAGGCGTCAACAAAGGGAACGTATGGCGGCGCTCATGGCTTCTGCGCGTGTATCTTTGGAAAGTTTTATGGAGAGCGTAGAAGAAGGCCGGGTAAAAGAGTTGAGCTTAATCTTGAAAGCGGATGTGCAAGGAAGCATTGAAGCGTTGAAAGAATCTTTGGGTAAACTTGGGAACGAAGAAGTAGGAGTTAAGGTCTTACACAGCGCAGTAGGTGGAATAACAGAAACAGACGTGATGTTAGCAGCTGCTTCGACAGCCGTAATCGTAGGTTTTAACGTTCGACCGACGCCAGGAGCAAGAGAAGTTGCGAAACAAGAGAAAGTAGACATTCGTTTATATTCAGTCATTTATGACGCTATCGATGAAATCAAATCAGCCCTAGAGGGAATTCTCGAACCCGTTCAGAGAGAAGTAGTACGTGGGCACGCGGAAATTCGAGAACTATTTCATGTTCCGACTGTTGGAACGATTGCGGGTTGTTATGTCACCGACGGAAACATCAACAGGAATTCGAATGTGCGCCTCATCAGGGACAATGTAGTTATATATTCAGGTACGATTTCATCTTTAAGGCGATTCAAAGATGATGTAAATGAAGTTCAATCTGGTTACGAGTGTGGAATTGGAATTGAGAATTATAATGACATCAAACAAGGCGATATCATAGAACCGTATGTTACCGAAGAAGTGTCACGGACACTTTAGGTTGATCTATTTCGCTTTTGCCCAATAACTCTCTTCATGCCTGTCGTTGGTCTATTGAAAATCGATGTTCAGATTCCTGAATGTCGCTCGCTCAAAGCAAAGCGTAAGATAGTTCAGTCGCTCACAACACGTCTAAGGCAAAGGTTTAATGTTTCTGTTGCTGAGGTCGATTTCCTGGATAAGTGGCAGAGATGTGGTATTGGCGTAAGTGTCGTTAGCAATGACGGTCGATTTGTAGATAGCCAGCTCAGAAAAGTGCTGAATTTTCTCGAGGGAATGGGTTCAATAATTGTATTGGATTTTGATATCGAAATTTTTTGAAATCCATGGAGAGTAATTGAAAACATGAATAATGCTCGCATGCTGCGCGTAGCAGAGCTTATCCAGTCCGAACTCGCGAATATGGTGATGAGGGATGTAAAGGATCCGCGTGTGCAGCATGTTGTGTTTACTCGAGTAGAAGTGTCCCCTGATTTGAGAGTTGCGAAGGTCTATTTTAGCCGATACGGTGAAAAACAAGGAAATGATGAAGAGACGGAAGAAGGTTTCAAGGGGCTCGAGCGCGCCCGTGGATTCTTGCAGAGGAAACTTGCCCAACGTCTGCAATTGAAAAGTACGCCCAGGCTGAAGTTTTTCATCGATCACGGTTTGGCATACAGCGCCGTTATTGAACGTTTGTTATCCGATGCAAAGAGATAAGTTTGAGAAGGGATTATATTTTGGGACTCTCGGGTGTTTTGAATTTGAATAAAAAGCATGGTCCTACTTCACACGATATAGTTGATGAAATAAGAAAACTGCTCCCCCAAAAAACAAAAGTAGGACATGCAGGTACACTTGACCCCATGGCTGAGGGAGTTCTACCGATTTGCATTGGAAATTCGACGAAATTATTTTCATATTTCTTAGAATGCAAGAAAACGTATCGGGCTGTTATGTTGTTTGGGCGAGTCACGGATACCCAAGACATTACGGGAAAATTGTTGGCCGAATCTGAGCCAGGCGATATTTCACTTTCCCAAGCCCAAGAGCTTTTGAGCACTATGTTGGGCAAGACACTGCAAGTGCCACCAATGTATTCTGCCTTGAAGACCAATGGAAAGCGTTTGCATGAATTAGCGCGTTCAGGCAAAGAGATTGAAAGAGACAAGCGACCGATAGAGATTTTTAATATTCAAGCAATTCGGATAGATGGCCCCCAACTCAACTTTGAGGTAACCTGTTCTCGAGGGACATATATTCGTTCTATTTGCCATGATCTTGGTGCCAAGCATGGTTCCGGCGGTTGTTTGCAAGCGCTTACGCGAACTGCCTTGGGCCCGTTTGATTTAGAGGATTCCGTATCCCTTGAAGATGTTCACCGCCATTCGCACGAAAATCACCTTCAAGATTTTCTAATCAGTCCAGCAGAGGCTCTCGCACATTTACCTGCTATCTATGTGCGACCTAGAGCGGAATCTCGCGTATTGAATGGGGCTATAATCAGGTTTGAAGATGTTCGGCAAGTTGTCGAATTACCTGCAGATACACGAGTCCGGATGTTGAATGAGCCGGGTGAATTATTGGCGGTTGGCAAGATGGTCCATGAGAAAAAGCGAAAATGCGCTCAAGGGTTTGTAGCCCCCGAAAAAGTATTTGTCACCTGAAATTGAGAGAGGATATTCGCTGTATTTACATAAATGTAAAAGTCGTATAGAATCCGCCCGTTTTTCGTTGAGTTGAGTTTCTGAGGTTCGGAAGCAACACATTAGCAGTGGAGGAAGTGACGGAAATGCCCTTGGCAAAGGAGCGAAAATCGGAAGTAATCGAAAAGTTTCGCACACATGACACCGATACTGGTTCACCGGAAGTGCAGGTAGCAATCCTAACCGAGCGTATTACCTACCTGACAGATCATTTCAAGGCCCACAAGAAAGATCATCATTCCCGAAGAGGCCTATTGAAACTCGTGGGTCAGCGGCGTCGCCTCCTTGATTATTTGAAAGAGAAGGACATCAACCGCTACCGCACGATAATTCAGGATCTGGGCCTACGTCGATAGGTGCAGGTCTTGCCTCAGAGGGAAGTAATCTAATGCAACCGTATCGCAAAGACATATCTATCAATGGTTATACACTTGCCTTCGAAACGGGTGAGATAGCAAAGCAAGCCGATGGTGCCGTAATGATGCATTATGGTGAAACCAGTGTTCTGTGTACGGCTTGCGCCTCGCACTCCACTCGCGAGGGAGTGGACTTTTTCCCTCTTACAGTTGACTACCGAGAATTTTTCTATGCAGCCGGGATTATTCCCGGTAACTTTTTCCGGCGCGAAGCAAAACCCGGCGAGAGGGAGACATTAACTTGTCGTTTGATCGATAGACCAATTCGCCCTCTTTTCCCGAAGGAATTTTGTTGTGAGACGATGATTCAAGTCATGGTCATGTCTTACGATAAGTTGAATGATTCCGATATTTTGGCAATCAATGGCACCTCTGCCGCCCTCCACATATCAGACATCCCATTCGCAGGTCCTATCGGTGCAGTTCGAGTTGGACGAATTGATGGCGAGATTATTGTCAATCCGACGGTCGAACAACAAATCGACAGCGATCTGAACTGTGTAATGGCTGGAACTTCAGACGCAATTGTCATGGTGGAAGCCGGGAGTTTTGAAGTTTCCGAAGACGTTTATATGGAAGCGTTTGAGAAAGGCCATTCTGTAATCAAAGAGTTGTGCGCTATGCAGGATGAGCTCAGGGCCGAATGCGGAAATACCAAACGCATTGTTGAGTCCGAGGAAGAAGATTCGGAATTATTGGGCAAGGTTCGTGAAATAGTTGTTCCTAAATTAAAGGCGGCTGCCGAGATTCACGACAAAGCAGGACAGTATACTGCGATTGATGAGGCGAAAGATTCCGCTGTTGATTCTCTTTGTAGAGATGAAGAAGGGTCTCCTGATAAAGGCGTCGTCTCTGAATATTTTGGAAAAATCGAAAAAGAGATTTTCCGCGGTTTGATTCTGGATGAGGGGAAACGCTCGGATGGACGGGGGCTTCGTGATGTCAGGCCGATTACCATCAGAATATCGCCCCTTGCCAGACCTCATGGAAGTGCATTGTTCACACGAGGTGAAACCCAGGCGTTGGTGACTGTTACGCTGGGCACTGCCTCCGAGGCGCAATTGATTGATACTCTGGACGGCAAAGCCGATAGAACTTTTCTGTTGCACTACAATTTCCCAGGATTCAGTGTTGGTGAAGCGAAACCGAACCGCGGTCCGGGCCGTCGCGAAATTGGACATGGTGCTTTGGCTTCTCGCGCCGTACAGGCGATTTTGCCCGAGCAGGAAGATTTTCCCTACACAATTCGGGTGGTTTCAGACATCACGGAGAGCAACGGCAGTTCATCCATGGCGAGCATATGCGGCGCCAGCTTGGCTTTGATGAATGCAGGCGTGCCTATTTCATCTCCTGTGGCCGGTATTGCCATGGGTTTAATCAGTGAGGAATCCACAGGCAGAACAGCCATACTTACCGATATCCTCGGCTTGGAAGATCACTTGGGAGATATGGACTTTAAGGTCGGCGGCACGCGCCATGGCATTACTGCCCTTCAGATGGATATCAAGATAAAAGGTCTGCAATTGAGTCTCGTAAGGGAGGCTTTGGCGCAGGCCAACGATGCGAGAATGCATGTATTAGATCAAATGGATAAGGTAATTTCCCAGCCGAGCGAAGAGATATCTCCCTACGCGCCGAGAATTATGACGATGCAAGTTTCCAAGGATCGTGTGAGGGATGTAATTGGGCCGGGCGGAAAAGTAATTCGGGGAATTGTCGAAGAGACAGGGGCGGATGTTGATATTGAGGATGACGGAACAATCTTTATCTCCTCCACCGATGAGGCGGCTGCTCTTAGGGCGATTGAGATCATTCGTGAACTGACTCAGGAAGCGGAAAAGGGCACGATTTACTATGGGACGGTCAGAAAAATCATGGATTTTGGAGCATTCGTTGAAATTTTCCCGGGAACGGATGGCCTTTGTCATATCAGCATGATCGCGAAGAAAAGAATCGGTTCAGTGAGTGATGTCTTGAAAGAAGGCCAAAAGGTATTGGTGAAATGCATAGAAGTGGAAGGGAACGGAAGAATTCGTCTCTCCATGAAAGACGTGACAGAAGAAGAGTTGCCCGAAGAATGGAAACAATTCTATGCACCCGTGACCTGATGGTGCCAAATGTTGATGCGTACACCGGTCTCCCAGGAGGCCGGTTTTTTTGGTTTGCTTTTGTGAAAATATCGGTAGCGAATTTCTCGGTACGCTTGTGTGGCGAGATAATTCTTTATGGAAACCCAGAGGGCAGCTATGAATAAGAGATCATTAGGTGTGGGTGTTGTAGGCTCCGGTAGAATAGGGACCTTGCGAGCGAATCTTGTCTCACATCACCCGTCTCTTGAATTTTTGGCGGTATCCGACATCGATCAGGACCGGGCGAATGAATTAGGAGAGCAAGTTGGCGCCCAACTCGCCACCGGCAGCAATGAAGAAGTCATTGAACACCCGGATATCACAACTGTCATCGTCTCTACGCCCGAGCACGACCACGCCGATTCCATTATCCACGCCTTGGAATTAGGCAAGCCGGTGTTGGTGGAAAAGCCGATTTCTCTGACCCTGGAGGATGCTGACCGCATTCTCACCGTGGCCGAGAGAACAGGTACCGAACTTCGGGTAGGTTACGCCCAACGATTCAAACGTCGTTACCAGTTGGCGAAAGAACAAATCGTCCAGGGAAGGCTGGGGGAAATTCTTGCGGGCACGGGTCGAACCTGTAATACCCGCGCCCAGGGACTGCAGATTCTGAAGCGCTCTCCACATGCAACGCCAGTGCTCGACGTGCTCACGTATTGGGTGGATATGACTTGCTGGTTCCTGGAGGGGCATCGACCAGTGGAGGTGGTCGCTCGTGGAAACGGGAAAATATACAAAGAACATGGTTATTCTGCGAACGATGTTACGTGGTCTATCGTTACCTTTGACAATGGGGCGGTAATGAATCTGGGCGTTTTTTACGCTCTGCCTGCGAAATACCCCGCACTGGGCCAAAGTGTAAGGATGGAGATTTACGGTACGGATGGCGTTTTGATGCTTGACGAAGACCATAAGGATGAAATGCTGTATACCGACAAGGGGATCCCGCACACGTATATTCCGGATCATCATATCAACACGGCATTTTTAAGCAGTACGACGCCTGGGGACTGGGCGGCTGGTGATTACTGGGGACCATTGGGTGATGAAACAAGAAGCTGGCTGGATCATGTCATCAATGGGAGACCGACAACCCATGCCACGGCTGATGATGCGCGTCAGACCCTGGAAGTGACGATAGCGATGGAAATGTCTTCTCAAACGGGAGAAGCCGTGCAACTGCCATTGGGTGAGGGGCATTAGGATTCGATCTAAGCGGTGATGTTGCCAGTTGAGGGTTATTTTCCTTTCGCTATTTGGTTCGGCATTTGTTGGGTATCTTCGCTAAATACGCATTAGATCTTGTCCGAAGATAACTTGACCATCAAAAAATTGCGCCACTTCTTCGATCGCTTTTTCTTGAGGCGCCATAGGTGGCGTAAGGTGAGAAAGAACGACAGTTTTTACATTCGCCTCTCTCGCAGTACGGCCGATTTCTTCTGTTGTCGCATGATGGCCGGCAATAATTCTCGCCATCTGTTCGGTTTGGCCCAGCATTTCCACAATAGATTCAGGCAGGCATGGGTGCATCATCAGGACGTCGGCATCTCTTGCAAATGAAACGAGTTTTTCATTTGGGCTCCCGTCGCTTGCGATGACGATGGTTCTACCCTCGGCCTCAAATCGATATGACAAGATGTCATCAACATTTCCGTGGTTGGTGCATTTATCGGCTAAAATCCTGAGGCCATCGATTTGCAGGGAGTCACCTCGAGAGATGACGGTTGTCTTTAGGTCGAGCCCCGCCCTGGGCTTGCCTTCTTCTGCGCGAATTTCGATATCGTATTCATAATACTGCAGCATGCGTTCGACCTGTTGCTCCACTGGCTCGGGGCCAAAAACATAGAGCGTATCCGATGCTCCAAACAACCAGCGGGTGATGTAAAAATCTCCAAAGCCGGTGAAGTGGTCCGAATGAAAATGAGTAAACAATAGGTGATGGACGGAATCGATTGTATGGCCGGCAGAAACGATTTGGCGTGGAACATTCCTGCCCGCATCGATGAGAAAAAGTTTCCCGCCTACTTCAATGCCATTCGCATGCCCACTCATTTCGGGATATGGCGGTGGTGAACCTACGCCCAGTAGAATGAGTTCCATATCGTGGGCCTTCAAAGTCTAGGGTGAGGGGACTGGAACGAGGTGTAGCCCTGTGCGCAAACGGGCCCAGCCGATTTTGCGGTGGGCCCGTTTGCTACATTCTTATTGGATGCTTGCAGGGATCTTGTAGCCCTTTTCCTTCCAATACCTTGCGGCTCCGGGATGTATTTTGAGGCCGATGGCGGCCATCTGTTGGAGAGCCGGCGCCACCTTGAACCCCGACACCCACCCGCGGTGCACTTTGGGCAAAAATTCACGTCCACGCTTTGAGAAATTTATGCGCGTCACCTCATATCCCACCGATGGCGATACATGCGCTCCCACGACGGTCCAGGCGGTATAGCCGACTGTGGAAACATCTTTGGTGACACCATTGTATGAGCCAGCCGGAATGTTGATGTTGAAATATGCAGGGCTGTCTTTCAGGAATTTTTCAAGCGTAGCGCCCTCAATGGGTAGTAGGCGGATAGGCGCGGCTGCGGCAGCCTTGAAAAAAGCTGGCCCCGGTACCGGCAAAGGAATAGAGAATGCCTGAATGCGATTGTCCTTCATGGCATCGGCCAGGGCGCTAAAGGGCATATATTCTCGTCTCACTTTAAGACCAGCATGCTTGATTAATCGGCTTGTCATAAAGTGGGCATTTCCTCCTTTTCGGCCGGAACTGATGGCTTTTCCATTCAGGTCCTTTAAGGATTTGATGCCGGAACTTTGAAACGTTGCCATCTGAAACATAGAGACCGTGGCTGGGCCCATGCCTCGAATGTTCTGATGCTTATTCTTATAGGGTTTTTTCCCGTTCAAAGCGCGTAGAACGAGACCGGCAACCCCAAGCCCGAAATCAGCTTTTTCGGCTTCGATAAGACGTAGGTCTTCCACGGCGCCACGAGTGGTTTTATTGGTCATCTTGACGGTCTTCGAGTTCTTCGATACCAGAGCGGCTAGACCGCCATACATGACATAGATACTCGTGCCGGGGCCGGAACCCACAACGGATACGTGGGTAGTGGCTGCCGAAGTATGCGAATTTGTGAAAAATAGACATGAAATGAATACGGCAACTGTGATGGATATTCCTCGTACGATTTGCATTTCGGCTCCTTGTGAATGAAACAACAGACGCAACTCTTGCTTCAACATGAGAGATGGAAAGACAAGAAACGCTGAATGAATTGATTTCGTTCCTGTTATTTTATCTAGGCATTTTCTTTAATGGCAGAATAATCCTTCGTGTAGTTAGGGGCCGGGGTTCCTCCTTGTCCTTGGATTATGTGAATTTTGCCTTCGGTTCGGTCGGCATTTCGAAAACCGCGCTGCACTCCGGTGGGCACCCAGCAGGCATCCCATGGATCGAGAACGGCCTGATGGATGCTCCCGCGCTCGTCGGCCCAATAGACGACCCATTTTCCTTCTAACGCGATAAAAAGTTCTTCGCATGGGTGGTCGTGAAGCGGCGCGCCGCGACCATTGCCGCATTCCACCATGGCGTATCCAATCTCTCCTTCGGACAGGGAAGGTGGTGGGCCTTCATCCGTATCACCGGATACGCCACCGATATAGCGCCTGAGAGACCGGACTCCTTCGGGAAGTTTCGCTTCGTAATAAACGCTCCAGTTCCGAGGACATTCTGCGTGACGGACCAGCTGGGTAGCCGGGTCATAAGCAGGTTGTTTGACGTAAGATTCGGTTCGAGCGTCCTCCGGCAATCCCTCTTGTAGCGATTCGGGGTAGACGGGATACTGGTAGTCGCCTTGGCCGTGGATGAAATGGATGAACCCGTCATCTTTGCCGACATTCCTGAACCCGCGCATGATCCCGGAGGGAACGCGGATGAGATCGTATTTGCCCAGAATGACGCTTTTGGGGGCTTTGGTTTCGAAATCTTCCCAGAATATCTCGAATTCACCTTCCCAGACCATGAAGATCTCTTCATCCGGGTGATCGTGAAGCGGCGCGCCGTTTTGGGGAGGAGCCATGGCGATGCCGCAAGTGAATTCCCAGCCGGGTAAGGGGGAGCGAAGATTCTGGCCGGAAATACCACCGATGTATCGGTAAATCGCGCGGTGGTTCCCTTCGGCGTGTGATTCGTGATATTCGCCCCAATCTGGAATCATCTCGCCGAAGCGAATGACTGTAACAGGCGCCACGGTTGTTTTGGGTCTGAAAGTTTGCTGGTTTGAATTATTGGAAGTATTCATTCTTGGTTCTCCTCGACAGTGAGAATTACCATCTCTCCAGCTACGCATTTGCTCGCATTTGCCGTAAATAGTCCGCAATATGAATATGGTATCACCACCATAGGAGTATTGCTACACTCGTATTTCGGGAGAGTCTTATGGAACTGCTCATCGTCTAAATGCTTAAAATTGTATACGAGAGTAAAGTTATTGAAATTAGGGAGTTACGTATGATTCTGAAATATAGAGTATTCGCAATAATTTTCGTAGCTTTGGGGGTTCTCCCATTTCCTGCATTTGCCCAATCGGCGGATATCGCCCTGGTGAACGGGAAAATATTAACCGTCGATGCGGATTTTTCCGTTCAGCAGGCCGTGGCCGTTCAGGGGGAGCGCATCGTATCAGTAGGGGGAAATTCTAAGATAAAGCAACTTATAGGCTCCAGCACGAAAGTGATTGATCTAAAGGGTAAAACGATTATTCCAGGTTTGATCGACAACCACGTGCACTTCATCCGCCATGCATTGCGCTGGGATCATGAAGCGAGAATCGACGGGGTTACTTCCCGCAGCAAAGCCCTGGCCATCATTGCCGCCAAAGCGAAATCTATGAAACCTGGAGAATGGGTGCTCATCATTGGCGGATGGAGCCCCGGGCAGTTCCGAGACAAGCCGGGATTGTTTACGAAGGCTGAGCTGGACTCAGCTGCTCCCGACAATCCGGTTTTCATCCAGCAGTCATACCGGTTCATGATTCTGAACAGTTTGGCTCTGAAAAGGGTGGGCATCGATGAGAATTCAGAGGCTCCGAGAGGTTGGCGGATAGCCAGAAACGAGTCCGGTGTTCCTACGGGCGTTATTCGTGGCCGCCGGGCCATTTTCCGGTTCTGGCGCCGATATTTGCCTCGGATTACCGACGACAAAACCATATCCGGCCTCAAAAAACTGATGGCTGACTTTAACCGTGCCGGCGTTACGAGTTTACTCGAGTTGGGCGGTGGCGGGGTTAGGGACGAAACTTACGAGATGATCAAGCGAAGATTGGCTGATAAAAACGATCTCACATTAAGGATTTTTCACACGCCTCGCTTCCGGGTTCGTACTCCCGAGAGAAACAAACGAGTGATAGAGAGGGTTCGGAACTCCCGCCCGGACAAATCCGCTAAGATGATGGGGAATATCGCGCTTGGCGAGCACATGTATGCGCCTCTCCACGATTCGGCGTTCAGGCCTTCCCGGTTCCCGGATGAGGATTATGCTGAATTTGCAAAAGTTTCAGAGGCGGCCGCGGATGGGGGATGGACGATTCACGAACATGCCTTTCGCAATACCACGATTACGCGGTATCTGGATATTTTCGAGAAGATAAATCAAAAAAAGAACATATCGAACCTGCGCTGGTCGATTCATCACGCGGATTTCATATCGAAGCGAAACATCGAGCGCGCTAAAGCCCTCGGGATGACTTTCGCCCTGCACAGCAAAATGACGATTCTAGGGTCCGCTCTGAGGCGACGATACGGAGAACGCGCGCTTTCGCTCCCGCCGCTTCGGACGATTCAGAACAGCGGGGCCATTTGGGGGCTCGGCACGGACGCCGGCGTCGTGGCCCCTTACCCGCCGATGCTCTCCCTGTGGTGGGCCGTTACGGGTATGGATTTAGGCGGGGAAAGGGCGCTTTCTAAGACAGAAACCGTTTCCAGAAAAAACGCGCTTATCGCCCACACGCGGTCGAACGCATACCTGCTTTTCAAGGAAAACGAACTGGGTTCCATCGGAAATGGCAAATTCGCCGACCTCGTCGTCCTCGACCGCGATTACATGACGATACCAGCGGACCGAATCAAGGACATCAGGCCCCTGCTCACGATGGTCGGGGGTAGGGTGGTGTTCCGCTCGGGCATTTGAGATTGAGTTCATCCTTATAACTATTTGAAATTTTACAGATTAAGTTTTTCTCCCCGAAAATGTAGAAAATTTAATTTGACGGCAAGAATCGGATAGAAGACTCCCGGCTTTGTGATTACATTATGAAAGTACAAGTAATCGCTCATTTCTTATGGGAGGTTGTAAGGTGATAATAAATGCTCGATGGGAAGCCATCCTCAACCGGGATGAAAAGTCGGATGGACGTTTCGTATACGCGGTGCGCTCCACCGGAATTTATTGCCGTCCTTCGTGCGCGAGCCGAAAGCCCAGAAAAAACAATGTGTTGATATTCGAATTCCCCGAAATGGCTGAAAGCCGCGGGTTCAGGCCCTGTCTGAGATGCGCTCCGCAGGATGCGGGCTACGACCCCCGTCTCGAGAAAGTGAGAAAAGCCGTTCGCTACATCGAAGAGCATGCGGATGAAAACCCCACGCTTGCGGAGTTGGGACAGTGCGTGGGCTTGAGTCCCCATCACTTGCAGCGCACCTTCAAGAAGGTCTTGGGCGTGAGTCCCCGACAGTATCTCGAATCCATTAAGGCGCATAAATACAAGGACTTACTGAAAAATGGACGCGACCTGGCGGGCGCCGGCTACGAGGCCGGGTACGGCTCGAGCCGGGGGGTGTACGAGGGCGCATCGCGTTATCTGGGCATGACGCCGGCGACGTACAAAAAGGGCGGGGAAGGCGTTACGATACGCTACGGCATCTCCACTTGCAGGCTGGGCAGGCTGCTGGTGGCGGCAACCGATAAGGGCGTGTGCCGCGTGAGTATCGGAGAGCGGGTCGGCGAGCTCGTCGCCGATTTGAAAAACGAGTATCCCCATTCGAATCTGATCCGTAGTGATGGTGAGTTAAAGGGTTACCTGAATATAGTCGCGCGTCTCGCCAGTGGCGGTTCGTCGCCTGAATCCTTGCCACTCGACGTGCGCGCCAGCGCTTTCCAGTGCCGTGTGTGGGAGCGGCTTAAATCCATTCCTCCCGGAAAAACAATGACATACAAAGAAATTGCCGAGGACCTGGGTCTTCCCAAGGGCGCGCGGGCGGTCGGAAGCGCTTGCGCAAAAAACCCGGTGGCGCTGCTGGTTCCCTGCCACAGGGCGGTTCGGGGCGACGGCGGCCTCGCGGGCTACCGCTGGGGGGTGGAGCGCAAGAGAAAACTCCTGGAACTGGAGAAGGAACGAAAGTAATTTCAATCCTTTATCAGGCGATATCTATCAGCCGGATGAGCGGGCTTTAACGTTCTGGGAGGCGCCTCGCGGGATTTCGAACAAACATCTTCAGGCTATCTGGTTTTCACAAATCCCGTATCCCCTGAATCCACGAGGCTGGCGAATCCGGGGATATTCCACGCCGCAATTTCCCGCAATTGCCGTTATCGCGGGCCTCGAGTGCCATGGCGGAATTCCCTTGCGCTTCGATGCGGCGGCGGAATTCGGCCGTCACAACTGGTTTTCGAGCGCGCATTTGCCCGCATTTTCGCGCATCCCGCCCCCGCAAGTCCCCGCATTTTCTCGCATTTCCCCTCGAAAATTTACTGAAATTTATCGAATAACCCCGTGAATTTATCGAATTTTATCGAAATGAACGGAAATTCCTGAAGCTCCGGGCGAGCCGGTCGGCTTCGCCATCATATCCGTCGATGCGCGACATACACCAAGCGCATATGCGGGGAACTGCGCGCTTCCTGCGAGCGCAACTCACGCTGGCAGGGACAGGACGCGACCCGTGTGTCGTATTTGGGGAGGGGATTCGCACCGGAGAGCCTTTTCGTCTCGGTGGTGTTCGTTCGGGATTTCGGATCTGTTCCGGTGCGTATGAAAGCGCAGGGACGACCCCCTGTGGTTGTCCCTATTCAGGTAGACGGGCTCCAGGTCCGCCGCCGTATGTTCGCGACGCGGGCCGTCCGCGGAGATAGAGATGGGCGCGTGGGCGGCGTAGTCAGGAAGAGGCGGGGCGTGTTTTGGCCGTAGAGGCGTATTTTAGTTCGGGTCGGCCGCGTTGCCCGCATCGGGCCTGAGCGTTGCGGGCGTAAGCGCATCGAAGATGCCCGTGAAGCGTCCTGTCGAGCCGTCGTCTTCGGCGAAGTGAACATCGCTCGAGCCGACCACACGCCGGGGGTTGCCGTCGGCATCCGGCACGTTCGAGAACTGGCCGCGCCACGTCCCTGCGGAGGTCGTAATCGTGCGTTCGGGATGGGTGACGGTGACCTCGCTGCCCTCGAATGCGCCTACAGCGTCAAAGGATGCGGAAAAGCGTAAGTCGTAGTCGGTCGGCAACGCCGCGGGGTCGGGGCTGCGCCAGGAGAGGATCGGATAGAGATGCCGGCCGGGATTGACCTCGATCGGCTCGATACACCCGAGACATCCGTTGATGCTTCTGTTGCCGAAGTCGGCGGTCAACAAGATGACGCCTGAGAATTCCGTGATCTCGGAAGAACCGGCCAGCTCGCCCCAGTTGCGGCCGTACTCGTACGTGTACAGGCCGCCGGAGCCGCCGACGTAGGTGGCCGTGCCGGTGATGGGCATGTCGGGCGGTCTGGCGGGGTCGAGTTCCGGGCCATCGATAAAGACGCCGCGCGTGGCGGATTCGACAGCCCAATAGGGTGCGCCGGACGGATAGACGAGCCACCATCCGGCCGCGAGGTAGTCGGCGGGGTTGTCGTCGTCCCAATCGACGACGGCGTAGAGAAGGATCCTGCCGTCGTAGTGGTTTTCCGTGAGCATCCATTCGCGGCTGGTATGGCCGGGTTGCAGGGGCCGGGGGAGGTAAAGCCCCCACGAAGCTTGATGATGCCGGACGGAATCGAGGGTGCGGGTGCGCCCGTCGTGGTAGCGCACGTCGACGCTGAGGACGTTGTCGACGAAGCTTGTCTGTGAGCGAAACGGTTGGGGGATGGGCGTAAGCGTGGGGGTCGGGATTGGCGGTGGAGCGGAGCCTCCGCCGCCGACACAACCCGCCGTGAGCAGAACGAAAAACAGGGATATCAGTCTCAGGAATTTCATGCAGGCCTCAATAAATAATGTGTCCGAAGTTATCAAGCCGCTGAAGGAACTGGGCGTCTTTGGCGGATAGCGGCGATGTCCGACTCCGCGGGAGCGTACCGTTGCCCACCGGCGAGCGTCAATACGCTCCCGGGCGAGCGCGGGTACTTCATTCCTCGGACACCGGGGAACTCAACGCCGAATCGCCGGATTCTCCCTCAACCCCCCGGGCGCTCCACGGTCTCGCCGTAGCCCGCTTTCCCGGTCACCTCGCCGTCTTCCATCACGACCTCGCCGCGCACGAGCGTCATCACGGGCGCGCCCTTCATCGTCCAGCCGTCGAACGGCGTCCACTTGCACTTGGAGACGATGTCCGCATCGCGCAGCGTCTCTTCCTTCTCCATATCCACGACGATGAAGTCGGCATCCGCGCCCGGCTGGATGCACCCCTTCCGCGGATAGATGTTGAAGACGCGCGCGGGCTGCTCGCAGCAGACGCGCACCATCTGGTTGAGCGTCAAGACGTCCTCGCTCACGGCGTTCAGCATCAGGCGCACCGTGGTCTCCACGCCCGGTATCCCGAAGGGCGCATCGTGGATGTTCTCGAGGCCGTCCACCTTCCGCTGGCGGGGGAAGGGGCAGTGGTCGGTGCCGATGGTGTCCACCATGCCGCGCCCCAAAGCCACGCGCATTCCGTCCCTCGTCTCGGCCGAGCGGATGACCGGCGTGAACTTGACGAACGGCCCGAGTTCTTCCAGATGCGAATGGTCGAGATAGAAATACTGGGGGCAGCTTTCGGCATATATCCGCGCACCGCGCCCGCGCGCCGCCTGGATTGCATCGAGCAGAACGGGCTGGCTCACGTGCGCCACCAGAACCTTGCAGCCCGTGAGTTCGGCGAGCGCCACGGCGTCCAGCGTCGCGACGTATTCGCTCTCGGGGGTTCGCCAGTCGCTGATGCACATGTAGTCCGTCCGGTTATCGGCGTCGATCTTCTCTTTCGCTTTATTGAGGATGGAGTCGCTCTCGCAGTGCAGCATCACCGTGCCGCCGAAGGATTTGACCTCGCGCATGATGTTGAGCAGCACCCCCTCGGAGAGATCCGGCACGCCGTGCAGATCGCACATGAAGCCCTTGAAGCCGAGCGCGCCGCCCTCCCACATGGGGCGCAGGTGTTCGAGGTTGTCGACGTCGAGGCCGCCCA
>JAPPHK010000288.1:13638-16428 GCA_028820795.1 Nitrospinota bacterium | reverse complement strand
GTCCATTGCCATCCCTGTCTTGAAATACGAACGCCCGGAAATCGGTCGCGCCTGGAGACGCAGGAGCTCCGACAGTATCGATAGTGCCGTACTCCAGGAACACGATTGGTCGACCAGGGTTTCTTTCAGCCAGAGGTTGGAGATATTTTTGAAATACCTCTTCGTAACGCTTTTCAAAATCTTCGACGCTTATGACGGATGTTGGCGGCGAATCCGCCATTTCGAAATAGGCGCTGACACCCACGATATCAAGGCCCAGGTCTTCCCAGAAATATTTTTCGCCGGGCTCGTCATATGTGAGTGCGCTGTAGTGCATGTCATAGGTCAAAAGACCACTGTACACCTCACGCACGCGGCGCACCATATTCTGGAGTTCCAGCCCGAAATCGTTAGGCCAGGAGCCCCCCGAACGGGTTCTGAGAAAAAGGCGATCGGTTTCCGTTCCAAAGGAGAATATCGGCACGCCTTCTTCTTCCGCGATTCGGGCAAAATGCACCACTTGATCCGTAAAAGTTTTCCAGAATTCGGCGACGAATCTCTTATGATCGGGGTGGTCAGGATTCCACGGCCAGTTTTCGGGCAAAATCCTCACAAAAACATCTGGATTGTCTGGTGGAACACCTGTTTGCGGCTCGCCCGAATCTCCGAGTTGCCATCGTAGCACGGGGCGACTCGAGTTTTCGGCATCCTGAGATTCAAAAGACAGGGTCAGATACGTGTCAATGCCATGTTGCTTGAATTCCCGGATGAATTGCCTGATCGCGTCATCAGAGTATGTCAGGACGGTGTCCCCGGTATATAGGCGTTCCACCGTGCTATCCATGCTGTCTTCATAGTAGAGAGATATAGAAAAACCGACCAGGTTCACATGTAGCTTCTTCAGCCAATCGATATAGCTCTGGGGTATAAGCGGCTTGCTTCGACCACTGGCCTCCCATTCCTTAATCACAGTGTCATTGGTCGCATAATTTCCCGATGCCCGGACGGCGCGTAGTGGAAATTCACCGGCGGGAATTTCACCGAAACTCCGAACAGTCGCAGTTTGACCAGAGAGTTGCTTTTCCAGCTGCCATTCGCGGGCGATCTGGCCACTCCGAACCGGCGTGCCAAGCGCAGTTGAAGATGCATCTGTCATGCTATCCAGCGCAAACTGGGTTCCATCGGAGCGAGTAACGGTCATTGACATTTGCCCGTAATCGAACACGGCTTCGACCGTGTCCGTTGTTACGTTGCTTCCGTCCGTGTTGCTGGATTGTGTAACAGATCTTCTTCCGAGTCGCGGGATTGCTTTTGCGGCTTCACGTAGAGAGGTCACTGCTTTAGGTGTCTGTACGCCACCATCTGGCATCGGGTCTGGCGTCGGCGTGACCATCGGCGGCTGTGACACTCTCGGGCCACCACCTCCCCCCCCGCCGCAGCCCGAGAGCACGAGGGTGATTGCCATTACAAACAAAAGAGCCAGACATGAAAAAGGAGTTTCAATGAGAAAAAGCTTCGAAAACCGGGACATGTTCATTCTCCTCGATGCGGTTGATGCGTTTTCTGAATGAAGCTCACGTCCGATTGAGCCTGCCGCCGCCCCCGGTGGAATCCGGAGGCGGCGAGTGGGGGGCGGCCCGCCGCGTCGTGGGTCTGGGGAATGGACGGCGGGCCTTGCGGTCGACTACTGTTTATACGCGCCGAAAGCGCCCAGGATGGCCTGGAGGTCATCCGCCGTCTTGGCGCCGAAGGTGCCGGCCACAGAGCCTGGATGATCCGTCGCGCTGGCGCCGTTGCTGTAGAACTTGCCTCCCCATTTACCTGAAAAGGCAACGCCCGCGTCGGTCATGCCGCTGGTGTCGCCAAAGTAATTTCCTCCATTACCTGCAATGTTGCTATTCGGAAGTATAGCTGCGGACCCGAGGGTCACCTCGGGCAAGGCGTCGCCTTCTTCCGTCATGCCCTCGATGATTCTGCCGGAGATGGACCCGAAAGCGGCGGCGTCGCCGAAATCGGCCGTCAAGCTCGCTTTCGCATTGAAGTACAAAATATCAGGAGCCGCAGTGGCGTTTTCCCTGCTCATTACGACTCCGGTGGCCGGTCCCTCGTAGGACGCCGTACCCGTGAGGCCGGCGAGATTATCGCTCATGAAGCCGTCAGAACCTCCACCGGAGACACCTACGATAGAGCCTGAGAGTTGACCCGTATTGGAGTCTCTGCCAACAATCAGCCAATATCCGAGAGTCAGATAATCCGCATCTTGGGCGTCCTCGATATCGGAGAAAGCATCCCAATAGACGAGGCCTCCGGTATAGTCCGCCTCGGTTTCGACTCCTTTCCATCCCGGACTCGGCAAATCGTCCAGCTTGTTGGACGTTACGGCTGAATCGTTCGAGTGAGAGAGAAAATGCCGGGTACTCGTTCGGCGACTTCGGGTGAAGAACAACTGTCCGTTGCTGTCATATTCCGCCTGGAAAACCCATCGGTCCTCGGTTCGCCCGTCTTGTCGTCTGTTGGAAGACTGCGTTGTGCTGCTAAACGTTGATGTGATGGCGGTTGGCGTAGGTCTGGTTCTCGGGCGCGCACCTACACCGGTCGCCCTTAAGTAGTTTCTGATAGCATCCGCAGCCAGAGAGGGTGAGAGCATCTCCGCCGCGTTAAGCATTCGCGATCGGGTCGGAGGCGGACACTGCTCTCCCACATTTACGGTGCTTCCGTCGGGGCACGTCATCGTTTGCGGTGGACATTGCTCACCTACGGGCACGGTGCTTCCGTCGGGGCACGTCATCGTTTGCGGTGGACATTGCTCAC
>JAPPHK010000288.1:0-13538 GCA_028820795.1 Nitrospinota bacterium | reverse complement strand
ACGGGCACGGTGCTTCCGTCGGGGCACGTCATCGTTTGCGGTGGACATTGCTCACCTACGGGCACGGTGCTTCCGTCGGGGCACGTCATCGTCTGCGGGGGGCACTGCTCTCCCACATTTACGGTGCTTCCGTCGGGGCACGTCATCGTTTGCGGTGGACATTGCTCACCTACGGGCACGGTGCTTCCGTCGGGGCACGTCATCGTCTGCGGGGGACATTGCTCACCCACGGGCACGGTGCTTCCGTCGGGGCACGTCATCGTTTGCGGTGGACATTGTTCACCCACGGGCACGGTGCTTCCGTCGGGGCACTGCATCGTCATCGGGTCCATGCGCCCCGAAGATCCGCCGCCGCCCCCGCAGCCCGATAGCGCAAGGGCGCATACCAGCGTGAAAAAAAGCGGCACGAACGAGAAAGATGTTGTTTGCCCGAATCGTTTTTTTGCGTATGACATTTCGAATCTCCCCGATTGTGTTGAGCGGCGATTCGTCTGGCCGCAGTTAGACACGGCTGATTCGCCACGACGGCACGATTGAAGAGAAGGATTCCCGCAGGCTCGGCTCTTCAGAGGATGGAGAGAGTCTTTTGCTTTAGCGGGCTGCCTGAAATCGAGCATCGTGGTTTTTGTGGCTACGAAAAAGATAGGTGATAACCGGAAGAATGTCAAATGCTTGATTCACAAGGACAAACAGCAGCGGGTGAGATTCTGGCCGCTTCTTTTCTGAAACGGATTTCGGGGTAATTTCCCTCTGCTTGTTGTGGAAGATTTCCGGGTTTCCGGCGCAAGGATGAAGTCAAGCTTTTTTCAGCTATTTGCCGATTTTCACACAGGTCGATTTTTGGGAGAATATATGCGCGGGGTTTAGGAATCGTCGAAGTCGAGTTTCTTTTTCCCTTATCGAGAAGGAAATAACAAGGCGAAGCCCTTTGTCGGCGATTCAGAAAGATGAACGGGCGGGACCAAAATCTGGTGAAAGGGGTTGCTTCCCCGAGCGCAATCGCAGTCGATCCAGACTGTCTGCCACAAAAACCACGATCGATTGAGATGGTTTCCCGCCTTTTCCGGCCTCCAGGTGACTGGAGGCCGGAATCCGTTCAGCGTGAGGCCCGCACCGGGTCGGCCGCCTTGGGTTTTGCGGCATACGAAATTACGACCGGCTCGACAGCAGGTTTCGGCATTGTTTTGGGCTGTGCGGGCGAAGCGATATGCGTAACCCGGAAATTCTATCTTCCCGGTAAGGAATTTTATGACAAGCGCCGAATGCCGCACAAAAAAATGGCGCGAAACCAGAAAATATGACGGCGTTTGTTTTGTGAGATTCTCAGGATGGGCAAACTGTTTCCTGGGCGGTTTCGGTATCCGGTCAGATGGATTCATTGTCGGGCAGGGTCCGTTTTTCTGGACTGTGGGTGAGGGTCGTTCGCCGGACAGCAGTCGATCCGGGCTGTCTGCCACAAAAACCACGATCGAAGAGATGGTTTCCCGCCTATTCCGGCCGCCAGGTGACTGGAGGCCGTCTTTTATTCAGCGGGCAGCCCGAAGTCTACGGCTGCCGTGGCTTTTGTGGCGAGAAAATGATCGGACAAGACACCAGGCTTGTCAATCGCGAGTGGATGGGTAGAGACGGGGGGACGTCGATATAATTGTCGTTTCTCGAATGATGAGAGAGACGGCGATTCGCCCGGCCACAGGAGCAGTCGCGTCATTTGCCGCAAAATCCACGATTTGGGAGATGAATTACCCGCCTTTCCACCTCCAGGGGGATGGAGATACTTCCTGTATCCGGCGGCTTGCTTGAAAGGCGGCTGGTTCGGGTTGTGGCCTCGTGGTTTTTGCCGCTGGATAAATGATCGGACAAGCAATTCCGAATGTCAAACAAAAACGCGCGGGCGGGTCTTCGCCCTTGAAGTGAAGACGGCGGGTGAGGAATGGCGTACCAGTGCTTTTCTCGCCCTCGGCGAACCCGGCCGGTGGGGGTTGTTGAAAAACTCCCGTCAAGGGCAGCGAACGCTACCTCCCCGGTCGCGTCGAACTCTCATTCCTGAATCGGGTTCGACCCCCGCGAACCGCCAACGCCTCTTTCCTCACCCTGAGTAGCCGCCGGAGGCGGCGTATCGAAGGGCGAGGATAGTCGAACGCCTCGTGTCGGGGGAGAAGGCATCCTTCGATACGCGGCTTCGCCGCTACTCAGGATGAGGCAGAGAGGAGTTTTTCAACAGCCCGATGAGAGAGGGTTCGAGACCTCGTTGACACGGCTCCCCCTGCGTGAAAGCATCGCGTGAAACGAAATCAGACCAGCGGGCGTTGGCGCCGCCTCCCGCCTCGTTCAGGGATAAGGAGATAAAAATGATTCGGCGTATCTGTCGGTGTGCGGTGGTGATTTGTCTTGCGGTTATTGCGGCGCTCGCGTATTCCACGCAACAGGCGCAGGCCATGGAAAAGGATGTCGTCTTCATCAAGGCGTTTTATCCACTCGATGAACCGCGGTTTCACTGCATCGACATTCCCGGGCACCGCGACCGCGTGAGAACCTCCGCCGCCCTCTCCGTGCACACCTGCAAGGAGGGCATCTGGAACCTCGACGAGCATTTCGACCCCGCCGCGGTAAAGAAGGGCATGCTCCGGATGCCCGAATACGGCCTGTGCGTCGCCGCCGCTTCCGCTGCGGACGGCGCCAAGCTGATGCTGAAAAAATGCGACGGCACCGCCCTTCAGGACTGGCGCTTCGAGAACTACCGCCTGAGTCTCAAGGCGCATCCCGAGAAGTGCATCACCATCGGCCCGGAACCCTCCCGCCTCACGCGGGGCGGCCGCAGGCTCCCGAGCCGCCACATGGCGCGCTCGCTCGCGCTCGGGGCGTGCTCCGAGGACGCGCTCGAGAGGCAACTCTGGCGGCTGGAGAAACCCATGAAGCGCACCGGCTCCATCATGCCATTCAGGAAATCGGAGTAGGGCGGAGCAGCAAAAATGACGCGATTTATCCTGGCGGCGATGCTCTCCTGCGTCCTTTTGGGCGGCGACGGGCTTCACGCCGCGCAGATCGAGAGAGAAAAGGTCGATGTCCTGCTGTACCGGGATTTCAGAGGCGGCGCGCCGCTTGAATGGGAGGATGTATATATCCCCACGCGGGAGGGTGTTCGACAACGCCTTCTGATCGCGAAGGCGACGAACGCGGGATGCAAGGCCGTGCTTCTTTTTCCGGGCGGAAAGGGAAAGCGGGTCACGAGAAAACGCCAGGGACGTATGAGCACCACAAGAAATTTTCTGGTGAGAAGCTCTCCCCTCTTCGCAAGGGCGGGGTTCGTCACGGTCGCCGTCCCAGCGCCTTCGGACAGGAGCGGCGGCATGTACGCTGGTTTCCGGGCGTCGAAAGAGCACCATGCGGACATGGCCGCGGCGGTGGATTTTCTGGTGAACGAGGGAGCGTGCGAGGTATTCCTGATCGGCACGAGTCGGGGCACGCTCTCAGTCGGATACCTGGCGACCGTGATGACGCACCCGAACGTGAAGGGCTACGTCCTCACGGCGAGCATGTCGGACGTCGTGTTCCATACGGATAAAATCGAACGCCCCGTGTTGATGGCGCATCATGCGGACGATGAATGCCGCGTCACCACCTACACCGACGCGCTGGCCTCATATCGCACCATCACGAAAAGTCCCCGCAAGGGGTTCATCACCGTGAGCGGTGGGGACCCGCCGAGGAGCCGTGCTTGTGGTCCGTTGAGCGCCCATGGATTTTTGGGAGTCGAGCGCGAGACGATAGGGGCCATCGTGGATTGGATGAACGGGAAGACGCCGCCCGCGCACGTGAGCCCGTAGGGGGGTTGCTTTTATCACGTTGCAGGGTAGCGTAGGGACAGGCCTCTGTGCCTGTCCGAGGTCGCGACCTGTCCGTTAAAGGGGTTTCCGTAGGGGCGGACCTGTGTGTCCGCCCGATTTCGTCTGCGTAGGGGCGGTTCGCGAACCGCCCCAGCACCGGCTCGACCCGCAGATCATCGTCATTCCGGCATGTTTCAAGCCGGAATCCATTTTTACGCCTTTTGCTTTTCGTCAGGGTTCCCGCGCATCGGCGGGGAATGAAACGCCGATTTGTATTCACCCGCACCCGCAAATGGATTCCGGCTTTCGCCGGAATGACGGTGGTGGTCAATATCGACCGATTAGAGAAGGCCGACCCTCAAGGGGGGAGTGAACTTCAAAAGCGTGCGCGCAATCCAATACCACTTCCCGGAGGTTTTTCAACAACTCCTGACAAGGGGGGGTTGTAGGTCGGACATATATGCGACTCTCCTTGGGGGCCAAAAGGCCGGGCCGCATATATGCGGCCCCTACACCGGAATAACGATCTTAAATTTTCACAAGCGCTCTGAGGGCAACCGACCCTGTAGGGACAGGTCGCGACCTGTCCGTTCGCTGGGGTTCCGTAGGGGCGGTTCGCGAACCGCCCCTACAGCCGAATGCGTCCGTGAACGACCGCCCTACCTCTTCTCCGCCGACATGAGCCACGCCTGCATCGGCACCGCGCAGGTTCCCTCGCTCTCGTACTCGCGCAGCATGTCGAGGAGCGCTTCTCGTATCTTCGCTCTCGCTTCCGCCGTCTGGGAGGCGAGGCGCGAGGCCGTGCGCACGGTGGACTTCTCGAACACCTCGATGATCCGGGCGGGTTCTTCCGCCCTCATGTAGAGGGTGAAGGCTGAGACCTCGGGCGCTGCGAAGCCAGCCGCCGTCATCACGCGCGCGCATTTTTCATCGTCTTCCAGGAACGGCTCGGGCGGGCCGGCCACGAGAGGGACGTCCGGGTCGCCGTGCTCCTGGATGGCCCGCGCCATGAGGGATCGGTGGCCCGCGTCGTGCGTCCAGGCGGTGAAGGCGAGCTTTCCGCCGGACCTGAGCACGCGCGCCGTCTCGGCCAGCGCGACTTCCGGATACGGGAAGTGCAGGAACCCGAAATTGCTCGCCACGGCGTCGAAGCGCGCGTCCTCGAAGGGCATGTCCTCCGCGTCGCAGAGCCTGAACTCCGCCCCCGGCCAGCGGCGCGAGGCTTGGGCCACCATGTCGGGGGCGAAATCGGCCCCCACCACCGTGCAGCCGCGCATGAGCGCCCCCGCCGAGACGACGCCCGTCCCGCAGGCGAGATCGAGCAAACGCGTCCCGAAGCGCGCGTCGGCCGCGTCGAGCAGCGTGGGGACCGCCTGCGCGGTGATGACGCCGAAGAGATCGTTGTATTCCCCCGCGGCGCCGTTCCAGCCCGTGCGCTCGAACTCGCGGAAGGCTTCGGGGTCGTAACCGGATGTCTCGTTCATGCCTTCTCCTTGAGATTCTCTTTTTCGTCCGCCGCGATACCGCGTGCGATAAGGTCCACGCCGTCGGTTCCGATTATTTCACACGGTATGATCTCTCCCGGTTCGGCTTCGGTCTCGTGCAGGAATACCTCGCCGTCGACTTCCGGGGCCTGGAGCCGGGTGCGCCCCCGGAGAAGCCCCTCTCCCGAGAGGCCTTCGACGAGCACCTGCGTCTCCTGGCCGATGAGCGCCTCGTTGTCCTCGGCCATGATGCGCTCCTGGAGCGCCAGCAGGCGCGCCATGCGCTCACGCGCCAACTCCACGGGCACCTGATCGGGCAGCCGCGCCGCGATGGAGCGATCCTCGGGCGAGAAGACGAAGCCGCCCAGCCGGGCGAAGCGCGTCTCCTCCGCGAAGTCGAGCAGGCGTTCGAAGTCCGCGTCCGTCTCTCCCGGGAAGCCGACGAGCATGGTGGTCCTGAGCGCGCAGCCGGGCACTTGCTCCTTGATGCGCGATACGAGTTCGCGCGTGCCCGCCTCGTCGACCCCCCTCCGCATGGCGTCGAGCACGGGCGTGGCGACGTGCTGGAGCGGCATGTCGATGTACTCGCACACCTTCGGCAATTCGCGGTAGGCGTCGAGCAGCTCGTCCGTCACGCCGCGCGGGTAGTTGTAGAGCACGCGGATCCATTCGAGGCCTTCCACCTCGTTCAGCTCCTCGAGCAGCCTCGCGAGGGAGAAGCCGAGGCCCAAGTCGAGGCCGTAGCTCGTGATCTCCTGTGCGAGCAGGTTCACTTCGCGCACGCCCGCCTCGGCCAGCGCGCTTGCTTCTTCCACCACCAGGTCGAGCGGGCGCGAGCGGAACCTGCCGCGGAACCTCGGGATCACGCAGAACGTGCAGGGCCGCGAGCAGCCCTCGGCGACTTTCAAGTAAGCGCTGGGGCCCGGTTCGGCGAGGATGCGCGGCAGCCTCCTGCCGTAGTCCATCAGGGTGTCGGAGAACGCCTCGCGCGTGCCGCCGCCCAGGAGCTCGGGCAGGCGGTCGTACTCGCGCGTTCCGATGAACAGGTCCACCTCGGGCAGGCCCTGGGCGAGTTCTCCCCGGTAGCGCTCGGCCAGGCATCCCGCCACCACCAGGGTTTCGAGACCGCCCGCCTCCTTTAGCCGGGCGATTTCGAGGATCGTATCGATGGATTCGCGCTTCGCGTCCTCGATGAAGCCGCACGTGTTGACGATGGCGACCTGCGCGTCTCCCGCGTCGCTCACGAGACGGTAGCCGGCGCCCGCGAGCGCGGCCAGCATGATCTCGGAATCCACCGTGTTCTTGGCGCAGCCCAAGGAGATGAGCGCGGCGCCGGGCGCTTCGGGTCCCATCGGCTCAGGCGCGCCGCGCCGCACGAGGGGCATCTCGGAGATGGGCTTGATTTGCAGGAGATTCTCGTTCATCGCGCGGCCCCGGCCTTCGAGCCTTTGGGGTCGATATGCCACTCTTCCCTGGGCCGGTTGAAGTAGCGGATCGCCACGTCGGGCAGCTCCTGGCGGTAAATTTCCAGAGCCCGCACCATGCCCATCGCCTCGCCCGCCTCCCCGAACTCGGGCAGGGTGTCGAGGTAGAGCGCGGGGTCGATGCAGAGGTTTTTCATCTGGATGACGTGCAGGCCCGTGCGTCCGGCGAAGTCGAGCATGGCCTCGACCTCGGCTTCCAGGTCCGTGACGCCGGGGAAGACCAGGTAGTTGATCTGCGTGTACAGGCCTGCGTCCACGGCGGCCTTCACGCAGTCTTCCACGTCGGTGAAGTCATACGTCTCGGGCCGGTAATAGGCGCGGTGCCACTCGGGTGTGGTGCTGTTCGTGCTGATGCGGATGCTTTCGATGCCCGCCGCCGCGAGGCGCGCCATCCACTCGGGGCGGCTGCCGTTCGTGTTCATGTGCAGGGTGCCGCTCCCCGTCCGCTCGCGGATGAGGCGGCAGGCGCGCTCGACCACGCCCGCCTGGAGCAGCGGCTCGCCCTCGCAGCCCTGGCCGAAGCTCGCGACGGCCATCTTGGCGCCATCGAGATGGGGGAGGGCGATCTCGCAAAGCTCCTCAGGTGTGGGGACGATCTCGATGCGCTGGTGGCTCGCCGGGAAGAGGTCGTCCGTCTGGAGGGATATGCATCCCCGGCAATCCGCGTTGCAAAGCGGAGCGATGGGCAGGCCCATCTCCCAGCGGCGTGCGAAGAAGTTCTTCGCCGCGAAGCAGTGGAACTCGCTCGCACAGCGCGCGAGGTGGGGGATCATCCGGTTTTCGGGGTGGGCTTCGCGCATCCGCTCGATTCGCCCGGGGAGGCCCGAGTCGTCGTATTCCCCGGGCTCCCAGCGCGGGCAGTCGTCGACCTGAACGGCGGCGCATACGAATCCGCCCGTCTCTTCATCGAAGCCGAGCGCGGTGTAGGCCCAGAGCGGAAGCACCGCCGCGCCGGGGTCTCTCTCGGCGAAGGGGAGCAGGGTGCGCATCCAGCTCGGCGAGGGAAACGTGCAGGCGGCCTGCAGCGCGGCCGGCCCCTCGCCCCAGTCCGCTTCATCCACGCTTACGAGCGCGTTTTCCTCGGCGTCGCCGCCCACGGGAACGCTGTCCGGGATGGTGAAGAACCTGCTCCCTTCCGGCAGGGGGGAGAGTTCCTCGGGTTCTGGCGCCACGGGTTCCGCCCCAAGTGCGCCCACCATCTCGAGTTCGGGGTGTTCGAACAGGTTGCCTTCGGCGTCTGCGACCACCATCAGCGGCGACATGGGTTTTCGTCTCCTGAAAAGAGGAGCGCATTCGTGAGAATCCGCCTTCGATTACGCCTCCTCGCACCGAGGCCCTAACCTAGCAGAACTCGCCCTCCCCCCGCCAGCTAGCGGGCCTTGCCAGCGGCCCCTGGTTTCGCAATACTGGAACTTCTCTCCATTCACTTTTTTTGATCGTAAGTGGGGATTTCATTTCAAAGACGAATCGCTATCACGCGAGACGGAGGTGCGCCCACGTGAGTCCTGAAGAACAACTTTCCCGAGTCGCCCTTGTGAAATCGGAAACCCAGCGCCTCTCGGCGTACTGGCGCGGTTTTTCGGACGCGCGCTGGGAGGTGGATACCTTCTGCCCCGGCTGGGGGGCGCAGCACGCCGTCTCCCATCTGGCGACGGGAGCCGATTTTTACACGAACTCGATTCGAAGGGCTCTGGAAAGTTTGCCGCCCGAACCGCCCTACGGTAGCAACGTGAAGGAGTTTTTCGCCATCCGCGCCGCCAAGGGCGAGGAACTCATGGCCCTGCCCAGGGAGGAGATGATGGGTGCGTTCGACGCTTCCGCCGCCGATGTGAACGGCGCGCTTGCGGAGATCACCGCGGGCGATCTCGGCAAGCTCGGCTTTCACCCCCGGGGGCTGACGCGGCTCGACGCCTGGATCGGGCTCCGGCTCGTCGAGCTCGTGGCGCACGACTGGGACGTCCGCTACGGCGATGACGCCGAAGCCCGCGTCTCCGAAGAAGGCGTGGAGGGCGTCATGACATTCCTGCCCGCGAGCCAGAGCCGCCTGTTCGGCGTCCGCGAGAACCTGTCGTTCGACGGGCGCTTCCTGTTCCGCTCGCGGGAGCCGGAGCGAGAGTGGACGATCACCGTCTCCGGCCAGGAAGCGAAGGAATCCGCCGACGTGTCGGGTTCGCACGACGCCGTCATCACCGCGGACGGCGAGGCGCACTTCCTTCTGCTCTACGGGCGCGCGAAGCGCGGGGCCATGCAGGCCACGGGCCGCCTCGAGGTCGAAGGAAACGCGGAATTGGCGAATCAGCTTTTATGCGTTCTTTATACGAATTATTGATTTGATAAAGGAGCAAGTCCTCATGTCACCGATCACGGAAGTCGATGGTTACGTCTATTATCCCGGCAGCAAGACGCGCATCGACGCCATGCGGCCCGCCGACCCGGCCAAGACGCCGTGGACGCCGCTGCCGAAACCGCTTTCAGAGTGCAAGGTCACCCTCGTCTCCACGGCGGGCATATTCATGAAAGGAGACGTCTCCTTCGACTATGAGCGTGAGTGGCGCGAGCCGCACTGGGGAGATCCCACCCACCGCGAGATTCCCAAAACCGCCGCCCAGGATGACTGCGAATACTCGCACCTGCACATCAACACCGAGTATCTCAAAAAAGACCGGAACGTGTCGTTTCCGGTGGATATTTTTCTCGACTACGAGCGCGAGGGGAAAATCGGCGCGCTGGCGGATACCCTCTACTCCACGATGGGCTACACGCCCAACTTCCACCCCCTGATGAAGAAGACGGCCCCCCTGATGGCGGAGAAGATGCACGCGGAGGGCGTGGACGCGGCCTTTCTCATCCCCGTCTGACCGCTTTGCATGCGGTCCGTGAGCCTGCTGCAAAGAAGACTGGAAGAGTTGGGAATCGCCACCGTCTCGATATGCAACCAGCCGGAAGTTTCCGAGAAGGTCTGCGTGCCGAGGGCGGTCTTCATCCAGTATCCCTTCGGGCGCATGCTCGGAGACGTGGGCGATAGAATCGGCCAGCGCGCGGTGTGCGACGACGTGTGCGCGCATCTGGAAGCGGCTACCGGTCCGAACGCCTACCGGCATCTCACGCACGAGTGGCCGGACCCCCCCGAGGAAACCCAGTGGAAGCCGCTCACGCCCGCGCCCATGCACGTGCTTCGCAACAACGGCACCGCCCCCAAGGGTCTCGCGCACTACCAGGACGAGGAACGGCCCGATTTGACGTAAGCGGGTGATGGTCGAATTTCACGAACATATCATTGGGACTGTAGGGGACGCATACATGCGTCCCTTCACCCTTGGCCGTCCAAACCACGGGTCGCATTATGAGACCCCTGCAAAGCAGACGGCAATCCTTCCTTCAGCCGTCATTGCGGAAGGGGACGGATCGGCTATAATGGAAAAGACGAAGTCGCCGGACGAAACGGGTAAAAGACGATGACGACCTACGAAACCTTGAATTTACTGGTAACGGCGGGGAGCACGCTCGGCATCCTCGCCATGATGTATCACGGCATCCGCGTCATGGCGCGGGGGGCGGATGTCCGGGCGGCGGATTCGGAGCGCAAACACGATGAAGCCATGGCGAATCATCGAGAGTCGATGACATCCTTGCGCGAACTCATCGCAGAGCAGACGGAAGGCCGCATGGCGATGCGTGAACTCATTGATGGGCAGGCGGAAAGCCGCATGGCCCTGCGCGAACTCATCGAACGAACCAGATAATCAATCGCGACCGAAAAGGGGTTGTTGCAAAAGCCCCTGAGAGGGTAAATGCAACCCCCCCTACCCCCCTTGACAGGGGGGTATAAAAAGGCGATGTGCCCCCGCCGGGTAGAGGGGGTTTTGCTTTTTCTTGCCCCCTGTCAAGGGGGGTAGGGGGGTTGGTTTTCAGGGCGGTGGAATGACGAGCGGGGCGGGTTTTTCAACAACCCCTACCCGGTTGGCGAAACCTCCCTCTTCGGTCGGTTTCGACCTAAAACAATCGCCCGCCTAGAACCGCGCCCTTCTCATCGGGCGCGATGAGCACCACCTCGCCGTCTGCGTCCGGCACGCCGAGGGTCAGGACTTCGGACATGAAGGGACCTATCTGCCTCGGCGGAAAATTCACCACGGCGAGCACAAGTTTTCCCTGGAGTTCTTCCCTAGAATAGAGCGCCGTGAGCTGGGCGGATGATTTCTTGACCCCCAGCTCCTCGCCGAAATCGATCCAGAGCTTATAGGCCGGTTTCCTCGCCTCGGGGAAATCCGCCGCCTCGACCACGCGCCCGAGCCGTATGTCCAGCGCCTCGAAATCCTCCATCGTCGCCATTTTCACCCTTCTCCTGTTTCATGGGCCGTGCGCGTCCGGCGCGCCGGAATCCCGGGGCGGTTTCCCGCCTTGGCGGAATAGGCGCGCGCTTCAGTCTATCGGCTCGCCCTCGGTTTTCTCCATCTCGAGAATATCGGCGCGCAATCTTTGCGTAATCGGGCCGGGTGCTGCGATGGGCCGTCCGTCCACCTCGGCCACGGCGTGCACCCGGCTGAAGGATGAGGTGAGAAAACACTCATCCGCCGTGTAGAGGTCATAGAGCGTGAGGTCGGCCTCTTCCGCCGGAATCCCCACCTCGGCGGCGATTTCGAGTACGACTTTCCGGGTGATGCCGTCGAGTACGTTATGCGCCCTGGGCGTCTTGAGGGCGCCGTCCTTCACGACGAAGACGTTCTCCCCCGGCGCCTCGGCCACGAAGCCGCGCATATCGAGCAGAATCGCCTCGTCGAAGCCCGATTCGACGGCTTCGATTCTCGCCATCACGTTGTTTAGATAATTGAGCGATTTCACGCGCGCCTCGAACGATTCGGAGGGCACCTTGCGCACGCCCGCCGTCTTGAGCCTCAAGCCCGCTCCCTTCGCCTTGTAGCTCGAACCCGTCTCGGGCGGAGGCGCCGGGTCGTGCAGGAGCACGGCGAGCGTCGCTTTTTCCGTCACCCTGGGGTCGAGCAGGGGGTAGCCCGCGCCGCGTGATACGACGACGCGGAGGTACACGTCATCCATGCCGGAGCGCCTGACGCACTCCTTGACGATCTCCGTAATCTGCTCCCGCGATTCCGGCAGTTCGAGCCTGAGGGCGCGCGCGGAGCGCTCCATGCGGTCCAGGTGGTCCTGAAAACGGAAGATGCGCCGGTTCACGACCGTCATGGACTCGAACAGGCCGTCCCCGTAGAGAAACCCGTGGTCGAAGGCGGAGACCTTCGCCTCATCGGCAGGTACGTATTGGCCGTTCACGTAGCAGGTGTAGGACACAGGCTCATCCATCCGTTCTGGCGGTCATGGCTTCCAGTATGGCGGCGGCGAAGGCCTCGGGTTTCTCGCGCTGGGCGAAGTGTCCCGCGCCTTCCACCAGGATTCTTTGGTAGCCGCCCGTGAAATGCCGCTCCTTGCCCTCGGAACTCTCGGGGCGTGACGCTCCGTCCTCAGCGCCCTGTATGAGAACGGTCGGCACGGAGATATCCGGCAGTCCCGCCATGAAACTCTCCGCGTCCTCATATTTTGGGTCGGGCGTCTCATACCCCCAACGGTAGCGGTAGGAGTGCATGACGACGTCCACGAAGTCGGGGTTCTCGAAAGACCGCGCGGTGGCCTCGTATTCCGCGTCCGTGAAATCCCAGCCCGGCGACCAAGTCCGCCAGAGTTCGCGGCAAAAACCGGCGGCGTCCGTGCTAAGCGCCTCGCGGCCGCGGCCTGTGCAGAAAAACCACTGGTACCAGTACGTGCGCACCTGGTCGACCGACATCCGCTGTGCGGGGCGGCCCGTGCCGTAGCCCGCGGGGCTGACGATGAGAGCGCGCAATCGCCTGGGCCGCATGGCCGCGACGCAATAGGAAGCCCGTGCGCCCCAGTCGTGTCCCACGAGGGTGAAGCGCTCGAGTTCCAGCGCGTCGGCGAACGCCGTGATGTCGGAAGCGATGGCGGTGTACTGGGCGCTTCGGGGCGTCGCGGGGTCCAGAAAGCGCGTGGGGCCGTATCCGCGCACGTAGGGGCAAAACGTCCGGAAGCCCGCATCGTTCAGGACGGGAGTGATGCGGTCCCACGTTCTCACGTCGTCCGGAAAGCCGTGGACGAGGATGACGGGCGGGGCCGCCTCATCGCCCGCCTCCAGATAACCGATTTCGAGCGTGGGGGTCGTGATGGGTTTGAGCGCGCCGGGCATATCGGTCGTTCAGCCCGCGCTTAAATGGCGCACCAGCCGTCGTCGACGATGAGGTCCAGGCCGTGCACCGCGCTCGCGTCGTCGGACGCCAGGAACACCGCCGCGCCCGCCATCTCCGCCGTGGTGATGTAGGCCCGGCCCGTGGGCGTGTAGCTCGCCATGAGCTTCACGAATTCGGGGTCGTCCTGCAAGTGCTGGTTCAGCGGCGTGGCCGTGTTGCCCGGCGAGATGCAGTTCACGTTGATGCCGCATTTGGATATCTCCGCCGCCAGCGCGCGCGTGATCATGTAGACCCCGCCCTTGCTCGCGCAGTAGGGCACGGCGTTGGGAAAGGCGTGCGTGGCGGCGATGGAGGCCATGAAGATGATTTTGCCGTAGCTCTTCTCTTTCATGATGGGCACGATGGCCTGTGAGAGCAGGAAGTTGCCCTTGAGATTAATGTCGATGATGTCGTCCCACTCCTGCTCGGAGTAGGCCTCGACTTCCTTGTTGATCATGATGCCGTGGTTGCCGACGAGGATGTCCACCGTGCCGAACG
>JAPPHK010000214.1 GCA_028820795.1 Nitrospinota bacterium | reverse complement strand
ACTCCATGGGCGCCTACGGCCCCAAGGTGGGCATCCCGCGGATACTCAAGCTCCTCAGGAAATACAACCTTCCCGGCGCTTTCTACATCCCGAGCTGGACGGTGGAGAAATGGCCGAAAATGACGGAATCCATCGTGAAGGCGGGGCACGAAATCGGCCATCACGGCCATATTCACGAAAAACCCTACCAAATGTGCGACGCCGAGCGCGAAGAGGAGTTGCTCGTTCGCGCCTTGGAGATTCTGAAGCGCGACACGGGGCAGGAAATCCTCGGCTCGCGCACCCCCTCGGCGGACCCGAGCGTTCACACGATGAGGCTGCTAAAGAAGCACGGGCTATTGTATCACTCGAACATGATGGACGACGACTGGCCCTACTATCACGATTGCGGGCTGGTGGAGTTGCCCACCAAATGGAGTTTGGATGATTTCATCTTCTTCGCCCACAGCACGAATCCGCCGCTGGGCCACGGCATCCGCGACCCCGAATCGGTCTATTCGATATGGGTCGAGGAGTTCGAGGGCACGTACGAGGAAGGCGGATACATCAACATCATGTGCCACCCCCAGATCATCGGCCAGCACCACCGGATGCGGATGCTGGAGAGGTTGATTCAGCACATCCTCGCGAAGGGCGACGCCTGGATCGCCGCACCGGTCGACGTGGCGAAGTGCTGGGCGTCACAAAGGAAAGCGCCCAAGGCGAGAAGAGCGAGAAGATAAGGCGCGGCCTGTTCTCAGAGTACCGGGGAGAGCCAGCCCAGGAGGCCGCCGTAGATGGCGTGGGCGATCACGGCGGTCTGCCACGCCCTGGGGTGGAACTTTCGGCTGAAAAAGCCGTGCCCCGTGATGAGCGGGTTGAAGACGCATTGCGAGAAGATCAAAAGCGCCCCGCCCCAGATCAGGCCTCGCGCGACGTTCGGCCCGGGGAGACACCCCGCCACCCAGGTGGCGTACATCAGGCCGAAGATAATACCGTTCAGGTGCACGGCGATGAAGCCGAGCGTATAAGGCGGACTCCCCTCATACGCATCGCCGAACAGGAGCATGGACACGCCCTTTCCGAAGTCGAGCTTCACCATGCCTATCTTGTCCGCGATCAGGGCGAAGACGAGATGCGCGTAGGTGGCCAGGAAAGAAGCCGCGCAGACCACGAAAAAATCACCCGGGCTCATGAAACCCTCCTCGCATCAGAGAATCCGCCGCATAAAAGCGGGATTCCGACGCCTGCGCAGTCCGTTCATCCGGTGTACTCCAATATGTGCATTCCCGCCCCGTTGCGGTCGATCAGATAGAGCAGTCCGTTCTCGTCCATGCCGATGTCGTTCGACTGGGCGTAGTCCTTTCCGAAGTTGAGTTCCGGGATGTAGTGGCCAACCTCCTTGGGTTTGAATGGGTCCGCAAGATCAATAGCCCGAAGCCCCGAGTTGAAATATGTGAGGAAGACGATGTCCTTCCACGGCCCATCCGCTGGGAGATATTCCAGAATGTTGTGCGCGCCGAAGCGCCCGCCCCGGTTCATGTTCTCTTCCCTGTCCGGTATGTAGGTCGATATGGGAATCGGGTTCGTCTCGTCCCGGATGTCCACCACCCACATGAACTGGCTGCTCTCGTAGTTCACCTGCGCGCGCGCCTCATCCGTCACCACCACGTAGGGCCTGTCGCCGAGCGGCCAGACGGTATGCGTCGAGCCGACGAACGGCGGCGACCAGCAAAGGTGCCCCACGCACTCGATGTTGCGCAGATCTGCGCAATCGAAAATGCCCATCCCCGCTCCCCAGAAACCGCAGTACATGCGGTCGCCACGAATCGTGGCAGGTCCATGACACGTCCATGAGCGTTCGAAATCCTCGGGTTCCTCGTATTCATAATCGAGGCTCAAATCCTGCTGCGGGAGACCGACGATGTTCAATACCTCGGGTTTCAGGGGATTCGTGATGTCGAGCGTCCACATGACCCGGTTCCGCCACCCTTCGGCATGGTTCGGCAGGAACGCGAGTCCGCGCTCGTTGTCGACGCCGAATCTGTGCGGCCCGGTGCCTGGCAGATCGAAAAAGCCCACCTCTTTGGGCTCTGCTGGATTGGAAATATCGAAAATGCAAAGGCCCGCCCGCGCCTTCTCTCCTTCGGGCGTCTTGAGTCGCTCGTGATTCACATACAGCAGGTCGTCTCCCACGATGCGGACTTTGTGATTGTGCAGGCCGGGAGGCGCGAACACCTCGGCAATGCGTCTGGGGTTGCTGGGGTCTGAAACGTCGTGGACAGTCCAGCCCTCTGGGCCGTCGTAGCTCGCCGTTCCTACCGCGCCCACATAGGCGTATCCGTTTTTTACTTCGACGAGGCTGCCCCCGCCCCACGCAGCGTCCTGGTCGTGCCCAATGAGTCTGAAATTCTTCGATTCAGCCGGTGCGCCTTTCGCCATTGTCCACCTCCTGTGCATTCGCCGTGAAACAACCCTGAACTTAACGATCTTTCCCCTCGTATACATCTATCACGCGTGCGCAATCATCCTCCGCCCAACCCGCGTTCTGCGCACGCCGAAACATCTCGAGACCAGTTGCCGCCATAGATGCATCAAATCCTTTTTCTTTTGCGAGGTCAACGCAAAGGCCGAGATCTTTCACGTATATGCTCAAGGCGCCATGTGGCGTGAAATCGCGCGCGAGAATCTTTTCTCCTTTGAGGTCCAGGAGAACACCCGCCGCCGCTCCCGAGCGCAGGCAGGACATAATCGTATCGTGCGACAAACCCGAACGCTCGCCCAGGAGCAATCCCTCCGCCAACAGGGCGACGCTTGCGTTCACTATCAGGTTCGTCACAAGTTTCATGGAACACCCCGTGCCGTTGGGTCCGGTATGAAGTACACTCTTGGCCAGAGGCTCGATGATGGGTTTGATGCGATCGAATATATCTTTTTTCCCGCCCACCATGTACGCCAACGTACGCGACTCCACGTGCGGCACGGTTCCCGAGACCGGAGCGTCGACCATCTCCACGTCCCTGGTTGCGAGTTCCCTCGCGAGCCCCGCAGACCATGTCGGGTTCATCGTGCTCATCTCGATCAGGGTGAGACCTTCTTTTCCGGCGGCGGCGATTCCATCCGGGCCGATGGTGTTCATCTCGATGTGTTCGGGCTTGAGCAGCATGGTGAAAACCACATCCGAACGCTCGGCCACCTCTTTCGCATTCGCGCATGGCGTCCCGCCTGCTTCTCTCAACTGTTCCATGCGAGCCGGATCAACGTCGAACCCCGACACCACGTGGCCATCAGCCAGCAAATTGCGGGTCAAGGGGGTTCCCATTTTCCCCAGGCCGATAAATCCAAGTTTTTCACCCATGTTTCGTCTCACCTCCCAGTATGGATAGAATAAAATAGTTACTGTGAAATCGTTTCACTTCACCCTTGATGAAAGCGTAGAATACACGAGCGTTGCAACGATGACCGGATCATTCGCTTCCGCTTTGTGATCGGATAATGCGCCGGAGAGGAGACTCATGCCAGCCACCCCCCTGCTCGACTTGCACCAAGCAGCCAATGCCCGGCTCACCGAAGAAGCCGGATGGTGGATCCCCTCATCCTACGGAGACACCGTAGCCGAACATCTCACATGCAGAGAAAGCGCCGTTGTAATCGATCTCTCCCACCGGGGTAATCTCTGCTTCAGCGGAGCGGACGCCGAAGAATTTCTCCACCGGATGCTCTCCAACCAGGTGAAAGAACTAAACCCCGGAGAGGGCGCGTACAACACATTTCTCACCCGCCAGGGAAAATTCATCTCCGATCTGTATATGTATAGATCTGAAACATTTGTCGTCGCCTCGGTGGCGCCGGGAATGGCGGAAATTCTCGCCGAGGAAATCGACAGATTCATCATCATGGATCAGGTGGAAGTGACGAATGAGACGGAAAACTCTTTTTGTATCGGCCTTTTCGGCCCCGATTCGCGAGAGATCATCGCAAAAGCTGGCATGGGCGAACCCTCATCCGAGGAACACGGGCACAGGACTTCGGGCAACATGATGATAGCGCGCGAATTATGGACGGGCGAAGACGGCTACCTTCTCATGGGACTTCGTGACGAGGCAGAATCTGTCTGGCGGACGTTGTTGGATGCGGGGGCGAATCCGGCGGGCGTCGCTGCGTTTGGTTCTCTCACGATCGAAGCGGGCGTGCCGCTTTTCAGTAAAGACATGACTTCGGCCGTCAACCCCATGCAGGCGGGTCTGGAAGAAAAGGCTATCGACTTCGATAAGGGCTGCTATATCGGGCAGGAGGTCATCGCTAAAATCAAGTATCTCGGCCAAGTGAACCGCGGACTCGTGGGGCTTAAAGTTGAAGGAAAAGCCGTTCCCGAACCGGGAGCCGCCGTTTATTGCGACGAGAAAAATATCGGCGCTATCACCCGCTCCGCGTTTTGCCCAACGGTCGGCGCCGTCTTGGCTTTTGCCTATCTGCCCCGCGCTCAAATGGAGCCGGGCACCGAAGTTAGGGCCGATTGCCATGGAGATGATGCGAAGGCGACGGTCGAGAACCTGCCCTTTTATCGCAAAGAAAGCGAAGTCATCGGATAAGGGACTAATACGCGATAAATCCAAGAAAATCAGTTCGGCGGATGTGATGAAATCGACCCCGATTTGCTTTTGACTTCTTTTACTTTGCGAGGCATATTGCGGCCTTCTCTGGGCGAATTTCAATGAAATTCGCAGCAAATCCAGGCGCATGTTCCGCCACAAAAGAATCTCGCGCTTCAGGAAACGTCGAATCCCGGGAGGAAGCAGCACATGGCACAAGCCAAGGAGGGGGGAAAGGCAGCCTCCTCACCTGCGAAAATAGGGACGGAAAAGACTTTTGGCCTCCACAAAATGGGCCTCAAGAACATAGGCACGGTATACAGAAATCTCCCCATTCCCACTCTCAACGAAATGGCGGTCGCTCGAGGCGAAGGATTCCTCGCCCCAAACGGCGCACTCGTTGTCCATACGGGCAAATTCTCGGGCCGCTCACCCAAGGACAAGTTTACCGTAGATCAAGATCCTTCCAACAAGAAGATATGGTGGGGACCCATCAACCAAAGGATATCGAGCGAGAACTGGGACAATATTTTCCAAAAAATCGCCAGTTACGCACAAAAGCGAGACCTTTTCATTTTCGATGGTTTCGTGGGCAACGACCCGAGATACAAGCTCCCCGTGCGGGTGATTTCCGAACTCGCTTGGCATTCGATGTTCTGCCAGACGCTGCTCGTCCGTCCCGAACCCGGTGAACTCGACAACCATAATGATCCCTTCACGGTCATTGACATGGGCAAGTTTCTGGGAGCGGGTCCAGCGGAGGGGCTCAGGCAGGAGAATTTCACACTTGTGAACTTCGAAAAGAACATGGCGCTCATCGGCGGGTCGGAATACGCCGGTGAGATGAAGAAATCCGCCTTTTTTATCATGAATTATCTGCTGCCGCAAAAAGGCGTTTTCCCGATGCACTGCTCGGCGAACATGGGCCACGGTGGGGATACTGCCCTTTTCTTCGGCCTCTCCGGAACGGGTAAAACCACGTTGTCCGCAGATCCGAACCGAAAACTCATAGGAGACGACGAGCACGGCTGGTCGGATGCCGGCATCTTCAATTTCGAAGGCGGGTGCTACGCAAAAACGATCAACCTGACGAGAGAGAAAGAACCTCAGATTTGGGATGCGATTCGATTCGGCTCCGTTCTGGAAAACGTAATCGTTGATCCGCTGACTCGGGAAATAGATTATGACGACATGTCGCTAACCGAAAATACGCGCGCGACCTACCCCAACCATTTCATCGACAATTGCGTACTATCGGGCATGGGCGGTCATCCGAAGAACATCTTCTTTCTCACTTGTGACGCGTTCGGCGTCCTCCCCCCTATCAGCAAACTCACACCCGAGCAGGCCGCCTACCATTTCCTCTCAGGCTATACTGCGAAAGTGGCCGGCACCGAGGCTGGCGTCGATGAACCGATGGCCACGTTCAGTAGTTGTTTCGGCGCGCCTTTCCTGGCCTTACATCCCGCAGATTACGGAGAGATGCTCCGGGACAGGCTCAAGAAGCACGACGCGCAGGTCTGGCTCGTCAATACGGGCTGGATCGGCGGAGCCGCCGGTGAGGTCGACAGAATACCGCTGCACCATACGCGCGCGCTGTTAACGGCCGCCGTGACGGGTGAACTGGCCAAAATATCCACCCAGGTCGTGCCGATATTCGATCTTCACGTCCCTACAAGCTGTCAAGGAGTGCCACAGGAATACATGATCCCCAGAAATCTCTGGGCAAGTGCCGAGAAATACGACGAGAAAATACGAGAACTCGCGGGAGCATTCCTGGATAATTTCAAGCAGTTCTCGGATCGTGTGACGCCGGATGTCGTTGCAGCCGGCCCCAGGATTTAGGGGTGCATAGCAGATATATTCACTTTCCATACAATAGGAGATATTCCGATGCCAGTTGTTCAGGTGAGCCTGCTGTCAGGAAGATCGAAAGAGCAGAAAAGTGCGATGGCGGATGAGATCACGGAGACTGTCCACAAGCATTCAGGCGCTCCCAAAGACGTCATCACCGTGATATTTCAAGACGTCGGAACGGACTCCTGGGCGGCCGGCGGGACTCTCTTCGAAGACCGATAGCGGCGATAATCCTTTACTTGAGGAGGGATTAAGATGAGCGCTGATAATTTCAGGCTCGCACTCGTGCAGCCGATGGGGCACCCCCCACCCGAGGATGAAAAAAACGTGGCCGATGCGGTCCGCTACGTCGAGGACGCCGCCGCGCAGGGTGCCGATTTTGTCGCCTTTCCCGAATCGTATCCGGGTCCTTGGCGTATGCCGGCGACGTTCGACCCCACCGAGGCGATGGAGGAAGTGGCCAAACGCTGCGGCGTATATGTTCAATACGGAACCTTGGAGCCGCTGGACAACGAGAAGAAAACGGCCCACAACCTGCTGAACCTCGCCCGGCCCGCCGGCGGTCCTTCGGGGCGCTACCGCAGGACCCATCCACCCGGCCCTTGGATATATACGGGAGGCGGAATCTGGGAATTTCAATATGTTGCGGGGAACGAGTACCCCGTTTTCGAGACACAGTACGGCCAGGTCGGTATGGCGATGTGCAGCGAAGTCTATATGCCCGAAGTGACGCGAGCGCTCTCGCTGCGCGGGGCGGAGATCATATTCCTGCCCGCAGGCGTGGACAAGAAGAGGCTGTGGGGCACCTGGAGGAACCTCATCTGGTCGCGCGCGATAGAAAACCTGGCGATCGTCATCACCACGCAGAACCTTTTTGATAAGAGCCAGCGCGGACTGGCGATGGTGGCGACTCCCGAAGAAGTCATATTCGAGAGCACGAAGGCCGGCATGTTCATGGTCGACGTGGATCTGGAGCGAATGCGCGAACTCCGCGAACAAAACGACGAGGTGACCTCATCGGGACAAAACGCAGCCAAGGCCGGTGTGCTGAGACAGTGGCAAAGGCCCGAGTTGTACGACAAGTTCTTCCCCAAAGAAGGCGCGGCCAGCTAAAGATGCATGCACCCCCAGGAGCACTCCTGGGGGCGATTTTCAAGTAAAAATTTTCTCCTAGAAGATACGAATGTCGAACACCTATTTCTGGCTTCTCTACGTCCATATACTCGCGGCTTGTCTTTATGAAGGCGCGCTCGTGTTTTTCTGGCTACTCATGGGTCACTTGAGGCGCAGGCTCGAACCTGAGGAATACGCGGGCGAAATCATCTCCATCCTCCGCTTTTACCACCCTTTCGTGCTCATCTGCATGGGCGTGCTCATCATGACGGGCGCGTGGTATTTGACGGGCCTAAAGATGGCGATGGGCCCCGCGTTCGGGAAACTCTTCGTTCCGCTGGGCCTTAAATTACTTACGGTTTTCCTGATGATGATGGGGATCAGCTTTCAGTTTTTCGCGGTGGGCTTGCGCCTCACGCGGGGGACGGGCCCCGCCGGAAACGGGCGTCCCATCGGCGATACGACGGATGAGCGCATGAAACTGCTCAAAACGCTCGAGCATGTGAACCTCGCCAACGCGGCCCTCGCCCTGTTCGCCATATTCTTCGGTCTTGCGCTCAACAAGGTTTTCTAGACAAACACTTGAGAGCGACAGTTAAAGTGTTACATAATATTCGATCGATTGAATCAATTTATCGAAAAACCCCGTGAATTTATCGATATTTATCGAATTTTTATCGAAATTGACAGCAGCAGGCGGGTTCAGCCTGCGGCGGCAAATTCTTGCCGCCCTCAAAGACGCACCGGTTCGATTCGCATCCGGCTCGCCCTCCCGCGATGAGTCATCCAGGCGACGGCGGAGCAGACAGATCCCCCTTCCCCGCTGCCCGGCGGCGCCGCATCGAAGCGCTCCGCCGATCCGCGCTGCTCCGGCCTGTTGAAGGAGCGGACCACCGGCGCCTGCGGGAACGTCGCCAAGCCGCCGGCGGCATTCAATACCTGCGCGTCGTTTTCACCGGCCAGGGCTGGTTCCACGTTTTCGGGATATAGCGGCGCAGTCCCGATATCGCGCGCGCGGAGCTCGAACCGCTCTCGGCGCGCCGCATCGGAGCCGGTTCCGTGCTATCCTGATCTGGTATCGCCCGATCTCATCTTTCGCAGTTTTACGGGTTCTGCACGGGAGAACGACAGTGAGCGCAATCCGGGTACTCGTGGGAACCAGAAAGGGCGCGTTCATCCTCTCGGCCGACGGAGGGCGCCGGAACTGGTCCGTCGAGGGACCGCACTTCGCCGGCTGGGAGATTTACCACCTGAAGGGTTCCCCGGCGGACCCCGACCGCATCTACGCGTCGCAGACCAGCAGCTGGTTCGGGCAGGTCATTCAGCGCTCGAGCGATGGCGGCCGGACCTGGGAGCAGCCAGGACCCGACCATTCCGGACAGGTCGCTCCTCCCGGCGATGAGGCGAGTCCGCCTGTGCCGCAGGGCGAGAGCAACAAGTTCGCCTACGACACTTCCGAAGAAACCGGCCGCCCCCTGACCACCCACCAGTGGTATGACGGCACGCAGCACCCGTGGGAGTTTACGCGGGTGTGGCACCTCGAACCGTCGCTCACCGACCCGGACGTCGTCTACGCGGGAGTCGAGGACGCCGCGCTGTTCCGCACGACCGACGGCGGACGCTCGTGGAACGAGCTCGCAGCCCTGCGCAGCCACGATACGGTCGCCGCGTGGATGCCGGGCGCAGGCGGAATGTGCCTGCACACGATTCTGCTCGATCCGAAGGACCCGGATCGGATTTTCGTCGCGATCTCGGCGGCGGGCTCGTTTCGCACCGAGGACGGCGGCAAGTCCTGGAAACCGATCAACCGCGGCTTGCGCTCAGACTACATGCCCGACCCGACCGCCGAGGTCGGCCACTGCGTGCACCGCCTGGCGATGCACCCCTCGAACCCCGGCACGCTGTTCATGCAGAAGCACTGGGACGTGATGCGCACAGACGATGCCGGCGACAACTGGCGCGAGGTCAGCGACAATCTGCCCAGCGACTTCGGCTTTCCCATCGAGGTTCATGCGCACGAACCCGAAACGATTTTCGTCGTTCCCATCAAGAGCGACTCGGAGCACTATCCGCCCGAAGGGAAACTGCGCGTCTACCGAAGCCGCACCGGCGGCAACGAGTGGCAGGCGCTGACGGACGGACTGCCCCAGAAGGATTGCTACGTGAACGTGCTGCGGGATGCGATGGCCGCCGATTCTCTCGATCCCTGCGGCATCTATTTCGGCACGACGGGCGGACAGGTCTACGTATCGCCCGATGGCGGAGATCGCTGGTCGATGATCGTGCGCGACTTGCCGGCCGTGTTGTCCGTTGAGGTGCAAACGCTGCCGTGATTCGCGTCGAGCTTCCCTATCACCTGCAAACGCTCGCCGGCGTCGAATCAGAGGTGACCCTGACGGTTGACGGGGTGGTGACGCTCGAGAGCTTGCTGGATGCGCTCGAAGCCCGCTACCCGATGCTGCGCGGCACGATCCGCGATCACGTCACGGGCCGCCGGCGGCCGTTGGTGCGCTTCTTCGCATGCCGGGAGGACGTCTCCCACGATCCGCCGGAGGCGCCGCTGCCCGAGGCCATCGCAACCGGCGCCGAGCCGTTTCTCATCGTGGGAGCGATCGCCGGAGGGTAGGACGCCGCGACGCGCAGCTTGAAGGGACGCGGCTCCGACTCAGCAGGCAGCATTGGCGAATCGCCGCGATAAGCTCCAAACTGACGCAACATGAAATAACGCGAGACGGATTTCGCCGAGTATTTCATCGCGTTTGGCGATGCGACGGAAGTGGGGGTGTTGAAAAAGCCCTGATTTCGTGATCCGGCATATGGAGCCGACCGGGCAGGGAGCCCGTAGGGACAACCCTCCGTGGTTGTCCTTTGTCTTCAACGAGGCGATGGCCTACATCAGGACAGGCACAGAGGCCTGTCCCTACGGTATTTCTCCATCATGGCGAGAAGTGCGGCTTTGTTCGTCATTCCGGCATCGATTCCGACCGAGGAGGACTGTTTCAACCCCCCCAAGGGGGGAGTGAACTTCAAAAGCGTGCGCGCAATCAAAATCACTTCCGAGGGCTTTTCAACAACCCCAAGTGTTCGAGTATGCTGAAGATGCGTTCGGGTTTTTGCGCGGAGACGGTTTTTCAGAAACGAAAAGGGTTTTTCATGGCTACGAAAGACGAGTTGGCGAGCGCTGCGAACAGGCGCCCCATCGGCAACCCGGAGGTCGCGCCGCGAAGCTGGGAGGGTTTCCTGGGCGTAAGGCTCTCCGGTCCCGGAACCTCTCTCGAGCCTGTCGATGCGGACCGCGACACGGCCGACATCTTCCGGGCTGCGACCGAGGGCGAAGAACCCGACCGGATATTCGATTACATGAACGTGGGTCCCTTCTCCACCGAAGCGCAGGTGCATGAGCTGCTGGTCGAGCGCCGGGCCTCTCAGGATCCGGTGTTCGTCGTCTACCGCGACAACGCGACGGGCCGCCTCGGCGGGATGGGCAGCTTCATGGAGATCAGGCCCGCTGTGGGGGTCGCCGAAATCGGCCACATCTGGTTCGGCCGCGCCTGGCAGCGCGACGTCCGGGCCACCGAGGTTCTCTCGCTCAAGATGCGCCACGTCCTGGAGACTTGTGGCTACCGCCGCCTGGAGTGGAAATGCGACGCCTTGAACGCCGCATCGCGCAGGGCGGCCCTGCGCCTGGGCTTTCGCTACGAGGGGATTTTCCTGAACCACATGATCGTCAAGGGACGAAGCCGCGACACCGCCTGGTTCTCTCTCACCCGGGAGGAATGGCCCGCCGTCCGCGAGGCGCACGAGCGCTGGTTGTCGCCTGCTAATTTCGACGCCGGGGGCCGCCAGAAATGCGCACTTAGCGACCTCACCCGCGCGCTCTGGTGAGAACGCCCGCTTCCCAATCGATCACTTGTCTTGAGGGGGAGGGAATCGGGACACCCCGTTTTGCCTGAATGTCTCGCTCAGGGCCACGAACGAGCCGACCAACACGCCCTCGCTGCCGTCGCTCTCCTCGAAATCCAAGCCGCTGAAGCCCGCCACCAGCCGGGGGTTCCCGTCCGTGTCCTGGCGGCTCGACACGCTCCCGCCCCAGTACCCCTCCGCTAGCGTGACGGTCCGCTCCGGGTGTTTCAACGTCACCCTGTCACGATCGAACGTGCCGTCTTCCCTGAGAATCGCCGTGGCGAGGTGGATCTCGTAGTCCTTGGCGATGCCCTGAACGTCGCCCAATTCCTCACCCAGGAAAACGCCGAAGTGCCCGCGTTGCGTAACGAGATCGCCCACGCACCCGATGCAGCCTTTCAGCGTGCGGTCAGTGAAGTCCGCAGTGAGGGTGATCGTTCCCTGGTATTCCTCGAGCACGAATTCGCCCTCGTTCTCTCCCCAGCCGCTCCCGGCCTCGTATGCGTATAAGCCCCCGGCCGGACCCGCGTACGTGGCCGTCCCCTCGACCGGCAGCTGCGGCGCGAAGCCATGGTCGAGTTCCGGACCGTCGATAATCGCATACTGCACCGAACCCTTGAACGTAAGCGGCGGTTTCTGGTCGGGGAACTCCGCCCACCAGCCGGCCACGAGGTAGTCCGCCGGGTCGTCCGGGTCCCAGCTCACCAGGCTGTGGGCTACCGTTGTGGCGTCATCCGTTACCTTCAGAAACGTCCAGGTCTGCGCCTGATGGCCGGGCACGGGCGTCATCCCGGGCGCCGCCTGGATGGCGTCGTCGGTCGTGTTGACGGAAGCCACTTTTCCGTCGGGCAGCGTCACGAAAAACCGTAAGCTTTCGCCGTCGAACTCGGTATTTCTTTCGAGCTGAATACGGTCTTCGGCCGGCGGTACGACGCCGCTTCCATAGCAGGCGGTCAGCAGCAACGACATAACGAACAGTACAGGAATGTATTTCATGTGATCCCCCCATCTGAACCTTACGGTTCTCCATGGCGTTCGATCATCCAAGTCCTCTGAGCCGACAATTTGTTTCTTCTCTCATCGTGGCGACCAGGAGTCAAGGAAATTTCAGGGCGGCCAATCGCAGGTGAATTTGAAGATTGGCTTCATGGCGATCTTGCGCCGTCGAAACGATGAGGCTCTTCACAAAACATATCGGGTGACGCGTTCCCCTGAACAGGTTTTTTGCTTCAGGCATCAGGAGGTTTACTTGCTCTGTGATTGACCCCCGTCAGGTCGAATGCGGCGGCTCCGTAGCGCATCTGAAACCGAGGTAGCCATGTCCCGTCGCCTGCCTTCCGGGCATCACGACTTCGCGGCTCGTCGTCGTCATGCCTTCGGGGGCACTCGCCGAATTGCCGCCCCGCACGACGCGCGCATCCACTGCGCTCAGGCTTTCGCGTCCGTCCCTGGGTTTGTAGGGATAGTTCATCGCCAGCGAGGCCGTCCACTCCCACACCTGCCCCGCCATGTCGTTCACCCCGTATGGGCTCGCTCCTTTGGGGTAGTTGCCCACGACCGCCGTCTGGCCCCTGAAATCCCCCAGAAGCAGGTATTCTCCCGACGGCTTCCGGTTCCCCCACGGGTAGAGGCGGCCGTCGGTTCCGCGCGCCGCCTTCTCCCATTGCGCCTCGGTGGGCAGTTTCTTCCTCTTCCAGCGGCAATAGGCCAGGGCGCCGCCCCAGGCCATCTCGCTCGCCGGGAATTTCTCAAAACCCTTCTCGACGACCCAGGCATCGCCCTGGGAGACGATTTTCGCGTCGGGGTCGTCGGTATCGAGATACATCTCCCCTTGCGGCCCGGTGGGGCCTTTGGCTTGAATGAAGGGCAGATAATCCGCCCAGGTCACCAGGTCCCGGTCGATATAATAGGCGGGAAGAAAGACGCGGTGCGCGGGTTTTTCCTCATCGGGGCCGTCGTTGCGCCCCATCGTAAACGGTCCCGCCGGTATGAGCACCATGCCTGCGTATTTTCCCTTGCCCATCCTCGGGGAGGCGGCGTGCGCCATTTCCGCAAGAACCGCTGCTGCCAGGACGAAAACGAGCACCCAGATGCTGAGCGTTTTCTTCATCATGCGCGTAGTCCTCGAAACGTGAATTTTCGGGGATTATAGCGGAAAGCGGGTGGAAACGCTGTATGGGCTGGAATGGATGTTCCCTTTGCGTTGCAAAACCCCTTCAATGAGGAGTTGTTGAAAAAGTCCTCAATGGAAAATGCCCGCGGCGCATTCGACGCCCCGGCGTGTAGCATCTTCTCCCCCTGAGTAACCTGCCCCTCCGCTTCACCCTGAGTAGCGGCGAAGCCGCGTATCGAAGGGCGAAGCTCTCGCCTGCGGGGGAGAAGCGCCTCCCATCCTTCGATACGGCGCTTGTGCGCCTACTCAGGATGAGGTCGATGTAGTGGCCATACAAGACGAGCATTAAAGGCGCTCGCTCCCAGGGTCGATTTTTTCAACAGCCCCTGAGTGGAAGGTATTTCGGGTCCGGATCGTACATTCACAGGAGGGAATGTTGGGGCGCAATCCTTGGGAGACAATGCCGAAATGACAAACAATATCTGTCGACCAATAAACGAGTGCCCCTACCCGTCCTGCGGCGGCCAGATGCGGCTTGCCGCCAGCGGCGAGCCGGGCGATAGACGAAATACCCTGTAAACGCTTCGTCCATTCGGTTTCCCGATCAGACCCTCCCGAGTGCGTCGCGGAGGAACGCGCACAGCGGCTCGTTGACAGCCGGCGGCGATTCGGCGAGCGCCATATGCCTGAGTCCTGGCAATACGACGAGACGGGCGCCTGGAATGAGGTCTGCCATGGCCCTCGCCATGGCGGGCGTGTTGCCCGGGTCGTCCTCACCGGTCATCACAAGCGTCGGGCAGGCGATCCGCTCCAGACCCTGAACGAGCCCGGAGTCGCCCTCGGCAAGAACCCGGTATATCCGTGAATAGACGGCCGGGTCGTTGCGTGTGATCCAGTTGCGGATCTGTTCGATCAGCTCCGGCGCATGGGTGCGGCACGCCGGCGTGAACCAGCGATCGATGGCGGAGTCCACGTTCGCCGAGGGCCCGTGTTCTTTTGTCTGGCGCACGCGCTCACGGACTGCGTCGCGCTCGGCCGGGCTGCGGTCGTGCGGCGAGTGCAGTATCGCGAGCGCAGAGAGCCGATCCGGGTGATCCAGCGCGAACCGGCGCGCTATCATCCCGCCGAGCGAGAACCCGACCACCGCAGCGCGCTCGATGCCGCATCGGTCCATGAGTCCGAGTAGTTGACCGGAGAACATGGCGAGGTCGGGCGTGCCCGAAGGATGCGCGCTCTCTCCATGTCCGAGCAGATCGTAGGTCAGCACGCTGAAATACGGCGCGAGCGCCGGGAGCTGCCACTGCCACATCACGCGGTTCAGCCCGAAACCGTGAACCAGGGCGACCGTCGGCCCGCTTCCGTGCAATTCCCAGGCCGATTCGCCCGCGCTACCCGTACTATTCACGCCTGTGGTCCATGTGCGATAGCGTGCGTGCGCTTCATCACGCGAACGCCGGCATCACTTCCTGGATGAACAGCTCCAGCGACCGCTTCTGCTCCTTCATCCCGAGACCCAGGCTCGCGTAGTAGGTGAAGTGGTCGACGCCGAGCGCTTCGTAGGCCCTGAGCTTCTCGGTCACTTCGTCCGGGGTGCCGAACAGCAGGTTGCGACGGAGCATGTTCGGATCATACTCCTCCCGGTTCTCCAGCTCCGACAAGTCGACCGTCCGGGGAAAACCGTCGGCAACGTCTCCGAGGTTCTTGAACAGGTTCTCGAACTGGCCGAACTGGCGTATCGCGGCCTTCACCGGCGCCTCCCACTCCTCTTTGCGGTCGTACACCACCGTGTGACGCATGGTGGCGAATATCGGCCGCGGCTTGCCCGGGTTGTCGGCGAGCGCGGTCTCCAGGCGTCCCTTGTAGAGCTCGACTTCCGACATCGGGCGGGTCAGGGGCCAGGAGAGGATGTTGCACTCGTGCTTCACCGCGAAGTCGTAGGTGTCCGACGAGCGCGCCGCCACCCAGATCGGCGGATGCGGCTTCTGCACCGGCTTCGGCACCGAGGTCGCGGCCGGAAAGGACCAGAACTCGCCGTCGTGCGCGTAGTCACCCTGCCACAGGGCCTTCACCGCCGGCAGCATCTCGAACATGTACCGGTATGCGTCGTTGCGCGCGAGGCCGGGATGCATGCGGTCGAACTCGCGCTGGTAGGCGCCGGAGCCGATGCCGAACTCGAGACGCCCGCCGCTGTAGAGATCCAGCAGCGCGGCCTCGCCCGCGGCCTTGAGCGGATGCCAGTACGCCGCCACGACCACCGCCGAGCCGAGCCGGATACGGGAAGTGTGGGCGGCCCACCAGGTCAGGATCTGGAATGGATTGGGCGCAATCGTCATCTCCAGCGCATGGTGTTCGGCGGCCCATGCGATTGCGAAGCCGCCCTTGTCGGCCATCTGCACCATCTCCAGCGTATGGCGCTCGACATCGGTCATGTCCAGGTCGGGTGTCAAGCGTTCCATGTTGATGGCCAAGTGAAACTTCATGGTTTCAAGCCTCTCGAGAGGTTCATCGGGTGTCGTTCATTGATGAATCATGGGCGGGCGTTCTGTCTCGATGCCCGTGATGTCGCAGCTTCTATTGCAATCGGAACTCAAGTCGCATGATACACGGCCACCTCTGCGCAGCGCATTTAGGCGCAGAAAAGGTCTGTAAACGAGATAGTGCCCGCGGGAGACGACCGAAACGGCCTTTTACCCCTCCAGCGGCGGCCAGATGCGGCTTGCCGCCAGGGGCGAGCCGGGCGGATGCACGAGATACCCGTGCACGCGCTTCGTCCCTTCGGTCTCCTCGAGCGCGATGTAGTTCTCCTCCCGCGCTTCCAGGGATGTGTACTCGTACATAACGGAATGCTTGGGCGAAGCCGTGGCCACCAGATATTTTCTCGCGCCGATGCAGCCGGGCGTGTCCGCAACCCGCGCCATGCGCTCCTGGGCGTACC
>JAPPHK010000152.1 GCA_028820795.1 Nitrospinota bacterium | reverse complement strand
CGGCTGACGCCCAGCGCCCTGGCGCCTTCGGTCACGCTCAACCCCAGCGGCTCCAGGCACGAGACGCGCACGACCTTGCCGGGATGCGGCGGATTCTTCATGGGCATTGGGGGGTCCTCCTTTGTTCAATGGTAGTCGATGAGTTCGACGTCGCAGGCGTCCTCACCCTCGAAGCGGAAGATGATGCGCAGGTGTTAAAAAATTCAACCTGCATGGCGTCGGGTGACTGTTTGATTATGGGAATTAATTGCGATCTTACCCAAGCCGCCTTACTTGGCAGATTTCTAGAGATAGTGTCATCGCTTCTTCGGCGGGTCTAGGATAATGGCAAGGGACACGTTTTCTTGGGTGTTCGGAATCGGAGGGTGCAACTTCTTTGCTATGAAGCTGCTCTGCGTATTCTCCTCTTCTTTCGTTTTTTCTAGTTCAAGATTGTGCCTCTCCCGGATTCGGGAATTTAAGTCTCCCTTGTACTGATGGCTGAGGTTCTCGAATAAGAAGAAGTGGTGTTCCAACAGTGCCGCTCTTTCCTAGTAGGTCTTCATCGAAAGTTTCAAGAGCATCTACCATGAGGTTAATAGCCGTCGCTACATGAATGGCATCTTTTGGTTTGATGGAGTGATCCCATACAAGGTCTTGTGCCGACTCAGCGATTTTTCTCGAAACATTGTAAACACGTATGTAGCTGCGTCGAAAAAACCTTCGCACTATCTCAGCCTTGTCCTTCGTAAGCCGTGGAGCACCACGCTTCCACAAGACTTCGGCAATCGTAAGAGCCGATGTGACGATAATCACGTCTCCTCTGTCAGCCCTTTGCAACACTCCGGCGCATTTTTCGACTTTCCCTGCTTCGTTTTGAAAGTGGCCAAGAAAACAATCACTGTCCCAATAAATCTTTTCCACCACTATGTGCCTGCCATTATTCCACGCACATCATCCGCTGTCGGCAAATCATCGTCTTCCGGCAATTCTTGGATAACTTCGACTTCAATACTCATTGGGGTGCCGTTACGACGATAGTGAATACGCCCTTCTATCTCAACGCGACGCCGGAAGTTGTCAAGCACCTTATTAATCAGGCTCTCCGGTACAACACAATTAATTGCACGCGGATAGAGGAAGTCTCTGATTCTGATCTTTAATCCCCCGGCCGCGTCTAAAATGGCCTCTAACCTGCCTTCAACTGTTCCAAAGTCGTGATAATCGCTTCTCCAATCCTCTCTGATGACCTTCGCAATTCCAGAGCTTATGTTTATCGGTTTTTTCTCAACCCAAAGATTGACGCCCTTACCGTCATGATGCTTTCCAACTAAGTTAGATAGATTTTTCAAGTGGTCTATTGCTTTTTCAGATAGTCCCGCATCCTCAATATTACCGTTAGCTAGTGCTATTGGTCCATGTTTTGCTTTCTTGTAGATCATGGCTAACCTAGATTTCGGTGCAGACGGATCTGGTTCTACTCCAACCAATGCACTGCCTTCGTGAACGCGAACAGTCCAGGTAATGTCGGCTCCATCGCCTTTTTGCGCATCGGTAATCTCGGCGACGTAACCCAAGAAATTGCGAATTGCCGTGATAAATTCGTTAGGGGATAAGTCGTCTCCCAAGTCGATGGTAAGGTCTGTGGGTATTTGATCCGGCGTAGCCATTTTTTTGATCCCCTTAGATACATTTCTACGCCAACTACTAACCCTTTTAGTTTCGGTCAGATTACGTTATGAAATCAAGTCTTTGTAACAGAGCCTCTTTTCATTTATGTCATACATGCTAAGAAACATGGGACCCCATCTGTTTGATTGTGTCCATGCGACGGATATTATGGCGACTCACGAACTATGTTACATAAAGGCCGTCGAGTTTCAGGCTCATCTTGTGGAAATCGTCGATGTGGATGCGCTTGTATATGACCCAGAATGACTCTAGGCCGTTCGTGTTGCCCTGATTCTTCACATAACTACCGACGCCTTGCTTAAGGGAATTGTGGTCGAATTCACGCATTTTATGGCAAGGAGTAAGCTCATCCATGAGCACCTTATTCCCATCTTTCACGTGATCTTGAATACACGCCTAGGAAGGCGTCCTTGGCGGTCGATTCGACCACGGTGGAGTTGCCTTTGTTTATTTTCGTATAATTTACGCTAATTGGGTTGGTTTGTCAAGAACCCACATCACACCTCTTCCCCTTCCCCCTCCGAGTCGGCGTAGAGCCGGAAGTAGGCGAGGGCGGCGTAGGCCTTGGCCTCGATGGCCTCGCCCTCGATGGTGAGCTTGAAGTGGTTGATCCCCTTGTAGAGGATGGACATTCCCTTTTCCTCGAACAGCCTCTCGATTCCCGGGAAGGCGCGCAGGCCGTCCCCCTTCTCGGGCAGGCACCATTCCATCTCTTCCAGGTAGTCCACGACGGGGAGCCAGGCGTTGCGCCCCGACGTCAGCCAGTAGTCGAGGTTCGAGGGTTTTCTCGGCCTGTACATCTCGATGCCCAGGCGCGGCCCCACGCCGCTCGCGGCGACGTCCAGCGCCAGCCTGAAGACGGGCGTCATGTCGCGCATCTCCTCGAGCGCCTCCATCACCTTCTGGATGGAGCCGTCCCACTTCAGCCGCTTCAGGAACGCCGGCACGTTGCGCATTTTCACCCCGTCCACGATGAGGCGGATCGAACGGGAACCGCGCTCCGGCACGGCGCCTATCTGGTCCACCACGCCGGTCCGGGGAAGGGCGTCGAAGACCCGCTCCACGGCGAGACGCTCCACCTCGTCCTCCTCCCACCCGACGGCGTTCACTATGGTGGCGGCCAGGCGCCGGGGCGTTCGGGAAAGGGCGGCCTCTTCATCGAGTTCGGACTGGGGTTGCAGCGCCAGGAACACGCCCGGCGCCGGGCGCAGGCTGCGGGGAACCTCCGCAATGTCGTATTCGAGCATCGACGCCCGGAACCAGCCTGCGAGAGACGATTCCGAAGGGGGTCCCGCTCCGTTCATGAGGGAGTAGAGCCGGCCGAGGGCCGCCGCCGCGGAGTCGGGCCTCGCGGACTCGCCGACGCGGACGAAATACTCCATGGACGGACGCCCGGGCGCGACCGAGACGAAATAGTCGGTGGCGGGCGCAGGTTCTCCCAACCGGAACTCGAAGGCCGCGTAATTCAGGGTCAGCCAGCTGGGAAGTTCGCCCACGCGCTCCAGCAACCGCTCCCACCATGGGTCGTCGAGCAGGGAAGATGGGATAAAGCGGCGTAACCTTGGAAAGACGTCCCCGAAACTCTCAGACATCATCGCACCCTGTTTCTGAGCGGGATGCATACTTTGGGGTCAAGGCGACGAAGAGCAGGTTCGACGGACCGGCCTCGCATGAGCAGAGCGGTCTGCAGAGCCGACCAAACCCACCAAGCGGCATCCCGAACCAACCCCCCCTCTCAGGGTTTGTCGGTAATCCTGTCTAGCAGATTATGAAACTTTTTCGGTATACCGCATCAGGAGTTTTGGTTCAAGCTGTTCCAGGCGTTGGCGAGGTCCAGCATGGACCCCGCCCCGGCCACGACGGCGCTCAGGTCCGCCTCGCTCAACTCGGCGGGCGGCAACACCAGGTTGATGCTCATGAGGTTGTCCTGGTGCACGCCGATCTTGAATCCCTCGGGAATGGTGACCCCCAATTCCTTCTCGATGGCGGCCTTGGGATCGGACAGCAAGTCGGCGCGGAAGGCCTCGTTCACGCTGGCTTTTCTGATGATATCATCGCGAATCTCTTCAACGGTTTTCACAGCCTCGGGTTCTCCAATCGATATGTCGAGTCCGCACGAAAGCGCGCGGCGCACGGTTCCTCCGCCGGCCGGAGGGCCGCAGCATGGTTTCCGGGTGAGGGTGGTCGGCGCGGCGTCCCTCTGGCCCCTGCGAAAGAAACGACAGAATGAAAGTATATATGCCGCACTCGCCTCGTCAACAAAATTGTAACCATTCGCCGGAAAAAAACACAAAAAATACAATTTTCGCCTCAAAATCCCCGAATTCGTCCCGACGACTCGCCGGATATCCGGTTTCCGTCGTTCGGCATCCAGCGCGGGGCTTTTTTCTTGAGGGTCCCGGTGGGGTGTGAGAAACTTCGAACTCCTTAGGATGACGAAGAACGCAGGTTTGCGCTCCACCGGATATCCGCTTTCAGACGGGAAGGATGCGACATGACGGCCGAGGGCCCGGAGCAGCACACGAACACGGACGTACGCTACGAAGCCGACGAAAAACCGCCGCCCTTGCTCGCGTTCGGCCTGGGTCTGCAGCTCGCCGTCCTCTGCGTGGGCGGCATCGTGTTCACGCCCTTTATCGTGGTGCGGGCCGCCGGCGGAACGGAGGATTATCTCTCGTGGGCGGTTTTCGCCGCCCTGGCGGTCTGCGGCGCGACCACGATGCTCCAGGCCTTCCGGGTCGGCCGCTTCGGCGCGGGCTACGTGCTCATCATGGGCACCTCGGGCGCCTTCATCGCGGTGTGCATCGCCGCGCTCGCCAGGGGAGGGCCGGGGATGCTCGCCACGCTGGTCCTCGCCTCATCGCTGTTTCAGTTCGTGCTCTCGGAGCGCCTCTCGCTGTTCCGGCGGGTGCTGACGCCCACCGTCGCGGGAACCGTCATCATGCTGATAGCGGTGACGGTGATGCCGATCGTCTTCGGCATGCTCGATGACGTGCCGAAGGGCAGCCCGCCGCTCGCCGCCCCGCTGAGCGCTTTCGCGACCGTGGCCGTCATCGTCGGCATCGCGCTCAAGGCGACGGGAGTGTTGCGCCTGTGGGCGCCCGTGGTGGGCGTGGTCGCGGGATCGCTCATCGGCGGCTGGTTCGGCATCTACGACACCGCCCGCGTCGCCGGGGCATCGTGGATAGGACTTCCCCACGGCGCGTGGCCGGGTCTGGACCTGAGTTTCGGGCCGGTTTTCTGGACGCTTTTGCCGGGATTCGTGTTCGTGACCCTGATCGGCGCCATCGAAACCGTGGGCGACGGCGCCGCCATCCAGCGCGTATCCTGGCGGCGGCCGCGGGCGGTGGACTTCAAGGCGGTGCAGGGCGCGGTGGCCGCCGACGGGGTGGGCAACCTGCTCTCGGGCCTGTTGGCGACGGTGCCGAACACGACCTATTCGACGAGCGTGTCCGTCACCGAACTCACCGGCGTCGGGGCGCGCAGCGTCGGCGTCGCCGCCGGCCTGGTGTTCCTCGCCCTGGCGTTTTTGCCCAAGCTGGTCGCCCTGGTATTGGCGATACCGGCCCCGGTCGCCGCGGCGTACATCACCGTGTTGCTGGCGATGCTCTTCGTGGTCGGCATGCGGATGGTCGTTCAGGACGGGATCGACTACCGCAAGGGGCTGGTGGCGGGCGTCGCGTTCTGGGCGGGCGTCGGCTTCCAGAACGGCGTCATATACCCCGATTTTTTCTCCACGTTCGCGGGCGGTCTCCTGAGCAACGGAATGACGGCCGGCGGCCTCGTCGCCATGGTCATGACCCTGTTCGTCGAACTCACCGAGCCGCGCCGCAGCCGGATCGAGGTGGCCTTCGACATCTCGGCCCTGCCGAAGATACGAGAGTTTCTCGCCGGGTTCGCCTCGGCCGGCGGCTGGAACGAGGCGATGGCGCATCGCCTCGACGCCGCGGGCGAGGAGACGCTGCTGACGCTTCTGCGACGCGATGAGGAAGACGGGAGCCGCGAGCGGCGGCGTCTGCTCGTGACGGCGCACAAGGAAGACGGCGGCGCCGTGGTCGAGTTCGTCGCCGCGGGCGGAGAGGAAAACCTCCAGGACAAGATCGCGCTGCTCGGCGAGCAGGCCACCGGCGCGCCGATTGAGCGCGAAGTCTCGCTCAGGCTGCTGCGGCACCTCGCCTCCTCGGTCCGCCACCAGCAATATCACGATACGGACATCGTGACCGTTCGCGTGGAGGCCGCCGGGACGGCGCGCGGCGGGGGGAGTTGAGGAGCTTGGCCGGGAACGCTTCGGTATCGTCCCGGACGGATCGCACGGGGGGCACCGTCCGCCGTTCCGGGGCTGTTGAAAAACCTCTCCTCGCCGGAATGACGAAAGATAACCGTATCCGCATTGCAGGGGCGGTTCGCGAACCGCCCCTACGGACCCCCTCTCCGGTCGACTACATTCGCCAAATCACGGAATCAGGGGTTTTTCAACCACCCCGTCTCGAGAAACCCTACCTCCTGCCCGGCGGGTGGTGGTCGATGCCGCGATAGGTGTTGATGAAGGCCGCGATGCGCCTTTCGTCAAATTCCTCCATCGTATCTATCTTGCCCCAGGCGGTGAGCGCGATCCTGTGCTTCATGGAGGGATACGGGGCGAGAACGACGTACTCCGAGTAGCCGAGCACGATGTTTTCGAGTTTTTTCACGAGTTCGGGGCAATCGGAACAGTTGTACTGTACGAGCACGCCGCCGTCTTCGAGGTTGTGCACCTGGAAGCCCCTGTCGATCGGTTGGCGGTGCACGCCCCAGGAGACGATGGTCGGGTAATGGGGTCCCGAGGTGGGGGGATCCGAGTTGTATGGGACGGAGCTGCTCGTGCCGACGCGTATGTGGCGGTTGCCGAGGGAGGGCACGTCGCGCGCCTTGTTCGCCGACGCGCCCGACAGGTAGTAGGCGCCCAAGACGACCGCGGCGATGGCGAGTCCCCAAACGAGCGGGGCGATTTTTTTCTTCTTCGGACCAGTCGTCCTTGCCGGACGCGTACGGCCGCGCGCTGCGGGGCCTCGGTGTTTCCTGTTTTTTTTGGATTTGCGGGACAAAGCAGGCTCTCTCTTCCAGTGGTGGTCGGCGGCGTCTGGCCATCCTGGCGGGCGGCCATCCCGAACGTGCGACTGCCATAAGATACGCAAACGCGAGGGAAGCAACAAGCGGGTGAAGCCGAAATTTTCGAGGTTTCATTCCATTCGGGGCAGGTTCGACGCACCGAATCGCGGGGAAAAGGCGCCCGAGGGAAGCGGAACCGGGTTCGATGAAAGTGCTCGCCTCGGGAGATCGGGCCGTGAGCATGCGCCGGTGAAGCCCGTGTTTCCGGGAGGTTGCGGGCCGCAGCGCTTCTTCGTCCGGAGGTGAAGCGGGATACGAAATGAGTTGCGCGACGCGTGAGTCTTATATACATTTAGCTGGCGTCCGATTACGCTTTAGTGTTTGTCGGGCGAGTTCTGGCCAATGGGAGACGCAGACGATGGATTCACACAAGATACTCGTAGTCGACGACGAACCCGACCTGGAAGGTCTGGTGAATCAGCGGATGCGGCGCGACATCCGCAGCGGCCGCTATTCGTTCGTCTACGCGCGCAACGGGGTCGAAGCGCTCGAACTCCTCGGTGAGGACGATGGAATCGACATCGTCATCACGGACATCAACATGCCGGAGATGGACGGCCTGACGCTGCTCGAGCAAATCCCGGCATTCGATCCCAAGCTTCGCTGCGTGATCGTCTCCGCTTACGGGGACATGAAGAACATCCGCACGGCGATGAACAGGGGCGCGTTCGATTTCCTGAACAAACCGATCGACTTCGAGGACTTGCGGCAGACCATCGAGAAGTCCGTGGAGCATCTCGCCGTGATGCGGGAGGCGTTCGAGGCGCGCGACAAAATGCTCGCCGAAGGGAGGCCGTGATGGAAGAGCCCCACAGAATACTCGTGGTGGACGACGAGCCCGATCTCGAGCAGCTCGTGCTGCAGCGGATGAGGCGCGAGATTCGAAGAGGCCGCTATTCATTCGTCTTCGCACGCAACGGGGTCGAGGCGCTGGATCGTCTCAACGACAACGATGGCGGTGATTCTATCGACATGGTGCTCACCGACATCAACATGCCGGAGATGGACGGCCTGACGCTGCTCAAGCAGATCCCTTCGGTCGACCCCAACGTGCGCTCCGTGGTCGTCTCGGCGTATGGGGACATGAAGAACATCCGCACGGCGATGAACAGGGGCGCGTTCGACTTCGTCACGAAGCCGATCGACTTCGAGGATTTGCGCATCACCATAGAGCGGACCCTGGAGCACCTCGCCATGCTGCGCGAAGCTCTCGAGGCGCGCGACAAGCTGGTCGCGCTGCGAAGCGACCTCGACCTGGCCAGCAAGATGCAGCAATCGATTCTGCCGACGAAATTCCCCGAAAGCCCCCACTACGAGATATTCGCGGGCATGGAGCCCGCCCGCGACGTCGGGGGTGATTTCTTCGACGTGATCGACCTGGGCGACGGCCGCATCGGCATCACGGTCGCCGACGTTTCCGGCAAGGGGGTGCCCGCCGCCCTTTTCATGATGTCGAGCCGAACGCTGCTCAACAGCGTCGCCGTCGCGCGCGCGAATCCGGGCGACGTGCTCGGCGAGGTCAACCGCCTCCTCCGGCCCGGCGAAGTGCTGAGCGAGGTGAACCGCCTGCTTCAGGAAAACAACGACGCCGCGATGTTCGTCACCGTCTTTTTCGCCATCTTCGATTCGAACACGGGGGAGCTCGTTTACTCGAACGGCGGGCACAATCCTCCGGTCATCCTTCATGCCGACGGCTCCTCGAGCCTGCTTCACCAGGCGCCGGGGGTCGCTCTGGGGATCGCGCCCGATTTCAGCTACGATATGTACAATGCGACTGTCGAACCCGGCGAAGCCCTGATTCTCTACACCGACGGCGTCACGGAGGCGGAGAACGAGAAAACCGAGCAGTTCGGCCTCAAGCGCCTTCATAATATCCTCGAGGGGTCGCCGCCGACTTCCGCCCGTGAGATCAACACGAAGGTTTTCGAGGAGGTGAAGGAATTCGCGGGCAAGGCGCCTCAATTCGATGACATCACCTGCCTGACCCTCTATCGCCGCGGAGAGAGTACATGAGCGCGAAACTTTCCTTGAGCATGGGGTTCAAGGCTGCCGACCTCCCGCGCATTCAGTCCGCCATCGGGGAGTTCAGCCGGGAGCAGGACTGGCCGCCCGATATCGAGTTTCAGGTCGACCTCGTGCTCGAAGAACTGGTTCTCAACGTCATTCACCACGGCAGCGACAGTGGAGAAGGTGAAATCAAAATCGAACTCATCTCGGATGCGGAATCGGTGATCATCGAGATCATCGACGACGGCAGGCCGTTCGACCCGCTGACCGACGCGCCCGAGCCGGACACCGAATCGGCCATCGAGGACCGCGCCGTGGGCGGACTCGGCATCCATCTGGTGCGGACGATGATGGACGAAGTGACATATCGACGGGAGGAGAACAAGAACTACATGCGCCTTGTCAAGCGGAGGAGTGAATGAGGCTCCCGCTCGGACTCCTCCGGCCGCTTTCTTTCCTTGCCGGAGTGCTCGTCTGCTTCACGTCGGTAGCGCAGGCGGCCGTTCCCGGGGTTTCCCCCCAGCGGATTCTTTTCGGCCAGTCCGCCGCCTTCACCGGGCCCGCGAGTGCTCTGGGCGAGGAGATGCGCATCGGCATCGTCGCCGCTTTTCGTGCGGCGAACGTGCGCGGCGGCATTCACGGACGCCGGCTGGAACTCACCTCCCTCGACGATGCGTATGAGCCCGAAGCCGCGATCCTGAACACCCGCCGACTGATAGAGCAGAGCAAGGTCTTCGCCCTCATCGGGGCCGTCGGCACGCCCACCTCGCGCTCGGCCACGCCGGTTGCCGCGAAAGCGGGCGTCCCGTATATCGCGCCCTTCACCGGCGCCGCCTTCCTGCGTGATCCCAAATGGAAGAACATCATCAACCTGCGCGCCTCCTATTTCCAGGAGACCGAGGAGATGGTGAACCGGCTGATCCGGGACCTGGGCGTCAAGAAAATCGCCGTGCTCTACCAGAACGACTCTTTCGGTCTGGCGGGCTACCGGGGCGTTCGCCGCGCTCTCGAGCGGCGCAAGCTCAAACCGGCGGTCACCGGAGTCTATCCGCGGAATACGACGGCGGTCAAAACGGCCCTGCTCGACATCAGGCGCGCGAACCCCGGAGCGGTGGTCCTCGTCGGGGCATACAAGCCGGTCGCCGCCTTCATCGCCTGGGCGCGCCATACGGACTTCAATCCGATTTTCGTGACGATCTCCTTCGTGGGCAGCAATGCGCTCGTGCGGGAACTCGGCCCCGCGGGCATCGGCATCTACGTCACCCAGGTGGTTCCGTTCCCGACGACGGAAAATCTCAAGATCGCATCGGACTACCGGCGGGACCTGGAGGCATACAAACCCGGCGCGGATCCCAGCTTCGTCTCTTTCGAAGGCTACATGGCCGGGAGGCTGGCCATTCGGGCCCTCGAGTTGTGCGGGCGCGAGCCCGACCGCGCCTGTCTTCTGAAGAGTCTGCGCCGCGCGGCCACCATCGACCTCGGCGGGTTCAAGCTCCACTACGGCAAAGGCGACAACCAGGGCTCGGACGCCGTATTCCTCACCGTCGTCGGAGAGGGCGGCCGCTACATTCCGACGAAAAAGATACGTCGGCCGGAGTAATGATGAAGGGCGCGCTGAAAAACCTCCTGGACAAGCGTTACAAGATATCGACGCAACTCTACCTCAGCATCGGCGCCGCTGCATCTCTCACCGTCATCGCGAGCGTGGTCGCATGGGTCTCGTTCGCTTTCGTGGGAGGGGTGCAGAACCGCGTGAACGAGGGCACCGTTCCGTTCCTGGCGAGCGCCTTCGGAACCGCCCAGCAGAGCAGCGCCCTGGTGGCCGCCGCGCCGCGGCTGGCCGCGGTGGTGAATCCTGACATTCTGGACCAGATAGCCACCGAGGTCGGAAAGGACCAGGCGGCGTTCGAGACGGCGCTGGCGGCGCTGATTCGCCAGGGAGGCAACGAGGAAATCTCCCTGCGCATCAAGAAGCTCGGCGAGGTGCTGATCGAGAACCTCAACGCCATCAAGCAACTGGTGCTCCAGCGCTTCGACCTCACCGATCTGCGCGATACCCTGCAACTCCAGCTCACATGGGTGCGCAAGGAGCTGAACAACGTCATGGTTCCCGCCATCGACGATCAGTTGTTCTACGCCATGACGGGCTTCAGCAAAATCGACAAGGCGCCCGTTCCCCGCGAGAAGCACTTCTCCGAAGAGGGGTTCAACCTCTACCGCTACATCGCGGGTCTGCGGTCGGACGCCACCATCGCGGCCCAGCTGCTCGCCACCGCCTTCAGCGTTTCCGACGCCGCACTGCTCGAGCCGCTTCGCGAGCGTTTCGAAGCCACGATGCGCGGCATCAAACGACGCCTGGACGCGCTCGGCGAGGTTCCGGTGCGCGCCGATCTCGAACCTCTCTTCGAGCAGATGATCGAGTTGAGCATCGGGGAGGACGGGGGGTTCAGCCTGCGCTCGCGCGAACTGGCGCTCGAGAGGAAGCAAAGCGAGTTGCTCGCTTTTCACGAATCTCTGGAAGTAAAAATCCTGGAGGCTACGGAAACGCTGGTGAGCACGGCCCGCAAGAGCGCGAAGCAGGCTACCCAGGATTCCGCCCAGGCCATCAGCACCGGCAGCAACATCCTCCTCGCGCTTAGCGCCATCAGCTTCATCGGCGCCGTGCTGATCGGCTGGCTGTTCATCGGCCGCGTCCTCTCGCGTCGGCTCGGACAACTCTCTGATCGCATGCGCCGCATGGCCGATGGCGATCTGGAGGAAACAGTCGACATCGGCGGCCAGGACGAAGTCGCGGAAATGGCCGCTGCGCTCGAGATCTTCCGCCGCCACGCTCTGGAGGTGCAGCGTCTGAACCTCGTGGAGAAACTGGCCGAGGAGATCAAGGCCAAGAACGAAGAACTCGAAAGCGCGCTCGGCGATCTGGAGAAAGCCCAGGATCAGATCGTCATGCGCGAGAAACTCGCGGCGCTCGGTGAACTGACGGCGGGCGTCGCCCACGAGATCAGAAACCCGCTGAACTTCATCAAGAACTTCTCGGAAGTCTCCGAAGAGTTGATGGAAGAATTGATGGAAGAGTTGGAGAAGATGCTGGTTCACGGCGGCAACGGACAGGAAAACGGGGGAGAGCCGGACAAGGAAGAGAAAAAACAGGACGAGGAAGACCCGATGGAGTTCATCACCGAGATCGGAGATGACCTCACCGGCAACCTCCAGCGCATCCGCGAACATGGGGAGAGGGCCAACAACATCGTGGAGAGCATGCTCCAGATGGGCAGGGGTTCGGGCGAGGCGCAGCCGACCAACATCAATACCCTGCTCGAGGAACACGCGCGTCTCGCCTACCACAGCGCACGGGCGGCCGATCCGAATTTCAACCTCACGCTCGATTGGGATTTGGACCCCGACATGGTGGAATGCGAGGTCATCCCGCAGGATCTGGGCCGCGTCTTCTTGAACATGGTGAGCAACGCCTGCTACGCCACCGACGAGAAACGGCAACAACTCGCCGCCTCCGCCGCCGAAGATGCGCCGCGCTACGATCCCACCCTTCGTCTCGCTACGAAGTCCGGGCCGAACGGCATCGAGGTCCGCATTCGCGACAACGGAAGCGGTATGCCGCCCGAGGTCGCCGAGAAGATATTCAATCCCTTCTTTACGACCAAGCCGACGGACAAGGGCACCGGACTCGGGCTTTCCCTATCCAGCGACATCATTCGTCAGCATGGGGGAAGCATACGGGTCGAAAGCGAGCCGAACGAATTTACGGAGATGATCATCGAGTTGCCCCGGTGAGCCACCCCCGCTTTCCAACCGTAACGATTCGAGAAATCACGCGCGAGATGAATGTTTTTGCGGTCGTTTCGAAAACCTAGACGCTCGAATTCATGAGGTGAAATAGCCGGAAGAGGGAGATTCTACCCTGCCTTGCGGTCGTCAGTTCGCGGTCGCTGCGAGCGCGTCCGCCTTCGAAGCGTGAATCTGGATGATGCGGTCGAAACCGGATATCTCGAAAACCTCGCGTGTCAGTTCGCCCAGAGAGTAGAGGGCGAACTTCGTATTGCTTTGACTCAGCTGCTTGGCGACCAGCAGAACGGCGCGCAGCCCGGCGCTGCTGATATATGAAACACCCTCGAAATTGACGATGACGGCGCGGTCGTCGTCGCTGATAACGTTCTTTATCGTGCTCTCGAATTCAGGGGCGGTGGCACCGTCGATGCGGCCATCGACCTGCACGACCAAGGTCCCGTTTTCTTGCTCAGTCTTGATTTCCATGCTTGGCTCTGCCTCCCAAACAGCGTGGTTTTTATCTTCTTGACGACCCGAAATCCCGAGAGTGCTTGCACAGGTAGCAAATCTAGCAGTCTAGCGCAATACCCGACTTCGCATGAACACAAAAGCCCATCCCTGAATTTCTCGGATAGACGGCACAGACGTATCTGACTACTTTTCTGAGAAAAGCGGAGATAACAATATAGAATTTCTCCTCATTTGGCAACTCTCGGTGTTATTTCTGTTCATGTTTATCCAGGGCAGTACGAAGGATGCTCCCGAGGGCTGGCCATCGGTCGTACGGATCGCCCCGAGGCCCCGCTTATGACGCCGGGCCGTTTGCGCGAACGATACGGCGAAAAACGTCTTTATTCCTGAGACATCACAAGGGCGGCGCGCCCGGTGACCTGGCCCTTTTTCAGCCGCTCGTGTACGAGGTTGGCCTCTTCGAGCGGATAGGTTTCGCTCACGAGCGGCCAGACCTCGCCGCGCGCCACGAGTTCGAGCGAGTCGATCACCTCCTGTCTGGTCGCGTAGCGGCTGCCCATGATCTGCTGCTCCTCGCGGAGCAGTTCGCGCGGTGAGAAGGGAAACCGCTCTATCCGGTTCGCCCCCATGGCGAGAAAGCGACCCCCCTTGGCAAGGCCGCGCAGGCCGCCCTCTACTCCCTCGGCGGTGCAGACGAAGTCGACGACGACGTCCACACCCGCGCCTCCGGTCAAGTCCCTGAACGCATCGCCCAGGTCCACTTGAGACGCATCCACCGTATCGTGCGCGCCCATGTCGCGGCATTTGCCCAGCTTGTCCGCCGCAATGTCGACGGCGATGACGCACGCGCCCGCCCAGCGGGCCATTATCACCGTGTGGATGCCCACGCCGCCGCCCGCGCCGACCACGGCCACGTTCTCCATCGGGCGGACGCCCGCGTGGCGGAGCACCTTGTATGGCGTAGCAATGGCGTCCGAGATGACGCCCACTTCGGCGGGGTGCGCCTTGTAGTCCAGCCCCTCGGGCAGGGGGATGAAATTCCGGGCGGGCAGCTTGATGTATTCGGCATAACCGCCGTCCACCTGGCGTCCGACCTGGCCGATGAGGTTGTCGCACAGGGTCTCGCGGTTCACGCGGCACCAGCGGCATCGCCCGCAGGTGAGGTAGTAATACGCCGTCACGGCCTCGCCTTCCCGCAGCCCCTCCACGCCGGCGCCCACCTGGGTGATTTCCGCGGTAATCTCGTGTCCGATCACGAGCGGGAAATTCCCGCCCATGCGCCCCGCCCGGGTGTGCTCGATCGTGAGTCCCGAGCCGCATGCCAGCACGCGCGCCACGGCTTCGCCCGCTTCCGCTACGGGGATGGGCCGCTCCTCCAGGACGAAAGGCGCGCCCGCCTCCGCCAGCACCATCGCCTTCATGTCGTCTCCTGCCATAAGGGGAAAATTATCTCCATTGTAAGGTTTCGCACCCCTGCAGGGTATCGCGCCCGGGAAAATTCGCCGGATTCTCGGGCTTCACTCGCCGGTTTTGATCTCTTTCGCCCATTCTCGGTTGGCGACGTACCACTCCACCAGATGCGCGAGGCCCTCGGAGAGCCTCACCCCTGGCCGCCAGCCCAAGAGCTTCTCCGCCTTCTCGATGTTCGCCCACGTGGCCTTGACGTCGGCGGGGTTGCTCTCCTCGTAGCGAATACGGGCTTTTTTCTCCGTGAGGGCTTCGATGCGGGCGATCACGTCGTTCAGGGCGACCGGCTCATCCGAGCCCAGGTTGATGATTTCATAAGAGAGCGGTTTCAATGCCGCGATGGTGCCCCTTGCGATGTCGTCCACGTAGGTGAAGTCGCGCGACTGCGTTCCGTCTCCGTACACGGTAACGGGCTTTCCCTCGGTTATCCACTGCGTGAAGCGGAACAGGCTCATGTCGGGCCGCCCCGCCGGACCGTAGACGGTGAAGTAGCGCAGCACGCTCACATCGATCCCGAACAGATGGTGGTAGGTGTGGCACAGCGCCTCGGCCGCTATTTTGGAGGCCGCGTAGGGCGAGAGCGGCCTGTCGCTGGGGGCGTCTTCCCGAAAGGGTGCGGGTGTATCCGCCCCGTAGGCGCTCGAAGTCGAGGCGAGCACGAACTTCATGACGCCGAATTCCTTGCAGAGTTCGAGCAGGTTCAGCGCGCCGGTGACGTTGGTCTCGAAATACGCCCAGGGGTTCTCGATGGACCTGCGCACTCCCGCCCGCGCGGCGAGGTTCAGCGCGGCGTCGAAAGGAGGCGCGCCGCCCGCGGCGTTTTCCGCGAACAATGCGCGTAGAGAGCCGAGGCGGGTCACGTCCAATTCATGAAAAACGAAGCCGTGCCGCGCCTTCAGACGCGCGAGACGGTAGTCCTTCAGGCGGGTGTCGTAGGCGTCGTTCATATCGTCGACCCCGACGACGGCGTGGCCCTCATCCAGCAGGAATTCACAGACTCTTGAGGCGATGAAGCCCGCGGCGCCCGTGACGAGGTATCTGGCCAAACCGGATTTCTCCTTACGAGGTAACTTTTTTCGTCGGAACCGAAACCAAGGCTATCAGGAGCGGGCGGTTCGGGCAAAACGAGCGACGCAACATCGGGTTTTCCGAGAAGGAAATCCGATCCTCAAGGGGGAGTGGTTCTTACACATTCATCGGTCGTGTTAAACCCTCGTTCATCGGGGCAATAACCCCCCTTATCGGGGCCGTTGAAAAAGTCCCTCCGAGGAGGGAGGGAATCCCGAGCATCGAATTGTTTACCGTAGGGACAGGCCTCCGTGCCTGTCCTGATTCGAAGCGTCCTGCAAAAGGACAACCACGGAGGGCCGGACAACCCCGAGGAGGGGTTGTCCGGTTACAAAACCACCGCGCCCACCCACGCCACGTGAACCTCCATGCCGCCGCTCACGAAATAGGGTTTTTCAACAACCCTGAGGAGGGGAGATAGGGGGGTTGGTTTCTGGACGAGGGAGGGCGAGTGGGGCGTGTGAAGAAGCGCGTCCTTTCCTCATTGCCAGTAAGAGCGTCAGCACCGCATCAAGGGGTAGCCCTTCGATACGCCGCCTCCGGCGACTACTCAGGGTGAGGAAAACAAAAAACACCCTCATCCCGAGTTGGCCCGCAAGGGCCGTATCGAGGGACGCGAGAAAACGGCCTTCCCGTCCCCCTTGTCGTGAACCCCCCAACCCCCATTGTCAGGGGGGCTTTTTTCACCCCGCGCCGGGGGCATTGCTTTTACTCCCCTGACAAGGGGCTGTTGAAAAACCCCCTCATCCCGAGTAGGCGCGCTTGCGCGCCGTATCGAGGGACGAACGGGCGCCCTTCGATACAAACGCTCCTTTCTCAGTCGCGTTTCACCTTCGGCGGCTACTCAGGGTGAGGGTGATACGGCAGCGAGGCGGGGCGAGAGG
>JAPPHK010000023.1 GCA_028820795.1 Nitrospinota bacterium | reverse complement strand
CTTTCGTCTTCGAGACGTGCCCGGTCAGCGGGTTGGACATGTCCTTGCGGATCAGGACCTCCTCCAGCCGGTCGACGTAGAGGGACTCCGCCGCAGTGAGACCCTTGATGCACTGCAGACCCAGATTGACGGGGGAGTCCTTGTCCGGGATACACGCCACGATCTTTTCGTTCTCCACGACGTAATAGGTATGGCATCCCACGCCGCAGTAGGGGCATTGCGTGGGAACCAGCTTCCGCGTGTCCTGGGCGCCTTCCGCCTCTCCGACGAGCTGAAACAATTCCTTGTCGCGGGTCAGGGTCCCGCCCATGGCGAGTCCGGTAGCCAGCGCGGTAGACGATTGCAGAAACTTGCGGCGATTGAACTTCGGCATCACTTGTCCCTCCAGGGGTCTACGGGTCCCGAATCGTGTTTCTCCCAGGTGCGGATGTAGGCGACGATGTCGTTAATCTCCTCCTCGGTCAGCTCCACCATCCCCTGCTTGCCCTTGAGGTAGGCGCCCATCGGCGTACCGACGCGGCCCTGCATCATCGTCGCCTTGATGTAGCCGTCGGTGGCGGACTTGAGAAAGCCCTGGTTGTTCAGGGCGGGTCCGGCGTAGCCCGCCATGGCGTTGGTCACGTGCCCGCCGCCCACCTGGGGGCCGCCGAGGCCGTCGCGCCCGTGGCAGCCGGAGCACATCCCGTCGAAGAAGAGTTTTCCGCGGGAAACGGAGCCCGCCACCCGCTTCTGATCGATGCCGGCGTAGTCGCGCAGCTGCCAGCTTCGCACGTAGGCGGCGATGGCTTCGATGTCTTCTTTCTTGAGGAATGTGCCGAACGGGATCATCTGGCGCGGCAGCCGCCCGTAGAAGATGGAGCGGCGGATGTACCCTTCGGGCGCGACGGACAGGAAGCTCTGCAGGTTCAGGGGTACGCCCACGCCGCCTTCGCCGTTCTTACCGTGGCAGGCCGCGCAGTGGATTAGGTAGAGGGTGCTGCCCTTCGAATAGGTGGAATCCCATTTGGAATCCCGCTCGAAAGCGCCGGTTCCGGCGGGGGTGAGGAGCGTGGCGATAAGCACGAAAGAGAAGAGAAATACGACGAGAACCGGGAATGCGTGCCACTTCTTCATGACTGATCTCCTCTCGTGCTTCGTACTCTTATGTTGACGGGACGAACCTAGCTGCAACTCCTTTCTCCAATCCCCCGAACGGGGGCCGAATCCCGTGTTTCCGGTGGTGCGCTTGACCCACGCCTATATAATTAAAATAGGTTTGTAGGGTCGAATTGTCAAAAAAGTCTTTCGGCCCGCATGGGGGCCGTTGAAAAAGCCCTTGCCCGACTTTCGAGATCGTTCGCCGGAGGGACAGGCCCCCGCGCCTGTCCTGTATCGGGGTGAATACGACCGATGGGCGGCCACGGTCGCCATTCGACGGGGATGCGTAGGGGGCGCCGGTCGGGATTGATCCACCGCACGGCATAGGGCTTCGCAGATCGCTTGACGCCCCTATCCTGAAGAAGCGCCCCAATCCCTCAGCCCGGGTAGGCGCGCAAGCGCCGTATCGAAGGTCAATCGCGACCAATGCGGGAGCGATTGCCGGCCAAAAAGGGGAGCGCTCCCCTCGACAGATTCTGGCAAGCCCTTCGATACAAACGCTCCTTTCTCGGGGTTGTTGAAAAAGTCCTCCTCGTTCGGTCGATTCCTCCCTCATCGGTCGAAATCGACCACAGCCGTCATTCCGGTGTCAGACCCGACCAAGGCGGAAGGGTTTGCGGAATCCATTCTCAAGCAGAATGAAAATACGCCGGCTTTTCATTTCCCCGTCATTGGTGGAAACCAATCAGAAAATAAAAATCAAAGGCAAAACAAATGGATTCCGGCTTTCGCCGGAATGACGAACAAAACCCACCGGCTCTTGTAGTGACAGCCCCTCCTTGGGGCTGTCCCACAGGTCGCGACCTCGGACAGGCACATAGGCCTGTCCGCTACGGACTCTCCTCCCCGATTGGTTAAATTCGCCGAATCACGGAACCAATACTTTTTCAACAACCCCTTCTCAGTCGCGTTTTACCACCGGCGGCTACTCAGGGTGAGGAAGATGGGGGGACGGCGGAGCCTGTCCCGAGCGAAGTCGAGGGAGCGTGTCGAAGAGCCGCTGCTCAGGGTGAGGCGAAGCGGCGGGCTGCGCAGGACGAGGCGAGGGATTGCGCCGCATCGGGCTTTTTCAACAACCCCGCATGGATGCGGCCGGAGGGTCCGCTCCAGCCCGCGATTCCGGGCGGCGGCCGGGACGCAGGCGCTCCATTCGAGGGGCGTATTCGCAGGAACGGCGGGGACCCGGGCGCCGCTCCCAATCAGCGCGTCGGAGCGGCGGCGCAATCGCCCCCACCGCAGGCGTTGCGAGTGCAAGGGCGGATTGCCTCCGCAGCGTGGTTCGCCGGCCCGGGATCCGGGGCATCCCACTCCGCAGCGCGTGAGCGCCGCTGTCGCGGGCGCCGGGGACCGGGATTACGAGCGTGCGCATTTGCCCGCAATTGCCGGTACCGCAGGGAGCCCGGCGCGTGTCAGGATCGCCCTCGCGTACCATGCGCCGTTTTTTTTCAAAAAAACGCGAGTTTCTGAAAAATTCGATAAATACCGATAAATTCACGGGGTTATTCGATAAATAAATGAGAGTTTTATTCTTCGTAAGCAGTTGATATGTAAAGCGTTTATCTCTTTTTTTGTCGAGAATGGCCGAAAAAGCTTCTGTCCGCTACTCGCCGAAAATCGCCTCGATGAAGGCATCGGAATCGAAATCGAGCAAATCCTCCACCGATTCACCCACGCCGACGTATCTTATCGGTATGCCGCTCTCGTAAGTGGCGCCCAACGCAACGCCGCCCTTGGCCGTGCCGTCGAGTTTGGTGAGTACGAGACCGGTGACGCCGAGCGCCGGGCCGAATTCCCGCACCTGGGAAAGTACGTTCTGCCCCGACGTCGCGTCCAAGACGAGCAACACCTCATGGGGGGCCGAATCGATGAGGCGCTGCGTCACGCGCCTGAGCTTCTTCAGTTCCTCCATGAGATTGTGCTTCGTGTGCAGGCGTCCCGCCGTATCCACAAGCAAAACGTCACTGCCGCGCGCCTTCGCCGCCTGAACGGCGTCATACACCACGGCGGATGAATCCGCTCCTTCTTTGTGTCTGATGACTTCGCATCCGCTCCGCTCGGCCCATACCGCCAGCTGTTCACCGGCGGCGGCCCGAAACGTATCCCCCGCCGCGAGCATGACTTTCAGTTTTTCGGCCGAATACCGCGATGCGAGTTTGCCCGCCGTGGTCGTCTTGCCCACGCCGTTCACGCCCACCAAGAAGATGATTCTGGGCTCGCCTGCGGGAGGCACCCGTGGCGTAAACGCAGGCGGAGATTCGGGGTTTTCAAGACATGAGCGCATGATTCCCTTAACGCGCGCCTGCGCATCCGACCCCGCGCCCTCTCCCGCCTTCAATTTCACCAGCAGCGACTCGACGAGAAGGGGACCCATATCCGCCATATAGAGAATTTCTTCTAACTCCTCGAGCGTATCCTCATCGATGCGTCCCGCAACCAATCCCCTCACCTGGGCGAGAAAGCCACCCCTCGTCTTCGAGAGTCCACCGCGCAACCTGCCGAACCAGCCTTTTGCGCCACCGCTGCTCTGCGGACCTTCTAATTTTTCGGGACCAGACATCAATGGTATTCCCTAAGTCTGCGCCAAACAGAACCAACCCCGGCGACGATGCGCCGGGGCCATCTTCAAAGAACCTTTCGTGAAAATACGGCTGATGATGCTACACACTCGTTTCCAACACCGCTTCTCCTACGCCATTCACTCTCTCATCTTCTCGATTCAGCTTTACGGAAACGATTTCTGAAACGCCTTTTTCCCTCTGGGTAACACCGTAGAGCTGATTCGCGTACGACATGGTCTTTTTGTTATGCGTGATGATGATGAACTGGCTCCTATCCTCGAGTTCGGCCAGCACCTCACGAAAACGCCCGACATTCGCGTCGTCGAGGGTGGCGTCCACTTCGTCGAGAATACAAAACGGGCTCGGCCGCACGCTGAATACCGCGAACAATAGAGAAATAGCAGTAAGCGCCTTCTCTCCGGCGGAGAGGAGCATGATGTTCGAAGGACGTTTGCCGGGAGGTTTCACCTCGATGTCCACGCCCGTTTCCAGAGGGTCATTCGGATCGAGTAAGAACATGCGCGCCTCCCCCCCCTCGAACAGGCGGCCGAAAATATCCGAGAAGGCTTTACCCACCTCTTCGAACGCCGCCAGGAAGCGGGATTTCGTCGTCTTGTTCAGTCTCTCGATCGTTGTGTGGAGATCGGCGATGGAGTTTTCGAGATCCTGCTGCTGTTCTTGTAAAAATACGTATTCCTGGTTGATTTCATCGTATTCTTGCGCGGCCAAGGGATTCACCTCTCCCATGCGGGCAAGCCTTTGGGTCAGCATCTCCAGCCGGTTCACAATCTCCTGGTACTGGGCCAGCTCTTCCCGCCGCCTTTCGGCAATCTCATCCAGATTGACCTGATATTCCGCCTCAGCGGATTCCGACATTGATTCCCGTTTCACGCGAAGCGTCGTGCGCCGCTCCGCCGCCTCGCTCACCTCACCATTCAGGTGCGAGGCCCTCTCCTTCATCTCTTGAATCGAATCGCCCAATTCCTTATCGCGCGATTGCATTCCTAACAAATCGCGATTCCGCTCCGCCTGCTCGGTAGCGACATTGGCTTTTTCGGCACGGAGAGCAAGTATTTCCGCTTCACTCTCCGCCATGCTTTCTTGGAGGCGCTCTCTTTTTTCATGCGATTCTTGCTGTTCCGCTTCTCTGCGAACTTTTCGGGCCGTATTCTGAGATATCCCATCTTCAATCCGCTGGACTTCGGCCTGGCCGCCAGCCAACTTCCCGTTAATTTCAGCCAAGGCGACTTTTTTGTCCGTCACACTCACCTCGACTTCTGTGTTCCGCAGGCTGGCGTTGCTCACCTTTTCCTCGATTTCATGGATACGCAAGATAAATTCCCGTATCGTTTCCTCCAATCGAAGGCTCTCGTCATTGGCCGCATGGAGATCCTCCATAAGACGCGTCTGCTCCCCGTGTACGGACTCTCGCGCAGCTTCGAGTGTGGCCAGCCGTGTTTTCAACTCTTCGTGCCTGCCCTCCGCCGTTCGGAGGGCTCCCTCCGCCTCCACGCGCTTCACCTCAGCCCGTTGATACGCCTCTGTCGCATGGCGGCTTCTCTGTTCCGCTTTCGTGAGCTGTCCACTCAATTTTCGAGAAATCGGCTCCAGTTCAAGAAGTTGCTCTTCAAAATGTTCGACCCTCAGGCGTATTTCCTCACACCTTCTCGATCGCTCCAAAAAGCCCTCGTTACGGGTCAAACCGCCTTCCACCACACCGTTCTCGCGGATAATTTCCCCACTCAAAGTCACGCAAACGATGCCCTGAGACCCGTTGCACCAAGCCGCCTGCGCGGAATCGATGTCTTCCACCACGACAACACTACCGAGCAGCGACTGAACCAGATGGCGATAACGCATGTCACAACGAACGAAATCAGCCGCAGCGCCCAGAACACCTTCTCCCAACGGGACGACGTCGCCAGGCTGATCACCGACTTCGATTGGCAGGGCTACACCCCGCCCGGTCTCGGAACGCATCAGCGCACGAATCGCATCTACCGCGTCGCCAGGAGTATTCACGACAACGCCCAACAATTTATCTCCAAGCGCCGTTTCGATGGCTTTTTCAAATTTAGGGTCTACACGAATAACTTCAGAGAAAGAAGCCATAACTTGAGCGCCACACGTCCGGAATGCTTCCGCATCCGCGATTCCGCCCATCTCGGAGCCCAAAATACCCTCTAAGGCGGAGAGGGCGGATTTCGCTTCCATCAACGACTCTTTCGCTCCACTCTCGGATTCTTTATGTCGGGTCAACAACTCAGATGTCCGCGCACGTTCAGATATTGCCTGTTCAAGTTCTAGTTTCGCCTGGCCCTCAGATGCGATCAACGATTCCAACCGGCTTCTCGAACCACTTACGGCGATTCGGGTCGATTCGAGTTGGCTCTCAATCTCTTCAATCTCTTTGCCATTCTTTTCCGTTGATTCAGCCAGTCCTTCACGCCTCGATTCGATGGAGGCGATTCGCTGACGCGCCGCACTCAAGTGCTCTTTTTCCTCCTCTTGAGCGCATCTGGCCTCATCAAGCATTCGTTCGAATTCTTTCAGGTTCTCGCGAACGGCGGCCAACTCCGCCGCGCTGACGTCATATTCCTGACGTGCAATACCAGATTGTTCCGTAAGCATCTCAAGAGTTGAGGCGAGTCCGGTTCTTTCATTCTCAAAGGTCTTGATTTCAGAATCGATAGTCCGGATTTCGTCCGCGCGACGCTCATCTTCCATGCCGAGTTCCGCAAGACGGCTACCGAGCATCTCGACCCGATTTTCCATGCGCTGAAGGTTACCCTCCACCTCCGTCGCACGACGTTGTGATTCCGCTAATGCCTCTGAGCGCTCACTCAGCAAAATCCGCCCACTTTCTCTTTCGGCTTCAAGAGAAGACAATTTCGCCAAGACCGTTTGTTCTTCTTCTCTGATACGATCAAACGCTTTTTCCGCCGGAACAAGCTCATCCAATAGTTTGAGGTAATCGAGCGCCATGATTCTTTGGGAAAGATCGGCAACTTCAGTTTGATATTCCTTATGAAAAGTCGCTTTCCTCGCTTGGCGGCGCAAAGAACGGAGGCGGGTTTCTTTTTCTCGCATGATGTCGGCCACACGAAGCAGATTCGCCTGAGCAAGCTCCAGTTTGCGCAACGCTTCGTTCCGTCTGCTCTTGTATTTCATGATTCCGGCGGCTTCTTCAATCAGAATTCGCCTGTCCATGGGTCTCGCGTTAACGAGGGTCTCTATCTTGCCCTGCTCCACGATGGAGAAAGTATCGAGGGAAACACCGGTGTCGAGAAACAAATCGACGATGTCTTTCAAGCGGCAGGGATTGCGATTGATGAGATATTCACTCTCACCTGAACGATACAGGCGACGGGTAACCACCACTTCGTCAAAATCCTTGCAAGACGGAGAGGTCACGACCCCTTTGAGATCGGAGATGGTAATCGAGACCTCGGACATCCCGAGTTGTTTGCGCTCGGCGCTGCCGTTGAAGATGACATCTTCCATCTTTTTCGAGCGCATGTTCTTGGGAGCCTGCTCACCCAGAACCCATCGGACAGCATCACATACATTGCTTTTTCCGCACCCATTGGGCCCGACCACAGCCGTAAGGCCCTCGCCAATTTCAATCACTGTCTTTTCAACGAAAGACTTGAACCCCTGCATCTCCAAGCGTTGGAATCGCAATTCAACACCTCGACGGGCGGATGAGCTTTAATTTCAGGGGGCGGTGTCAGACACTACCAGGGCGGTAGGAATCAATAACTTACCAGAATTCCGCAACATTCGTAAAGTGAAATTATCACATTCTGGACACTCACTGTCGCTAGGCTTCCTCAAACCTGTGAACTGCTTCTTTCGCAGCTACCTGCTCGGCCGCCTTTTTGGTCGTGCCTTGCCCACGTCCCATGACCTTACGACCAAGGCGAACTTCTACCTCGAACTCTTTTTCATGCTCGGGGCCACTCTCTCGAACCAGGCGATAACCAGGCGGCTTATTTCCATTTTTTTGAGCCAACCGCTGAAGCTGGCTCTTGAAATCTTGAGACAGGACATCTTCTTCATCCAGACCGGCAGCCCAGAACCATGATTCCGCCCACTGCGCGCAACGGGTGTATCCGGCATCGAGATATATGGCGCCGACAAGCGCCTCGACGGCTCCCGCCTGGATGGAGGGCTTTTGTCGACCACCCGTTTTTTCCTCCCCTTTGCCTAAACGAAGGAAATCTCCCAACCCGCGGCGTCTGAAAACCCCCGCCAAAGAGCGGCCATTCACTCTTTCTGAACGCAGATGGGTCAAAACGCCCTCATCGTCCGCAGGAAATTCCTTCCAGAGCCTTTCCGTCACAATGAGCTGTAAAACGGCATCACCCAAAAACTCAAGTCGCTCGTTATCTAAAGTGGGGGCTGGACTTTCTTGAGAAAAAGAACGATGCGTCAGAGCCCGAACGAGGAGTTCCTTATTCGAAAACGAATAACCTACTTGGGTTTCGATTTCGCCCAGAGTAACACCCCTTGCGCCGAATCCGGAGGGTTTCCCGTTTCTGTTGTTGGCGGAACCGCTTTTTCTAAGCTGCGTTGCTTTCCGCTCTCTTGAATAAGAGCGACGCGTTGGTTCCCCCGAAGCCGAACGAGTTTGTGATGGCACAGCCGAGGTCCGCTTTCCGGGCAGAGTTGGGCACATAGTTGAGATCGCATTCCGGGTCTGGAGTATCCAGATTGATCGTGGGAGGAATCCACTGGTTTCTCAGCGCCAGGATTGTGTAAACCGATTCCACGCCTCCCGCCGCGCCCAGAAGATGCCCGGTCATAGATTTCGTGGAACTTACGCAGAGTTTGTAGGCATGTTCGCCAAAAGTTCTTTTGATGGCGGTCGTTTCGAGTTTGTCTCCCGCTCCTGTGGATGTACCATGCGCGTTGATGTAATCCACGTCCTCAGGCCCGAGTCCCGCATCATCGAGCGCCATTTCCATGCAACGGGCCGCTCCTTCACCGCCCGGATCTGGCGAAGTGATGTGATGGGCATCGGAAGTGAGTCCATAGCCGCTGAGTTCGGCGTAAATGTTCGCGCCCCGCGCGACAGCATGTTCATAGCGCTCCAGGATCATGACCCCAGCTCCTTCCGCCATCACGAACCCATCCCTGTCCGCATCAAAGGGGCGACTCGCACTTTCGGGGTCATCATTGCGCGTGCTGAGCGCTCGCATCGCGCAGAATCCCGCCATCGCCAACTCTGTAATGCAGGATTCACTGCCACCGGCCACCATGACATCGACCAGGCCGCGCTGAATGCACTTCATCGCGTCTCCGATCGCGTGATTGCCGGAGGCGCACGCAGTAGTGGTGCAAATGTTCGGTCCCTTCAATCCCCAACGCATCGAAACCTGGCCAGCGGCCAGGTTCCCCAACAACATGGGAATGAAGAATGGGCTGATCCTCGTCGGCTCCCTGGTTTGCAACAACTCCTTGTTCGCTTCAATGGCGGGCAAGCCGCCCAAACCCACACCGATGATGGTGCCGAATCGTGGCGCCAGTTCCTCATCCGGGACACTGAGATCCGCATCCTCGAAAGCCATTTGGGAAGCTGCCAGAACGTATTGGATGAAAGTATCCATTTTCTTGAGTTCTTTGCGGGCAACATAATTCTCCGGTTCGAATCCTCTTACTTCTCCACAGATCCGAGACGCGATGCGATTCGGGGAAAACCGGGTTACCTCGCCGATACCCGAGCGACCCTGCAACAAGGCTTCCCAGTTTTCCTCCACCGACAAGCCGAGCGGCGTGAGCAATCCGAGCCCGGTGACGACGACTCGAACATCCGATTTCAATAAACCTTGGTTATCCATGCTTCCTCTTCATTTTGCAGACCAACGAGGTTTCTCTAATCTCCAGCTCCAGGCACCTTGCCGATATAGTCGTACGCATCCTGGACCGTGGAGATTTTCTCCGCTTCTTCATCAGGGATTTCGATACCGAATTTTTCCTCGAACGCCATGACGAGTTCTACGGTATCCAGCGAATCCGCTCCCAGATCATCGGTAAACGAAGCTTCCGGCACCACCTTTTCAGGCTCCACACTCAACTGTTCAACAATGATTTCTTTTATTTGTGCTTTGATTTCTTCTGTCACGCCGATTCCTCCGAAAATCTTTCTCTTGAACCGGTATTGGATCGTCCTTTCGACAAGAATTCCGACCCAATACTCATTTACACATCTGCGGGGCGTCCATCGAGAATTCTAAAACCATCATACACAGGCTTGAAATTCAGTTGAACTCGCCCAAGGCTGAAACCGCTTTTTCCAGACTCCGCATATCTTCCACATTATGCACCGGTATATCCTTCAATATCCGCCTATTCAATCCTGAGAGCACTTTCCCGGGACCCAATTCGACCATCACATCGGGTTCTTCTTCTCCTGCCGCGCGCACAGCGTCTTCCCATCGCACGGGAGAGCGAATCTGCCGTTTGAGCAACTCCCTTACTTTTTTTCCCTCACGAACGGGTTGTGCGGTCACATTCGCGTAGACGGGGATCGCAGGATCATCAATCTCCGTTTCATCGAGAACTTCACTCATCCGCTCCGCAGCTTCGCCCAGCAAAGAACAATGGAAAGGCGCCCCCACCGGAAGCATTACCGCCTTCCTGGCTCCTTTGTCCATCGCCAGACGAGCGGCCGATTCCACGGCGCCCTTATCTCCCGACAATACATATTGGCCGGGGGCATTATAATTTGCAACCTCCACCACGCCTTCCACATCCCCGCAGATTGCTTCGGCCGCATCTCTCTCTATGCCGAGCAAAGCCGCCATGGCGCCCCCCCGGTCGGGAACGGCCTCGTGCATGAAGCGTCCTCTTTTCTTCACCAATTCAACGCCCGTTGGAAAATCAATGGCTCCAGCCGCCAGAAGGGCGGAGTATTCCCCCAAACTGTGGCCCAGGGTGAGAGAAGGACTGAAATCGCGCTCACGCAGCAGGGTACACGCGATATGGCTATGAACCAGAATGGCGGGCTGGGTGTGGCAGGTGAGCGTCAACTCCGACTTGGGGCCTTCAAAGCTGAGTCTGGCGAGATCCCATCCCAGAATTTCACTCGCCTGCGCATAGGCTTCCCGTGCAAATGGATACGAATCATAGAATTCTTTGCCCATGCCGACATACTGCGAACCTTGTCCAGGAAACAAAAACGCAATTTTCACACCCATCTAACAACCCTTACCTATGGCATGAACGGCAAAGTATGACTCTAAGATACTCGCGGATTGAACAGGGCGGGGGATGAAGCGAAATCTTTCCGGTCGTTCATATCGTCAATTCCATTCGACCAAAGCCGCACCCCAAGTGAGGCCTCCGCCGAAAGCAGCCATGAGGACATTATCTCCACTTCGAATTTTCCCCTCCCTCACCGATTCATCGAGCGCAACCGGGATGGTGGCCGCGGACATATTGCCATATTTGTTTATCGTAACTACCACTTTGTCCATCGACAATTGAAGACGTTTCGCCACGGCTTCGATAATTCGCAAATTCGCCTGATGCGGGATGAACACATCCACGTCATCCAATGTGAGGCCGCTTCGCTCCAGCGTTTCCTTGCAGACTTCCAGGAAATACCGAACAGCCGTCTTGAACGTCTCTTGCCCTTTCATTTGCAGTAAATGTTCTTTGTTATGCACATCATCAGGCGTCATCGGGGCGAATTTCGAACCGCCGCCCGGAACCAGAATGAGCTCTCCAGCATTCCCGTCGCTATACACCCTGGAATCCATGACGCCCCTTGCGCCGTTCTCCGACGCCCCCACGACGACGGCGCCCGCGCCGTCGCCCCACAACACGCAGGTGCCCCTGTCCTCCCAGTTCGTCATCCGCGTCATCACGTCGGCGGAAACCAACAGTACTTTTTTCATCATGCCCGAGCGAATGTATGCGTCCGCCGCTTGCAGTCCGTAGACGAAGCCCGTGCACGCCGCGTTCAAATCGAACGCAGCAGCCCTGTGCGCGCCGATATGGGACTGAAGCCAGCAGGCTGCGGCCGGACACATCGTGTCCGGCGTGAGGGTGGTTACAATGATGAGGTCGATCTCCTCAGGCTCCACCCCTGCGGCTTCGAGCGCCTGATTCGCGGCATGAATCGATAGGTGGGAAGTCGCTTCGTCGGCCCTGGCCACTCGTCGTTCGCTGATCCCCGTTCTCTCGCGAATCCATTGGTCGCTGGTGTCGACCATTTTTTCCAGATCTGCGTTCGAGAGGACTCTTTCGGGGACATAAGAGCCCGTCCCCAGTATGACGGAATGGGTCACGGTATGATTCCCTATTCGGGCGAGATTACTGCCAGGGTCTGATCGTAGTCGAAAACCGGCTCAGATATCAAGAGGGCTGCTTTTCATCTTCATCTTCGCTCTTTTTTTCGTCCCCCGTCACCTTTTCGTAGAAAATGCCCGTTCGTATCTGGTTCCATAAACGCCACCCCACATCCCCGCTGCGCTGAATGGAGACATGCTTGTCAATCTCTTTTTCTATCTTGGTATTGAGATCGACCTTGACGATATTCGCCGTCGTGCGGATGGCGTTTTTCACGGCCTTCGAGTTGCTGCGGCCATGTCCGATGGTGCAAATTCCACCTAAACCCAGCAGCGGCGCCGCGCCGTATTCGGAATAATCGGTCCTCTGGCGCATGGATTTCAGCCCGTTTTGCAAAAACATATACCCGATCTTGCTGCGCATCGAACCGACGATTTCCTCTCTGAGCAGCGTCGTCAGCATCTCGCTGAGACTCTCGCTCACCTTCAAAGCCACGTTGCCCGCGAATCCATCGCAAACAACCACGTCCGTGTCGCCCTGAAAAATCGTGCTGCCCTCTACGTTGCCCACAAAATTCAAATCGCTTTTCACAAAAATCTCATGGACCGCCTTGAGCACGTCGGTTCCTTTGGAATCTTCTCCCCCTACGTTCAACAGGCCCACGGTGGGCGTGGGTTTTTTGAAAACTTCCTCGGTATAAACGGAACCCATGATGCCGAACTGGAACAAGTGCTGCGCTCGCGGGGTCAGATTCGCTCCCACGTCCAGCATGACTGAAAAGCCCTTGAGCGTAGGGATCAGAGCGGCGATGGCGGGCCTTTGAACCCCCGGCATACGCTGCAAAACGGCCAGGCCCGTGGCGAAGGCGCCGCCGGTGTCTCCTGCGCTGAACACCGCCTGCGCCTCACCGTCCTTGACCAACTCAAGAGCGACGCGCATGGATGAATCCGGCTTGGCCTTCACCGACTTCGTGGGCGATTCGCCCATGCCGATTACCTGGCTCGCCGCGCGAATCTCAAATAGATCCTTCGCGGCTCCAAGACGCTGGAGTTCCGCCTCGATTCGCTCCGGCGCGCCCACCAGGATGGATTCGGTGCCCTCTTCCCGGTGAGCGCTCAACGCTCCTTCTATGATCGCCGAAGGCGCGTTGTCTCCCCCCATGGCATCTATCGCTATTTTCATTTTCTCTTCCAGCGGTAGAATTAACCCTTCACATCCAATACTTTTTGCCCTTTGTAATACCCGCAGATATTGCACACCCGGTGGGGCAACACCGGATTGTTGCAGTTCGTGCAAACCGCAATCGATGGTTTCGCTACTTTATAGTGCGTTCTTCTTTTGCGGCCTCGCGCCTGCGAGTGCCGACGTTTGGGAAGTCCCACAGCACCGCGCTCCTTTCAAAACATTACGTCAAACACGACCATTCCCGTCCAAGCCCCTCAAGGCTTCACGTTCGGAAATGGAATCCCCATATACTATCACATATTCCAAATTTCAGATTCATCGCACACAAGCTCCAGCGAAGTATCATGCGGAGCCCCCTGATTTCCAGTCTTTGAGCGGCCCCCAACGCGGGTCCGACGCCGCGCCGATTCCCACGGATTCCCCCTCATCGAGTTTCCGGCAAGTGTCCGGCGCTTCTCCCAGGCATTTATCAGGACACCGGGGCTGTACGGGAATCGCCAGCCCGATTTGATCGCGAACGGGCGTTGTCAAGTCCACCGTTTCATTTTCGATGTATCCGACCTCGAGGTCTTCCTCGCTCAACTCGACTTCGCCTTCTGAACCGGAATCCTGTCGTTTTCGTGAAAAATAGACAGCCAACGGCTCATCGAACGAATGCGCAAATTCCGCCAGTCCAAGAGAGCATTCCAGCAAGAATCGACCGCTCAACCGACCCTGGAAGCTCACTTCATCAGAGCCTGTTTTCTCCAACTTGCCGATGAGCTGTAGATTTGAAGCCCGGAACCATACTTCCTCCAAATCATCCAGTTCCAGGTCCAGAGAAACGTCCAGGCCATCATCCGGAATCCGGGCGAGAGGAAATTGAAGGATTTTCTCCATGTCGTTTCCCCGAAGGAGGCGCTCATCCCGACAAGCGCGCGCCCTTGGCGTCACGGCGCGCCGCTCTTCAACCTCCCGACGCCTGGATGCAAAATATAGGGAGGCGTCGAGTCGTGTCAAACAACAAAGCCGCAAGGGGCTGTTGAAAAAATCCCTCCTCGTTCGGAAGAGTTTCTCCTTCCTCAGTCGGAATTCACCACCGCCGTCATTCCGGCGTCATTGCCGTTTCTAATTGTATGTCGGACATATATGCCCGACATATATGCGGCCCTCCCGTTCGTGGCATGCGGGTCGCATAATATGCGACCCCTACACTCCCTCTGGCAAAGCGGTATCCCGTCGTCGTCATACCGGTACTTTTTCAACAACCCCGTCTACGCGCCCGGCCGCAGCAACTCCAACAGCCTTCCCTCGCGCACACCGCCGGACGAAACGCCCAACGCCTCCTTTCGTCCCCAGCGCAACAGCGTGCGCGCGACGATGAGCCCGGCGAGCGCCACATCTTCCCGCCCCGACTCGAAGCCCGGGAGCTCTCTTCTTTCCTCATAAGCCAGACCGGCGAACCGATCGACCCATTCCTCGAAAAAAGAGGCGGGCAGCGAGAGCCCGTCTACGCGTCCACCTTGCGGCGCGCCTTCAGTCAAAAACCATGCCAACGCCACCACTCCCCCACAGCCGACAAAAGGGATTTCCGGCAGCGGCGCCTCGCCAAAATCAATATCCGCCAACATCTCCTCCACCGCCTCCGCGCAAGCCTGCACTTGTTCGACCGGCGTGGGCATGGTTTTCAGGTAACGCTCCGTCAGATACACCACGCCGGCGGGAAGGCTCGCCATTTCCCGAACCTCGCCGCTCTCTGCGAGAATTACTTCCAGGCTTCCTCCCCCGACATCGAACACCAAGGCGCGTTCGGGTCTACGCGCTTCGCCGGCGAAAACTCCCGCAAGCGCCAGGCGCGCTTCTTCCTCGGGCGGAATAACGCGCATTGCAATCCCCAGTTGCGAGGCGCGGGCAATGAACACATCCGCGTTTCGCGCCTCACGAAGTGCGCTGGTGGCCAAGGCGTCGACGATGTCAACACTATTTATTTCAATGATTTGCGAAAAACGGGAAAGACAGGCTAGCCCTCTCTCCATGGCGCTCTCGGAGAGCAGTCCCGTTTCGCGAACCCCCTCGCCCAGGCGAATCAGTTCACGCCAGCGGCCCCGCGATTCCAGCCTGCCCGCTTCGTCGAGCGTGGCGAGCGCCAGCCGGGCCGCATTCGTGCCCAAATCCACCACCGCGGCAAGCGGGGCCGAGGCGTCGGAGCGGGATTGTTCAGACATGAAAATAGAGGATTTTCGATTCGATCAGGAATTTCTGAAACGTTCTTTGTTGTTCATGTAGGAGACGGCGGCGTTCTTGAAGCGCTCTATTTCCTCTTCGCTCAGATCGCGAACATATTTCGCAGGCGCGCCCAGCCAGAGGGTTCCCGGATCGATCACCTTGTTCTCGGGCACGACGGCGCCCGCGCCCACGACGGCGCCCGCGCCCACCTTCGCGTTGTTCAGCACGATGGCGCCCATCGCGATGACGGCGCCGTCTCCCACGTGACATCCATGAACGATTGCCATGTGCCCCACGGTAATGTCGTCACCCAGCACGCAGTCGTATTTGCCGCTCTCGATGTGCAGGATGGAGCCGTCCTGGATGTTGGTGCGCTTGCCCACGCGGATGGGCATGTGGTCCCCGCGCAACACGCAGTGGTACCAGACGCTGCTGTGCTCGCCGATCTCCACGTCGCCGATGACGGCGGCGGTCTCCGCCAGCCAGGCGGTTTCATGAATTTTAGGCAACACTCCCTCGAAGGGAATCAACATGAGCAACTTCTCCCTTGTCTGGTTTCCGGCTCAAAGACTTGGCGTTCGACCGTCCACGGCGGCGAACAGCGGCCCGGGGACCGCGCGCGAAGCCTGAGAGTCCTTCAGCAGGGGCAGGTTGTCAAACATCGTTCGCCTCTCCTCCAGAATCTTCTTGAAAGCGGGACGCAGCGAACGGGGAAGCGGTATGCCTTTGGGGAGTTTCGCCTTCAGGGGGTTCAAATACCGCCCGCGGCGCGTGATCCGGTAATCCAGATGGGGGCCCGTGGACAAGCCCGTGGAACCCACGTAGCCGATCACCTGACCCTGAAGAACCCGCCTGCCTGCGCGAATGCCGCGCGCGTAGCGATACAGATGAAGATAGGCGGTTCGATAACCACCGCCATGACGCAGTTTGATCGTCTTGCCGGCCTGGCTTTTGCGGCCCACCCAGGTGACGACGCCATCGGCAACCGCATGGACGGGCGTCCCCCGGGGCGCAGCGTAGTCCACGCCGAAGTGGGGGCGGTAGCGCTTGAGCAGGGGGTGAAAGCGCCTTTTCGAGAAACGCGAACTGATTCGCGTATAGCGAAGCGGAGAGCGCAAAAAGGCGCGCCTCAGGGATTCGCCCTCGACGTTGTAATACCTGCCGCCTC
>JAPPHK010000126.1 GCA_028820795.1 Nitrospinota bacterium | reverse complement strand
TGTCCAGAGGGCCCGAATCGTCGAAATACACGTTGAGCCTGAAGTGGAGGTCTTCTCTGAACTCATTCGCCCGTATCCACTCGACCACGGCGTCCTTGAATTCCTCCGCCGTGTAGGGCGGCGTCATCCGCATCACCCGCATCGAATCGAACAGCCGCCGGATATGGGGGTCCATCTTCCAGAGGAACAAATTGTTTCTCTCCTCGCTCCAGTAGGCGCGAATCCCCTCGTACACGCTCGATCCCCTGAGGACCGCCTGGCTGAAAACGCTGATCTTGGCCTCTTCGGGCGGAACCACCTCTCCGTTGAGCCATACCTTGGCATGATCGTAGCTGGGCACGGGAACCTCCAATGTGGACGAAAAAGCGAGCCATCGACACGGAAACACGGCATAATGAACACTTGGGAGCCGGTTGACAAGGGGCGTCCCCGCCTTGACGCTCGGACGCGCTTGGGCGTAGCGTTGTGCCGGACAAATATCAGAATCCCACCCATCCGGAGATTTTCATGCAGCAGCCCACGGACACCCCGAAACTCGCGGACGCCTACGCCGAATCCCTGCCCACCTCGCGCGCGCTTTACGAGCGGGCGAAAGAGGTCTTCCCCGATGGGGTGACGCACGACAACCGCAGGATGCAGCCGTTTCCCATCTACGTCGAGCGCGCCGAGGGCGCCTACAAATGGGACGTGGACGGCAACCGCTACATCGATTACTGGATGGGCCACGGCGCGCTTCTCTACGGGCACAACCCGCCCCACATCCGAGACGCCGTGAGCGAGGCCGTACTCCAAGGCTCGCACTACGGGGCAAGCCACCGCCCGGAGGTGGAGTGGGGCGAATGGGTGCAGCGCCTCGTGCCCTGCGCCGAGCGGGTGCGATTCACGGCTTCGGGCACCGAGGCGACGCACATGGCGCTGAGACTCGCGCGCGCCTTCACGGGCCGAAAGCGCGTGGTCAAGTTCGCGGGCCACTTCCACGGCTGGCACGAGGGGCTCGAGATCGGCGTGCGCGCCCCCTACACGAACGAGCCCGAAGCGGGACAACTGGAAGCCGTGACGGACCTTGTCACCGTCTGCCCGCCGGGCAACATCGAGGCCGTTCGGGATGCGCTTGCCTCTGGCGATGTCTCCGCGCTCATCCTGGAGCCGACGGGCGGTCACTTCGGCACCATCCCGATGAAAAAGGATTTCGTTGCCGCGCTCAGGGAAGAATCGCAAAATGCGGGGGCGCTCTTAGTCTTCGACGAGGTGGTCACCGGCTTTCGCGTATCGCCAGGCGGGGCGCAGGCGCACTTCGGCGTGACGCCCGACCTGACGAGCCTCGCCAAGATACTGGCAGGCGGTCTTCCGGGAGGAGCGGTCGCAGGCCGTGCGGACGTGCTCGAACACCTCGCCACCAAGCCGGACCCGGAAGCGAACCGCCACATGAAAATCGCGCATCACGGAACCTTCAACGCGAACCCCATCTCCGCCGCCGCGGGCGTCGCCATGCTCTCATCCCTGGCCGACGGCCAAGCGACCGAAGAGGTGAACGCGCAGGCGCAAAAGCTGAGATTCGGGATGAACGAGATTCTCGCCCAGGAGGCGGTGGCCTGGCGGGTGTATGGCGAATACAGCGACTGGAAAATCTTCTTCGACGCCGACGCCCCGCCGCGTGACGGGGAGGAGCAGAACGTGAGCGGAATCGACTGGCGGCGTCTCGACTCCAAGAACGCGCAGAAAAGCCGCGCCTTACGCCAAGCCTTGATCCTGCACGGCGTGGATTTCAACGGCGCGCGCGCCCTGGTAGGCACCTGCCACACGGACGACGTGATCGAGGAAACCCTCGCCGCCTTCCGGGCGGGCGTACAGACCATGAAGGAAGAAGGTATCGCCTAGCGTTTCGCGGGCTTTGAGGCCCGTCATGGTAATGATTTAAGGAGAGATATACTTGCACAGCGCGCTGAAAGGCCTCTTGAGCCTCGAATCCAGACGGGTCGTGGACGACATGGAACACCCCTTCACCTGCCCCGATACGGGCGGGAACCTGCAGGGCAGCTACGACGTCGAGTGGATTAAGGCGAACGTGGATAGGGACGAGATCGCCCGCAGACCTCGGGGCATCTGGCGCTGGAGCGAACTCTTGCCCGTGCGGGACGGGAAGAACGTGGTCTCGCTCGTCGAGGGCGACACGCCCCTCATCCACGCGGAGCGGCTCGGGGAAACGCTCGGATACAGGAACCTCTACATCCTGGATGAATCGAGAAACCCCACCGGCTCGTTCAAGGACCGGGGCGGGTCGGTCACCATCAGCAAGTGCAAGGAAGTGGGGGTGGACCGCATCGTGCTGCCATCTTCGGGCAACGCGGCGGCATGTTTCAGCGCCTACTGCGCGCGCGGCGGCATCGAGTTCATCGGCTTCGTGCGCGACGACAGCTCTGCCGTCCATTGCCTGCAAGTCGGGGCATACGGGGCGTTTACGCTCATCGTCGAGGGCGATCAGGGCACAGGCGGACGCTTCGCCGAAGAGGTGTCCAAGGAACTGGGTTGTCTGCACGCCACCCTGCCCCGGAATCTCTACCGAATCGAGGGGAAAAAGACCGCCGCCTTCGAGATCGCCGAAAAACTCGGCTGGCGCGCGCCGGATCGCGTCGTCTGCCCCACGGCGGGCGGCACGATGGCGCTCGCGATGGACCAGGGATTCCGCGAACTACTAGCTCTGGGCTGGATAGACAGGATGCCCGCGATCGACGTCGTACAAGTCGATGGCTGCGCGCCCATCGTCCGTGCCCTGCACACGGGCGGTAAGGTCGAACCCTGGGGCAAGGTGCGCACGAAATCAGCCGGCCTCACGAGCCCCTCGCCCGGTGCTGGCGAGCGCGTGGCCGACGTTGTGCGGCGCTCGGAAGGCCATGGCGTCCTCGTGAGCGACGCGATGAACCTGGAAGCCGAGTTTCTTATCGCCGGGCGCGAGGGGCTTTTTCTGCAACCCGCTTCCGCGGCGTCCGTGGCGAGCCTATTCGAGGGCGCTGATCGGCCCGAGAAGCCCGAAGCCGACGAGATAATCGTCTGTATCGGCACAGGCACCGGCAAGAACGCGGCGGAGGTGGCGGGCGAGGCGCTCGGCAGGCCGGGGCGCATTCCGCCTGATATCGAGGCCTTCAAGCGGGCGCGCGCCGCTTGGCGGGGCAACGGCGTTTGAAGTATCTGAATATATCTACGTAAATCCCGGGAAATCCAACACGCCACTCCCTTAGCGCGCTTTCATCTCGCAACAAAATTCTTTACGCAGATAAAAAACGAAAGAATATGCTCTTTCTTTCGCTTTTACATCATCTACCACTTCGGAATACTCCATATAACTATCTATAGATAAAGCTATTACACGTTTAACAAAAAACTTCTTGATTTTCGTATTATTTTCGTTTACGATTTCTCCCATACACCAACTCGAACAGGGAGAACTATCATGGTGACGGAAAAAACCCTCCACAAACTGGCCATACTCGGCGGGCAATCCTTCGACGACAGAGAGGGTCCGCCCGGCATGCGGAAAAAGCCCAAATACCGGCGAAAATTCCTGGCCTCAGACACACCGGCTATATTTCCGGTCCCCTTCAAGGGCGGACGCATCATGCCGCTTCTCTCCACCATGATGACCAACGCCTGCAGCTACGACTGCCACTATTGCCCCATGCGCGCCTCGCGCAACATGCCGCGCTACGCCTTCAGCCCTGAGGAACTGGCCGACACCTTCATGGCGCTCAAGCGCAGAAACCGTGCCGAGGGGCTTTTCCTCACCAGCGGCGTTCCGAGCAGCGGCGTCACGGGGGTGGACAGGATGATCGCCACGGCCGAAATCCTGCGCTTCAAGCATCATTTCGGCGGCTATATTCACCTCAAGATGCTGCCCGGAGTGGAGGATTCCCAACTCAGCCGCGCCGCGCAGATTGCCACGAGGCTTTCGGTGAACCTGGAAGCCGCCACCCAGCGAGGCCTTCACGCCATGGCGCCCGAGAAAAGCCTGGAATCCGATCTGAAACCCGCCCTCGAATACGCAGGTAAAATGGCGCGCGAATCGTTTTTCGAGAGAACGGACCTCATCATTGACGGCGTGACGACGCAGTTCATCGTCGGCGCCAGCGGAGAGAGCGATATGGACGTCCTCGCGGCCTCCCACGCGCTCCAGAGGAGGGGCCTTTTGCGCCATACCCATTTCAGCGCCTTCAAGCCCGTGAAGGATACGCCGATGGACGGCGTGCCTTCGGTCTCCAAAACGCGCGAACACAGGCTTTACCAGGCGGAACACCTTCTGCGCGAATATCAGTTTGGACTCGATGAAATCCCTTCTTATGACGGCAACCTGGCGCTCGACGAAGACCCCAAGACGACGTGGGCGAGGCGGAACCTCTCGCAGTTCCCGGTGGAGATCATGACCGCGGACCCACGGACGCTCATGCGCGTGCCGGGAATCGGCCCCACGTGGGCGAAGCGCCTCGTCGAGGTGCGCAGAAAGGCGCACATCCGCGATTTCAGGGATCTGACGCGCCTGGGCCGCATCCGCAAATCGGCCGCGGGCTGGCTCGCGCTGCGCGGCAAGCGACTGGGTCCCGAACCCGTGCTCGCCACGCAGCTGAGCCTCGGCCTGCAGCACAGGGGCAAAAGGCGCGTCCACCCCTCGATGAGCATGTTGCCGCCCTGTTCTTTCCGCTAACGAAGCGTCCAGATCATCAGGATGTTTGCCGCGCTCACGCTTGACGCGACAATGCGATAAGACTACCCTTCCCGTCTCTCGTCATCGCTCCGCTTCACGCGATGAACACAAGAACCGCTTCATGGCCCCTTCGTCTAGCGGTCAGGACACCGGCCTCTCACGCCGGTAACAGGGGTTCGAGTCCCCTAGGGGTCACCATCGAACGATTCTCCAATCCTTTCAAAATCAATTAGAACGCTAGAATACCCTTTGAATTACAATGATTTATTGCATTTCAGTCGCTTTCATGCGATAACAGGGGATAACAGATTGTATCGTTCACTTTCATTATTCCGGGGGTAGAGCGGGGGTAGAGAATGGGAAATCTCACTGCAACGCAAGTCAAAAGTCTCTCGAAACCGGGGCGCTATAGCGACGGAGGCGGCCTATTTCTCTCAATCAAGCGCGGCTCGAAAAGCTGGACACTCCGCGCAACGATAAATCAAAAGCGCCGCGAACTTGGCATCGGGGCGTATCCGCTTCTCAGTTTGGCGCAGGCGCGAAAGAAGGCAACCCAACTCCGTCTCGCCATATTGAACGGGGAAAATCCGCTCGCGGTGAAGGCGGCGGAAACCATGCCAACGTTCAAGGAACTGGCGCTCGAAACACACCGAACCTTGGCTCCAGCATGGCGCAACGAAAAGGGAAAAAAGGTTTGGTTGCAACGCATGGAAAAACACATTTTCCCGGCTTTCGGCGATACGCCGATCAATGAAATCTCACGGGCGGACGTGATCAGCGCCCTCTCTCCGATATGGGCGAATATGAGAGAGACTTCCCGCAAGTTGCTCCAATATCTCAACGCCGTCTTTCGCCTGGCGATGGCGAAAGACCTCATCGAAAACAACCCGGCGAACACGGACGGCTTGCGCGGCGCACTCCCCCGCCTCCCCATGAATCGAACGAACCTCCCCGCCGTGGGCTGGCGAGAGTTTCCCGAAGTGCTCCATGCCGTCGAAACCTCAAAAGCATCGCTAGCATCCCGGCTGTGCTTTTCATGGGTCGCCTTCACAATCGTTCGCGGCGGCGAAGCGCGGGGCGCGCTATGGTCTGAAATCGACTCACAAGGTCGCGTCTGGCATATCCCCGGCGCGAGAATGAAAAGCGGCAAACCGCATTCCGTTCCCCTCTCCGCTCAAGCGATGCGCGTCTTGCGGGATGCGGAAGCGTTGCGCGATGAATCCGGTTTACTTTTCCCGTCGCACATGACGGGGCGTGAACTATCGGACGCCGCCATGATGAATGTCATGCACAAGCTGGGCCTCAAGGGGCGGATGAGCGTTCACGGGGTACGAGCTTGTTTCCGCTCATGGTGCTATGACAACGGCAAGGCGCGTGAAATCAGCGAGGCCGTGCTCGCGCATAGCGTCGGAGACCTCACGGAAAGAGCTTATATTCGCACGTCCGCAATCGAACTCCGGGCGGCAGTTTTGAGCGAGTGGGGAACCTTCGCGTCGGGCGAGAAAAAGCAAGGAAAAGTAGTGCCTTTGCGGGCGTAGCTAAAGGGCAACAAATTTAGTGCTTGACATCAGATGCGGTTATATGGTTTAAGGATAAGGGACAACTCATTGATATTCTTTGCGTTATAAGCAAAGACCAGAAAGTCCCCCGTAACTCTTTCTCGCAGTTTATGGGGGATTTTTTATGGCCGCGAACGACCTTCTCACCATGAAACAAGTGTGCGAATTGGTTGGTCTCTCGCACACAACGATCCACCGCCTTCGCAATGAAAACGACTTCCCGAGTCCGATCAAACTAGGGCAGGCGGCGGTTCGCTTTCGGCGCGATGAGGTGGAGGCTTGGCTCGCGAATCGGCCTCGCGTGGATGAGCGCCGCCACAAAGCCGCCGCGTCGGGGGCCTAGTATGCGATGGCGGCGAACTCCCGAAGTTTCGAGGGAAATGGGAGAGGCCGGTTTGGCGGGGAGCAATTCGGGCAAGTACCTTTGTCCGTGCTCAAGTCGGGTCTCACGGCCTATGAAATCGCCACGCTCACGGCGATGACAATCCGGGCGGCGGAGCCAAGGAAACCCCCGCTCAATGAGGTGAGGTGCTCGCCGCAGGACGTGGCGCGCGACCTCCGCGTTCATCGCAACACGGCGACCAAGGCGCTTAACGGACTGGAACTCGCCGGATTCATCGAACAGAAAGAAAGCGGTGAGGGGAAAAAGGCTCTCTGGAAAATAAACGTGCACCCGGCCCACATCGAGGCCGCCCGAAATGACGCACCTAAAATCATCGAGCGGAGGCGCAAGGAATGGAGCAAAAGGCACCCCGAACCACAAGGGGCGGCGAAAAAGTTAGCACACGAGAAGTGCTAATTTAGTACACGAGAAGTGCTAAGTCGTTTGAACTTAGCACACGAGAAGGACACCCGCCCCTCCCTTATAGAGATAGAAATAGGTTTTGATCTTGATCTATTGCGAGAGGAACTACAGGGGGTAGGAAAAGTCAAAGGCGCGTTTAAGGTGGGAAATCTTGAAACCCAAAACCGAACCCGAAAGGCGAAAAATCCAGAACCGAAAACCTAAAACCCTCGCCTTTTTGCTTTGTTTTTCACGCGACCCGGAGGGCGACAACGTGAGAGAACACATCCATTGCAAGCCGCATCGTTTCCGCGTTCCCGAGATCGGCGATGAGAATTTGATATGCGCTCGTTGTGGCTATCTGGTTCCCATGACAAAGATGCTTTCCACATATCCCCGGCGCGGCGTCATAGCGGCGTATGCCCGCCTTCACGGCAAGGCTGAAGCGGAGATATTCGCACGCAAGCTGGCCGACGCTCTCAATCATCTTGTCGCCGCCCGGAGGAAAGCGCATGACGGATTTTGAACCGCGAGAAATGGGAGACACGTTTTGCATGGGCGTTATCCTGGCGCAAGAAGATGAGGACGGTGTCAAGATGAGATTCGAGAGGAATACTCGAATCGCTCTTGAGCCGAAACAATACGCCGCCCTATGCGACACGCTGGCCGCCATGTTCGCGGAGATTGCGGAGAGAACGCGGAACGAAGACGCCGCACCGAACAATTAAAGGGGAAACGCATGACAACCGGACACATTGTAAACAAAGCGGTGATTTACGCTCGCATCCAAGGTCAAAAGCATCCATCTTCCATGTATTTTGACCGAGAACTCGCGAACTATCTCCCAAGGCAAGACCTCTTTTGGGATGATTTTGTAGCTTACGCTATCGTGCGCGCTCCCGCTGACACTGTCATTGAGAATAATTGTCTCCTCTACGGCTCTGGGTCGTTTTCGATTGAGCGACTTCTCAAAGGTGAAGCGCCCTCTTATGACATCACCGTTGAAGTCATTGCAGAGCTGGGCGACTGATGGGACCCGCGAGCCGGGAAAAATGCTCGAGGGGTGGCGAGGGGGTAGGCACGAACTCCAGAAAAGACCCTTTGAGGGGGGATGAATGAAATCGCTTGTCCACTACATTGAGGGCCTTGAAGTCTCCCAGGGTGAGCACGTGGGGGAGAGCTTCCCATTGTTCCCGTGGGAGCGTCGTTTCCTTCGCGGCGCGTTCGCGGTGGATGGCGACGCGGCCTTGAGCGTGGCGAGGGGAAACGGGAAAACCACGTTGCTCTCGGGCGTCGCCGCCGCGTTCGTGGACGGCCCGCTCCGACAGCCCAGGGCGGAAGTCATCATCGCGGCATCGAGCCTCGGGCAAGCGCGAATTTCTTTTGAGCACGTCCGGGCGTTTATCGGCGACCGGCTGGCGCTCAAGAGCGAGTGGCGGGTGTGGGATACGACGCAGGCCGCCGCCATCGAGCATCGCCCGACCGGGGCGCGGGTGAAATGTATCGGATGCGATCCGCGAAGGGCGCACGGCCTCGCCCCGGCGCTTGTGCTGGCGGATGAACCGGCGCAATGGGAACCGAGCAAAGCCGAGCGCATGGTGGCGGCGCTCCGCACGTCTATGGGGAAAATACCCGGCTCACGTCTCATCGCTTTGGGAACGCGCCCCGAGGCCCCGGAGCATTGGTTCTCGAAACTGCTACAGGGCGGGGCGGACTATTCGCAATGCCATGCCGCGAGGTCCGGTGATCCGCCGTTTTGGCGCCGCACGTGGAAACGGGCGAATCCCTCTCTCGATTATCTCCCGAGCCTAGAGCGCCGTATCCGAAAAGAAGCGGATGAGGCCCGGCGCGATCCTTCCAAGCTGGCGGAGTTTCACGCGCTCCGGTTGAACATGGGAACACCGGACACCTTGCAAAGCACCTTGCTGGATGCTGGCACGTGGGAGCGCATCGAGGCCCCGGAAACTGAGAGGCGCGGGCGGTGGGCGCTCGGGCTAGACCTTGGAACAAGCGCGGCCATGAGCGCGGCGGCGGGTTACTGGCCCGACACCAGGGCGCTTGAGGCGGTGGCGTGTTTTCCCGAACTTCCCGGCTTGCGCGAGCGGGGCCTGGCGGATGGCGTCGGGCGGCTCTATTCGCGGATGCACGAACGCGGAGAACTCATCATCGCGGGGCGGCGCGTTTCGGACGTGCGAGCGCTCCTGCAGGAAGTCCGGGCGCGGTGGGGATTCCCGGACGTGATAGTTTGTGATCGGTGGCGCGTCGCCGAACTGAAAGACACGCTCGAAAAAGCCGGTTTCCCCCTTGCGGCGCTCGATGAGCGCGGCATGGGATTCAAAGACGGCGGCGAGGACGTGCGGCTCTTTCGGGAAGCGTGCCTGGCTGAGCGCGTGAAACCGGCCCGCTCTCTCTTGTTGACGGCCGCGATGAGCGAGGCCCGCGTGGTCATCGACCCGGCCGGGAATGCGAAACTCTCAAAGTCAACACAAGGCGGCCGCAGACTTCGAGCGCGTGATGATGCGGCGGCCGCCGCGATCCTGGCGGTGGCGGCGGGCTATCGCAGGGCGAAGAAATCCGGCCCGCGCCGTCCGCTCCGATCGGCCATAGTCGGATGAGCAGAAGGCATCCGGGGAGCAGAAATCACGCCCGCTTGAATAAGAGAAAATGGGCTGCGTTTCGCCGTGAGATTTTCGAGCGAGACGGCTGGCGGTGTGTGAAGTGCGGCGGGGCCGGACGGCTCGAATGTCATCATCCGCACAAGCTAGAGCACGGCGGCGCGCCCTTTGATCCGGCGAACGCCGAAACGCTTTGCCGCGAGTGCCACGTCCGCGAGCACAACCCGCCGCGCCCGGGCGTCGCCGCCTGGCGGGCTTTGGTGCATGATATTTTGTCCTCTTGACACGACATTTTTTTACGTTAAGATCGTTCTTAGCCTATCAGCTCCCCACCGCCACCGGCGAGTGGAACTGGGCGCAAAAAATATGATCTCGCGCAGGTTGTAGGCAACCGGTGTCCTGCCGGAAAACGAAGAACCCGACACAAACAATTTTGCGAGCAATCTCACTGGAGGGGAGTGCCTCTATGGCTATGGATCAAAACGAAGTTGGCCGCCTCATCGAGCTGGCCGTGGAGCGTTCCTTCCGGGCCGTGTTTGGGGATGAGCCGAAGGTGGTCACGATAGTCAACATGAGCGAGCGCCTCATGGCGCTTCGCGTGGACGATGACGAAGGATTTTTCAAAATATCTTTGGAGGATGAAAGATGACGAACAAACAGAAAATCGAACTCCGTCTATCCGAAGTGCGCCAGCGCCTGAACGAAATCTCCGGCCTTGAGGGCGACGCCTTCACGGATGAAATCAGGGGCGAGGCGGATACACTTCAAAGCGAATACCGCGATCTAGAGGTGCGCCACCGCGCCGCCATCACGAGCGAGTCCGAAGAGGAAGCGCGGATGCAAGGCGCTTTCAACGAAGGCGACGGCGAGAGCGCGGAAATTCGCCAGTTGATGGGCGCGGTTTCGATTGCCGACTATCTCACGCCCGCAAGCGCAGGGCGCGGAGTCGAGGGCCGGGCGAAGGAATTGAACGCGGCCTTGAAAGTCGAGGCCGTGGGGAAAGGCGGCGGCGTGGCGATCCCTTGGGCCGTCATCGCCGGCCCGACGCCGGCGCAACCCGAAGGCCGGCAAGTGGAGCAAAGGGCCTTCACCACAACGACGAACTACGCGGGCGGCATCGCGGCCCGCCCGATCCTGCAACGTCTTTTCGGGCCGGGCATCCTTGACGCGCTGGGCGTCCGCCTTGATTCCGTTCCTTCGGGCCGGGCGGAGTGGCCGCTGCTCACAGGCGGCGTTGCGCCCGACATGAAGGCCGAAGGCACGGCGGCGGATGCGGCGGTCGCCGCCAGCTTCACGACCGAAACGCTCAAGCCCAAGCGCTTGACGGGAAAATACGAATTTACGCACGAACAAGTCGCCCAGGTTCCGGGAATCGAGGAAGCGCTCCGCCGCGATCTGGCCGACGCCGTGCGCTCGAAAATGAGCGATCTCGCCTTGAACGGGGATGAATCCACGAACGCGCAGGAACCGGACGGCTTTCTCACGAAACTCTCCGCGCCGTCCGCGCCCGGAGCTGTGGCGACCTATGAGGATTTTGCCGGGAGTCATGCAAGCGCGGTTGACGGAATCCACGCGCAAACCGAGATGCAAGTCTCAAGCGTGATCGGCGTCGCCAGTTATCAGTTGGCCGCGAAGACCTACCGCTCCGGGGCCGGATCGGATGAATCCGCGAGCGAGGCGCTCAAGCGCCGCTCCGCCGGATGCGTCGCATCGAGCTACATTCCCGCCGCCCCGGCCGCTGGCGCAAAAAAGGACGTGCAGGATGGAAACATTTTCCACGGGGCGGGGCCGAACGGCGGCGGGGCCGCCATGCGCGGGGATTCAATCGCGGCGGTATGGCCGACTCTTGAGGTGATTCGCGATCCCTACACCCAAGCATCGCAGGGCGTGGTTCTCACATGGGTGAGCCTTTGGGATCTCGAGGCGGCTTTCCGAAGCGCCGCGTACAAGCGGATCGCTTTCAAGGTGGCGTAATGAACCCGGAGCGCCGCTACTGCGAACTTCGGACCGAAGGGCGAACGTTCGAAGGCGAGGCGCTTGTTTACGGCGATGAGGCGGTTTTCTCGTGGGGCCGGGAGCGCATCGAGCCGGGCGCGTTCGCGCCAGTCGGCGACGTGATTCTCAATCGCCAGCATGACCGGAAAACGCCCCTCGCTCGCACGGGCGGTGGCGGCCTTGAACTGAACGACACCCCCGAAGCGCTCCGCATCCACGCATCACTCCCCGAAACCGAAGCCGCGAACGACACTCTCACCCTGGTCCGCGCCAAGATACTGCGCGGCCTCTCCATTGAGTTTCACGCCACGGCGGAGCGTGGAGAGGGCGATCTGCGCATCATCGAGAAAGCGCGCCTGGTCGGCGTCGCCGTGGTCGATGAGCCGCAATACCCTCAATCTCTTGTCCAGGCCCGCGAAGCGGAAATGAGGGCAAAGCGGCTTCGCACGATCCGGGGAAGCATTCCCGCAAAGCAGGCGCTCGAATGCCGGTGCAGTCCGGGGGATTGTGTCGAGGCCGTCTTTGAATCCGGGGCGCTCGATGACGCGATTGATCCGGAGCAAGCGAAAGACGCGCTTGCCGTGGTGGGTGAATACGCGAACGCCATAGGGAGCCGCAAGCGGCGCTCGCTCCGGTTTTGGAGCGATGGCGAGGGCGGCTTGCAATACGCCCTTGATATTCCCGACACCGCAAGGGGCCGCGCCCTGCTCGAAACGATGGACGCGGCGGACGTTATCGGGCGGCCCGTGGTAGACGCGGGCGCAAGCGAGTTTGTTCTTGAGGCGGGCCGAGCTACCTACACCAAGGCACACGTCCGCGCTCTCACTATCGGCCCCACGGACGCGAGCGCGGGATGGACGCCGATCCGGTTCAAGAGCGGGGCGGGTGATGACGCGCCCGGCGCGGCCCCGCAAAGACGGAGGACGAGGCTTTGGCTCTAAGTCCCTGGCCGAACGCAGGAACACAGGGGCGGACGGCGGCGCTCGCCAAGTTGCGCCGCCGCGTCTCCAGCCTGAAAGATGACGAGCTCGCGGCGGAGTTGGGTGAAGCTGCGGCGGCGCTCATCGAGGAATACGCGCCCGGAGCTCCCGCCGCTGTGAAGGATGAGGCCGTGATTCGCTACGTGGGGTATTTGAAACAATCCCCGCCCGCCGCAATTCAGAAAATCAGCACGGGATCGGTCGACGTAGAGTTTCGAGCCTTGCCCCCGGCGTCCAGTTTTCAGCTATCCGGCGCAAGGGCGCTTCTCACGCGATGGAAAGTGCGACGCGGGGGGGTTATCGGATGAGGCTTTGGCCGTGGTCGAAACCGGAGCCTGAAAAACGCGAAGGCCAGCCCTTCACGGACGCCATGCTTACGGCGATCCTGCAAGCCGCCGAAGGAACCACGCCCGGCGATCCCGCGCAGACGTGGGCGCTCGAATGCGCCGCGAACCTATACGCCCGCGCCTTCGCGGCGGCGAAGATAACAGGGGAGCGGACGGAAAGAATCACGCCCGCGATGATGGCGCTCATCGCTCGAAACTTGATCCGGCGGGGAGAAAGTCTTCACCTGGTTGAAGTTGCGGGCCGTCGTCACCCGCCTCTCCGCTTTCTCCCCGCCGGTTCGTGGGACGTGCGCGGCGGATGGGATGAGGCGACGTGGCTCTACCGGGCCGATCTCTTCGGGCCGTCCGGGAATATATCCCGCTTCGTGAAAAGCGGCGGCGTGCTTCATTTCCGCTATGCGGTTGATCCGGCGCGACCTTGGCATGGAATCGGGCCGCTCGGGTGGGCACGTGAGTCCGCCGCGCTGAAAGCGAACCTTGAGCGGCGCTTGAGCGAGGAAGCGGGCGGCCCCGTCGCACACGTTCTACCAATTCCCCAGGACGGCGGCGACGGCGAACAGGACGATCCGCTCGCCATGCTGAAAGCCGACATCGCAGGTGCGAAGGGCCGCACCATCTTGACGGAAACCACGGTGGCGGGCTGGGGCGAAGGGATGAGCGCCGCGCCCCGCTCCGACTGGAAACCCTCGCGGCTCGGGGCCGATCCGCCCGACGTGCTCCGGGAATTGCGAAGCGAGGCAGGTCTGGCCGTGTTGAACGCTTGCGGCGTTCCCCCCGGACTGGCGACGGCGGGCGGCACGGCGCAAGGTGCGCGAGAGGATTGGCGGCGCTTTGTTATGGGAAGTGTGGAGCCACTACTCGAGATCGTGGGCGAGGAAATTTCCGCGAAGCTGGAAACGGAGATCGCTTTCGACCTCAAGAATCTTTGGGCGCATGACCTACAGGGCCGGGCCGCCGCGTTTCAGAAAATGGTGCAAGGCGGCATGGCGCTTAATGAGGCCGTTGCCGCTTCGGGATTGATGAGCGAATGACGGAGAAAATAAAGCGCCTCATCCACCTGGCGAAAGAAATCGGCGCGGAGAATCTAGACGTGGAGGATTGGGATTACCTCGCCGCGCACCTCACGCCGCGCCAATGGCGTCGATTTATAGATGCTGAAACCTTGGCCAAAACCCCCTGAAATCCTGCGAGCCGCGGCGCTGGGCGAGCGATCTCCCCTTCCCCCTACCCTAACACCCCCCGGAAATTCGAGGCGCTCTGAGGGCGTTTTTCGGGAGCGGTTCGAGTCCCTAAAAGTTCCTAAATATACCCCTCTTTTCCGGGGGTAAGACGGGGGTATGAGATATTTACAAAATAGAATATATTGATAAATAAAGGGTTAATTATTTAATCGAGTCCCCTAGGGGTCACCAGACGGACATACCCGCCAATATCTAGGTCAAAGCCTTCTCAACTCCATGTATTCACGTGCACGATTTCTTCGAGCGGTCGCCGCTCTGCGGGCTTGAAGTTCGTCCCCAGCGTATAGGCCACAGGGATGAGGGCCACCTGCATGAAATCTTCCGGCACGCCGAGCAGTTCCGCAGCTTCCGCCTCGCAGCGCAGGTGCAGCGTGGTGAACACGGAACCCAGACCCCTTGAGCGCAGCGCCAGTTGAAAACTCCACACCGCCGGCACGATCGAACCAAGCAGGCCCGCCCACATGAACCTCGGCGGATTTTCGGGCAGGAAATTCCGGATGCACGGAATCACGTGCACGGGTGCGCGCTCGATGTTCTCGGCCAGATAGATGGCGGAATCGAACACCCGCGCATCCTGCGCGGCGCCGCTCTCTCTCGCCTGCGCCAGACCCTGCGCGAGATATTCGTCTCCCCCCTTGCGGTAAAGCCGCCCGAGTTCGTTACGCATCCCCTCGTCCGTCACCACGAGCCAGCGCCAGCCCTGGCGGTTCGAGCCCGTGGGGGCCTGCAGGCCGAGTTCGAGACAATCCATCACGACTTGGGTCGGCACTTCGCGCTCGAAATCGAGGCGCTTGCGCACCGAGCGCGTCGTGGAGAGGAGTTTGTCTGTCATTTCGAGGTCGAAATCCGCCATGCGATACTCCTTTCAGGTGCGTGTTCCGGTGGTTTCAGGTGATATGCGCCATGGTATCAAAACGCAGGCCCCGGCGGAACGCACGGCGCGGGCCGGTTCCCAAGCGTGGAGACCTTGCCTATAATCGCCATGAAAAACTCCCATCCCCAAGACGAGGAAGCCATGACGAACCAGACGCAACGGACGAGCAGAATCCGGCTGCTGAACCCCGATGAGGCGGCGGGCGATACGGCGCGTTTCTTCGAGGCGACGCGCGAGTTTCTGGGCCGCATCCCCAATTCCGCGCTCGCGATGGCGAACACGCCCTACATCGCGCGCTTCTACCTCCCCTTCAACGCCACGCTCCAGCGCGAGGGCATGGGCGGGCTGCTGACGTGCAAGATCAAGGAGATCGTCGTCCTGAAGACCAGCTTCGTGAACGCCTGCGCCTACTGAATCGCGCACAACACGGCGCTTGGTCAAGCGACGGGAATCACGGATGCGCAGATCGAGGCCATCGCGTCTGACGACTACATGACCTCCCCCCTCTTAAATCCGCGCGAGCGCGCCGCCTGCCTGTGGGCGGAGCACTTTACGCGAAACACCGCGCGCGAGAACCCGGGCGTGCTCGAGGAAGTGAAGCGGCACTTCACCGACGGGGAGATCGTCGAGATGTCGCTCATGAGCGGCAAGCAGGGCATGATGAACCGCTTCATGGACTCGTTCGCCATCCCCATCGAGGAGGAGGCCGAGGTGAACAAGATCAAAAAGTCCGTGCGCGGAAATCCCGACAAGATGAAGGCCTACCTCCAGTCGCTCATCGACAACTGGCCGGAGGAGTTCCCCGAACCCAACCCGGACGCCTAGGTCCGGGAAGCGGGAGGCCTGTTTTCTCGGGTGGGGAAATGCGGGGAGTTGCGGGCTCGCGCGGGGCGTTGAAAAAAACTTTTTTTTCGGCAAATTTCGCGAATAGGTCGATGCGTCACTTTAAGATATTGTTATAACTTATTGATAATACGCGATATTTATAGTTTATCTCCGGCGAATAAATTTTCGGGAATTTATCGGTATTTATCGGTATTTACCGGTATTTTCAACAATTCGCCATCCGCGCGCGCCCGCCCGCTCAGGCGGCGCCTCACGGCCCCGGCGCGGGGGCGCGAATGGTTCGCCCCGTACGGCCGCTCCGCCCGATTCTCCGGGTCGAGCGCACCGCCTGAAATTTTCATCGTCGTCATCCTCACCTCCCGATGAAGGCCCTGCGAATCCGGCCGCCGCGGGCGGCTCGCGCGGCACGCGGCGATGAGCGCACCGCCTGAATTTTTCATCGACATCATCGTCCTGCCTCCTGAAGGCCGCATGAATCCGGCCGCCCTGCCAGACGGCTCGCGTCGTCCCCACGCGGGGGACGCGGACGCGTCGCCATTGTGGCCGATCCCCCGCCGGGCCCGATGACGCCAATTGCGGGGAAATGCGGAACAAGCCCCGGCCCGGCGGTGAAACCCGCCCCCTTCGAGGGGCTCAGGACAGGCTTTCGATACGAACGCTCCCTTCCCGGGGCTGCTGAAAAAGTCCTGATTACTCGATTCGGCGCATGTAATCGACAGACGAGATGGAACATCCACTCCCCCTCAAGGGGTAGTTGAAAAAAGCCCCCCTGCCAAGGGGCTGTTGAAAAACCCCCTCATCCCGAGTAGGCGCGCTTGCGCGCCGTAT
>JAPPHK010000218.1 GCA_028820795.1 Nitrospinota bacterium | reverse complement strand
GGATGTTTCAGGCCATCGTGCTCATGAAGTTCGTCCTGATTTTCGTGTTCCTGCTTTTGCACCTCTCGGGCGACCCGGCCCGGATCATGCTCCCCGACGACGCCACCGAAGAAGACATCGCCGAGCTCAGGAACGAAATGGGTCTCGACAAGCCGCTGTTGACACAGTACCTCATCTTCTTCCGCAACGTCTTGCGCGGCAATTTCGGCGAATCCTTCGAGCACGGCGAATCCGCGCTCAAGGTCGTTCTCGAACACCTGCCCGCCACGATCGAACTCGCCTCGGCCGCGTTCATCATGTCCGTCATCATCGGTCTTCCGTTCGGGTGCATCGCCGCGCTCAAGGAGAACACCGTCTACGACAAGGGCCTGATGTTCGGCGCCGTGCTCGGCCAGGCGGTTCCCGATTTCTGGCTGGGGCTGATGATGATTTTGCTCTTCTCCGTGAAGCTGGGGTGGCTCCCGCCTTTCGGGTACGGGGATCCGGTTCACTTCATCATGCCGACCATCGCCGCCGGCGTCTTTCATACGGCCCGCCTCGCGCGGCTGATGCGCTCCGAGATGCTGGAAGTGCTGCGCCAGGACTACATTCTCACGGCGTATTCCAAGGGACTGGCCGAGAAGGTCGTGCTGTTCCAGCACGCGCTCAAGAACTCCGCCATCCCCATCGTCACCATACTCGGCCTTGACCTCGCCCTCACGCTGGGGGGAACCGTCATCACCGAAACCGTGTTCGCATGGCCCGGCGTGGGGCGGCTCACGGTTGCCGCCATCCACCACCGCGACTACCCCATCGTCCAGGCGGCGGTTTTCCTTCTCGCCCTGGGGTTCGTCGTCATCAATCTGCTGGTGGACATCATCTACACCTACCTCGATCCCAGGATCCAGTACCGATGAGACATGAAGGCGATGAAATCCTCATGACGGCCGAGGAGTTCCAGCACTTCGACGAGACTCCCTGGTGGCGGCGGCTCGCGCGCTCGCTCGTCGCCACGAAATCGGCGATGGCGGGAGCCGTGATACTGCTCATCGTGCTGATCGCAGCACTTCTGGCCCCGGTGCTTGCGCCGCTGGACCCCACGGCGCAATCCCTCACCCGGGTAATGAAGCCGCCCATGTGGGAGGGGGAGGGGCATATCTTCCTCCTTGGCACCGACCATCTCGGTCGCGACCTCCTGAGCCGGTTGATATACGGGGCGCGGGTCTCCCTCATCGTGGGACTCTCCGCGACGCTCATGGCGGGGAGCATCGGCCTTATCCTCGGTATGATGGCGGGCTATTTCGGCGGGAGGGTGGACTATCTGCTGATGCGGCTGGTGGATTTCGTCCTCTCCTTCCCGTTCATTCTGCTGGCCCTGGCCACGATCGCCATTCTGGGGCCGAGCCTTTGGCTGATCGTCGCCTTGATCTCGTTTCGCCAGTGGACGGTGTACGCGCGCGTGGTGCGCGGGAACGTTCTCTCGATACGCGAACAGGAGTTCGTCATCGCCTCGCGCGCCGTCGGGGGAAGCGATTTGCGCCTCATCTTCCGCCATGTTCTGCCCAACGTGCTGGCGCCCGTCATTATCATCGGCTCGCTCTACCTGGGGCGGCTGATCGTCATCGAGGCGGGGTTGAGTTTCCTGGGGCTGGGCGTCCCGCCGCCCACGCCCACGTGGGGCGGGCTTCTGGCGGAGGGCCGCTCGTATCTGTATGTCTCATGGTGGATCGTCACGTTTCCGGGGCTGGCCATCACCCTCACGGTGCTGGGAGCCAACCTCGTGGGCGACTGGCTGAGAGACGTCTTGGACCCGCGTCTGAGGACGCGCTAACGATTATCCGTTCTAATTCAGGAGAAAGACAATGGCTGAAGACATCATGGAAAACTACGTCGACAAGAACCCCGACGTTCAGGAGCGCTTCAGAAAAGCGGGCGAAATCCGCCGCGCGATGGGAATCTACGGAGAAGGCGGGCAGACCACGAGCGATTTCCTGCAAATATCCCCCACGCACACGCAGACCATCATGGAGTATTGCTTCGGCATGGTCTGGGCGCAGTCGAAGCTTGACCTTAAAACGCGCGAGATCATCGTGCTAGCCACCATGGTGGCGCAGGATCTGCCCGGAGAGTTGGAATGGCACGTGCGCTCCGCTCTCAATCTGGGCCTCACGCAGGAGGAGATCATCGAGGCGATCGTGCAATGCTCGCCCTACGTCGGGCTGCCCAAGACAAACCACGCCCTCAGGGCGGCGAAGCGGGCGTTCGACAAGGCCGAAGGAAAAGAGCCGAGCGATCTGGGGCACTAGGGAGCCGCTGTTTTTCGGAGAGAGGATTATTTCCTCTTAATGATCCCGGGCCATTTCTGATCAGCCGATTTGATGTAGCCGGGGATGTCCTGCTCCCAGGTCTGCTGAACGCCCAAGCTGAAGTTCAGGTAAAGCTTACCGTCCACGATTTTCCAGGCTTCGGGGACGATGCTCGCAATGTAGCCCTGGCTCACTGCGTATGCGCAGTAGCCGCCGTATCGGGGGGCGTATTTTTCAGGATCGGCGCGGAAGAGATCGCGGTTTCGCTCGCTCGCGAAATACCAGGTGGCGCCCTTCCACTTGTGGGAGAAGGCCTTCTTCCCCTCAACGGGTTTACTTTCGGTGAAGTAAGCCACCGGGTCGTATCCCCGGATGGCGCCTCCCAATAGAGTCGAATAAACGGGCGTGATGGCTTCCGCCGAGCTTGGCAGAGCGAGCAAGAAGGCGATGAGCGAGATGGCGGCGCATGCCTTTATTTCTCGCAAGCTCCGGGGCGTTCGATTCGTAATTCGCATCTGTTCAATCATCCTCTGAAAAAACGGCGGCGGCGTTACGGGACTATGCGATGTCCCAACCACGCATTATACCTCAAACCCGTATAAATGCGTTCCGGTAGTGGCGGCGAAAAACCCTATCAAGGGTCGTAAAACTCTGGGAGAGTCAAGTAGCCTTCCCGCGGCAGTTCTGTTTTCAGCGGAAGGCCCAGCCTCAGCTTCAGTCTCTGGACAGTCCGCAAATGCGCGAGCACGTTCCAATAGACGTGTCGCAGGACGGCGCCGATTTCCAGGTGAAAAAGGCCGGGGCGCGCTTCGTCTTCTGTGAAACCGGAAGGATGGAGGCGGATGGACATTCTGTGGTAGTCGACGGGCTTGTGGGGGTCTCCCGGACGGGTGGCATCCGGGTCGGTGTAGTAGGTGAACGTCAAGGAGCGCAGTCTCTCCTCGTTTTCCTTGTCGATGATCTCACAGCAAAGCGCGGCCCAGGGCCGCATGAAGTCGACGACGGCTCTCTTGTCGCCGGCCGCTTCGGGCGGGACGTGGCGGATTCCGCCGGCGATGAGATCGGCGATGAGGCCTGCGGTATCGGGAAACGAATAGCCTTCGCGGCCGAGCGTCTCGCCCGCCCGGAGATAGAGCCACACGGGCGTCAAGAGGGCGATGTGGCGGATTTGCAAATCCATCGACCAGCGCGCCCATGGCGGCTCCTCGTTCGCGTAGCACATCTGCTCGTGCGTCAGCCCCTCTACTTCCCCATAGACGAGGTCCGGGTAGTTTTCGAGGGCTACCTTGAGTTCGCTCCATTCTTCATTCACGGGCTTTCTCCTCTGGCACAGCTTTTTACCGGGATGAAGAATTATACCTTCTTGTAAGCAAGGGAAAAGAAGAGTAGAATTTTCGCATCCATTCGAAAGTTTTTCATACTGGTCTTGTACGCTTCTACGCGTAGCGCTCTTCGGTATCCCCGCAAGGGGGATATTTTCCATTCCTGTTCAGGGAGGATAGTGCCAATGGCCAGAAGACTCATTCCCGTCGTTTTCGTTGCCGCAGCGTTTCTCCTCGCCCAGGGAGCGGCGCCCGCCCTGGGAGCCAAGAAGGTCGTCATCAAGGTCGGCCACATGTACAGCAACAAGAACCCCACCCACTACGGGGCCATCGAATTCGGAAAGATGCTCGACAAAATGAGCAAGGGCACCATGGAGGTGCAGGTGTTCCTGAAGGGTCAGGTCGGTGACGGCAAGACCCAGTTGCAGTCCGTGCAGTTGGGCGCGATTCAGGCGACGTTCCAGGGGCTCACGCAGTTTCCGGCGTATGACAGCCTGAACCTCCCCTACTTCTGGAAGAGCACCAAGCACGTGCGCACCGTCGCCAACGGGCCGTTGTTCGAGCGCTGGCGCAAGGATTTCCTGAAAAAGCGCGGCACCATCATGGTCAGCGTCATCAACCGTGGCGCGCGGCACGTGCTATCGCGCAAGAAGCCGCTCAAGACGCTCGCCGATTTCAAGGGGCTTAAAATCCGCGTTCCCCAGGCGCCTCCCTGGGTCCTGGCCTTCCGGGGACTTGGCTCGAAACCCACACCCATGTCCTGGGCGGACGTCTACAACGCCATGCTGCTGGGCACGGTCGACGCCATGGAGAACACCCTGGAAACGCTCTACACCAACAAGTTCTACGAAGTGGGCAAACACCTGACGCTCACCTCGCATCTTTCCTCGACGTCGTACTTCATGGTGAACGACAAGTGGCACAAGGGCCTGAACAAACAACAGCGCAAATGGTTCGACGACGCGCTGGCAAAGGGAATCGCCCACGCGCAGAAGATATACACCGACCTCGAGAACGCCTATCTGGACAAGTTCAAGAAAAAGGGCGTGAATATCTACAACATCAACGTGGATGAATTCGCCAAGAAAACCGCCTCGGCTGCTGAAACCATCGGCACGAAGGGTTGGGGCAAGGACTTCTTCGCGAGGGTCAAGGAGACGCGGGCGAAGTTCTAAAGTAGTAGTTTCTCGATGTGTGCCGGGTAAGCCTCACGGCGCAGCGATAAAAAAACACCGCCGGTTGTGGTGAGCCGGCGGTGTTTTTTGTGTCGTCCTATTCGACGGGTAGCAGCAGGTTCGGCAGCCACATGACGAACGGCGCGTAATAGACGATGGCGAACAGGGTGACGATGAGCGGAATATAAAAAGGCGCAGTGGCCCGCACGATGGTCCAGAAGGGTATTTTCGTGATGTCCGAGACCACGTAGAGAGCGAGCGCGAACGGCGGAGTGAGGTTCCCGATGACGAGGTTCAGCACCATGAACACGCCCAGGTGCACGAGGTCGATGTCCAGCGCCTGGGCGATGGGCAGCATGACCGGCGTCACGATGAGCAGCAAGGGCGTGGGTTCCATCACCATGCCGCCGATGAGCAGGAATATGTTGAGGACGAATAGGATGAGCCACTTCTCCTGCAAGGCGGTCATCAGGAAGTGGGCGAAGATGAAGGGGATGCGCTCGATGGTGATGAGGCGCGTGAAGACCGAAGCGGCGGAAAATATGAACAACACCACCGCCGTATATATGATGACCGTGGAGAGGATGCGGGGCAGATCGGATGGCCGCACCTCCTTGTAGACCACCATCCCGAGAAAGAGCGACCACGCCACGGCCAGCACGGCCGCCTCGGTGGGAGTGGTGGCGCCCGAACCGATGCCGCCCAGGATGATCGCGGGCGTCAAGAGCGCCAGGAAGGCGGAGCGGAAGCTCCTCCATATCTGGACGAGGGAGGCGCGCGGATATTTCTTGTATCCCCGGTTGCGGGAGATGAAATAAACGATCACCATCATCGCCCCGCCCATGAAGAAGCCCGGAATCACGCCCCCTAAAAAGACGCGCCCCGCCGATTCCTCGGCGATGCTCGCGTATATCACCATGATGATGCTGGGCGGGATGATGGGTCCGATGCACGAACTCGCGGCGGTGACGGCCGCGGAGAAGGGCTTGTCGTAACCCTCCTTGGTCATCCCCTCGATTTCCACGCGGCCCAGGCCGGCCGCGTCGGCGAGTGCGGAGCCGGACATGCCCGCGAAGATGATGCTGGCGACGATGTTCGCGTGCCCCAGGCTTCCGGTTAAATGGCCCACCAGCACTTTGGCGAAGTCGAAAATCCTGTCTGTTACCCTCGATATGTTCATGAGCTGGGCGGCGAAGATGAACAGCGGAATGGCGATGAGCGAGTAATGCTCCAAAGAGCCGATCATGATGCTCGCCAGGAAGGTGACGGGCATTTCAGAAAGGAACGTCAGGTAAAACAGGCAGGTGAATACCAGGGCAAAGGCTATCGGCGTGCTGAAGGCGAGGAAGAAGAAGAACAGCAAGACGAGTATCAAGGCGTTCATGCCGACTCCTTCGCGATTACACCGCGGGCGAACTCCGATGCCCCAGTTCCGCTTTTCCCGTTACCAGGCCCCATAGCAGCCGCCCCGAATGGATGACCATCAGGGTCATGCCCACGGGAAAAGACGCGCTTTGATAGGTCTGCGGGAATTCGAGCGCCGAGGAAGGATAGGTCCATTCCAGAATCGCCACCTGAATCCCCTGGTACAGGAGCAGCAGAAGTGTCAAGAAGATGAGGAGTTCGGTGATGGTGTAAATTCTTCTCTGTAAATTCTCTGGAAAGTGACCGATAAATGTTTCCATGGCCAGCTTCTCGCCGTGCTTGTATGCGAGCGCGGCGCCGATAAAAATGGCCCAGTGGAAGCACAGCAGCGTGATCTCCTCGGCCCATACGATGGGGTCGTTCAGGACGTATCGGAAATACACCTGCATGAAGACGAGATATCCGATGGCCGCGAGGAAGGGAAAGGCGAGAATTTCCTCCAGATTGCGAAGCAGGTACATTCCGCCCTCGTTCTTTACCTGGCGCACGAGATATGTGGCGAAGCAAAAGATGAGGATGGCGGGGACGACGTAGTGAAAAAGAGGGATGCTGATAAGCATCAGCGGCGGCTGGATCAGAGTGGTGAAAACCCAGGCGATAATCTTGAATATCACCACGAAAGGTAGAAATATCCACTCCGACACAACATTACCCCCTCATGGGGAAGCGAGTGTCTGATGCCCGGGATTTCCCTTTTTCAGTATATAAACTTTGTACAGAAGCATGGACGCGGGGTCAACCGGAGGTTTTCGGGGCCGGTTAGAAGTCCCGCCACGGCTGAAGCACGGTTTTCACCTGTTCTTCTTCGGGAAACTCCCCGCCCGTGATGCGCACGGCGCGCTCCGCCTCTGCGAGCGGGAAGCGGTGGGTCACCATCTCCTCGAATGGATAGGGAGAGTTCGCCGCGAAATCGAGTGCGCCCCGTACGGCGTCGCTCGTGTGGCTGTATGCGCCTTGGATGCGGATTTCACCCCACACCAGGGGGTCCAGTTCCAAAGAGCCTTTCTGGCCGCCGGTGAGTCCGGCCAGCACCACCGTGCCCAGCCTGCGGACGAGCTTGGGGGCGAGGCTCGCGGCGGCGGGGCTGCCCGTCACGTCGACCGCCACGTCCGCCATGCGCCCGCCGGTGAGCTCCCGGACTTCCTCCACAGGGTCTGCGGCCTCGATGTCGATGGTGTGGTCCGCGCCGAAGCGTTTCGCCGTTTCCAGGCGTTTCGCGTCGCGCGAGAGGCCGGTGACGATCACCTGCCCGGCGCCCGTGTGTTTCGCCACCGCGCATGCGCATAGACCCTGGGGGCCGGGACCTTGCACCACCACGGTGTCGCCGATCGAGATGCCGCCCAGATCGTGCGCCCACCGCACCCCGTTCGCCAGCACGGCGGTGATGAGCACGGCGGATTCATCCGTGAGGCCGTCTGGCGCCTTGTGGATGCCCACGCCCGGCGGGAGGTAGACGTACTGCCCGTAAGCACCCCACAGGTGGGGCGGCTCCGCGCAGGAGCGCACGCTGCCGTAGACCATCGCGTCCTTGCAGAGGCGTCGGTTGCCGGTGTGGCAGTACCAGCACTGGTTACAGCCCACCTGCGCCTCCACCACGAGGCGGTCGCCCTCCTGCACGCCGAGGCGCTTTTTGACGTTCTTTCCGACCTTGGCGAGACGACCCACCATTTCGTGGCCCATGATGATGGGGTAGCTCCACCGGTGGGCGACCTTGCCGTTGAAATATTTATAATCCGAAGAACAGACGCCCACCATGTCGACGTGGAGCAGGCCGTCCTCATCCCCTATTTCGGGCAGGGGAAATTCTTGTAAGCGGATCGCCCCGGGTGTCTCGACAACGGCTGAAACCTCAATGGTCATCGTGGTCTCCCGCAAATCATTTGAAGCGCGTCAATCGGTGTCGAACTTCTGCGCGAGGCGGGGGAAGAGGTCGCGCATCGATTCGCCCTGTGCGATACGCCCTTTGACTTCGTTTTCGATATCCCGAATCCGGGTGACCTGCCGCTTCACCTTTTTCAGAGAGCTTTGCGGAACGACGGCGACGCCGTCGATGTCCGCGACGACGATATCCCCCGGCTCCACGCGCACCCCGCAGCAGGTGACGGAAACGTCTTTCGCCACGACTTCCAGGCGCTTCGGGAAGGCGAGGCTCCACACCGATTTGCTGAAAACGGGAAAATCGAGGTCCCGAAGCGCTTCGAGATCGCGCGTTGCGCCGTCGATCACGCAGCCCAGCGCGCCGCGTCGTTTGCAGACGCTGCTTGCGCCTCCGCCCCAGACGGCCAGGGGAGAGCCGGCGGCGTCGACGACGACCACCGATCCTTCCGGTACTTCTTCCACCGCATCATAGAGACTGAAGAGGGCCTTGGCCCCGGGGTTTCGCACCGGCGCGAAAACCATGGTGGCGGCCGGTCCTGCGAACCTCGGATAAGTCTCGGGCGCGTTGGGCCGGGGGCCTTCCATGATGAGGTTCAGCCCCAGGGCCGTTGCGGCGTCGCCGAGCGTCGCCGTGTCGACGTCTGAGAAAAACGCTGCGTCAGAATCCATCCGGGTCTCCTTTTTCTGCCGAAGCCGTCGCCTCACGCATCCGTCGTGTCTGGTATCGAGGGCAGTATAATCCTTCCAGGAGAAAAATACATGAGAACCCGCCGGCTCACGTTTACAGCCCGGGACACGGACTCCAACACGCCCAAGCCGGGTGAACAGACACCCCGGTTCGGGCTAAGATGCGGCCATTGTCCACGACTTATTGAACGGGAAATCCATGCGTCAGGAATTTGCCGGGGAAATCGACCCCATTACGCTTGAAGTCATCAACGAATCCTTCGTCGCCGTCGTCCGGGAGATGCGCGCGAACATGGTGCGCACGGCGTATTCCTCCATCATCTACGAGGGGCACGATTTCTCCTGCGTGCTCGTGGACGGCGAGGGCCAGCTCGTCGCCATGGCGGAGGACAACCCCGTCCACATCTTCCCGGTGCCGATGGAAGTCGGGCAGATGCTGGAGCGCTTCGGGGGCGACATCCACCCCGGCGACGTATTCATCCACAACGACCCCTATACCGGCGGGACGCATCTGAACGACGTGGCGATCATCTCGCCTCTTTTTCACTGTGGGGAGATGACGATCTACCCCGTCGTCCGCGCGCACTGGGGGGACGTGGGCGGCACGACGCCGGGGAGCATTTCCGGGAAGAACACCGAGATTCTTCACGACGGGGTGCGCATCCCCATACTGAGAGTTATCGAGAAGGGGGTACTCAACCAGGGGATGCTCGACCTGCTCCTGCACAACATGCGCGTTCCCGAGGAGCGGCGCGGAGATTTCTTCGCCATGCTCGCCACCTGCCACACCGCCAACAAGCGGCTGGAGGAGTTAGCGGCGAAATACGGTTGGGGCGTCATCCTCGCCGCGAAGGACCGCCTGCTCGATCGCGCCGAGGCCTCCATGCGCCGCAGAATCGCCGCCCTGCCCGACGGGGAATCCATCTACGAGCACTTCATGGATCACGACGGGCATTCGTTGGAACCCATACGAATCCGGGTGCGAATCGAAAAGGCGGGCGATGAGATCATCGTCGATTTTCACGGAACGGACCCCCAGACCAAAGGCGCCTACAACGTAGGGCCCGCCATGGCGCCTTCGGCCGCCTTCAGCGTCATCAAGGCGTTCCTGGACTCCAAAGGCGCGATCAACCACGGCGCCTTCCGTCCGCTCGCCATCGAAGTCGAGCCCGGCTCGCTGCTTTCTGCGCAATATCCGGCGAGTTGCGCGGGTTCGATGGAGGTGAGCCACGCCGTGGTCTCCGCCTTGATCGGCGCGACGGCGCGCTTCGCCTCCGATGTCGTGACGGGCGACCTCAAGGGCACGTCGAACCACGTCTACATCGGCGGTCGTGACGCGCAAAGCGGGGGGCCGTTTCTCTTCTACGAGTTCCCGGCGGGCGGCACGGGCGGCTTCGCGCAGAGCGACGGCAACAACGCCACCCGCAATTTCACGGAAGGGGATTTCGCTTCGATCCAGTCGGTCGAGGTCATCGAACAGGGCCAGCCGCTCAAGATCAGGGAACTCTCCTTGCGCGCGGATTCGGGAGGCCCCGGCGAACGGCGGGGCGGACTGGGCCTGCGCCGCGAAGTGGAGTTGCTGGCGGAGAGCGCGCTGCTATCGATCTCATCGGACAAGAACGTCATTCCGCCCTTCGGCGTTCTCGGCGGCGGGCCGGGGAAACCCAACCGCTTCGGTGTCGCGCGGGGAGGGGAGACGCTTGCGCCCTCAGAGACCCCAGGGAAGGCAGCGGGATTTCCGCTCCTGAAGGGAGACGTTTTCGTCATGGAGACCTCGGGCGGCGGCGGTTTCGGCGACCCGTTTCAACGGGAAGTCGAGTCGGTCTTCGCCGACGTGAGCGCGGGCTACGTGACGGAAGATGGAGCGAGCGAGGATTACGCCGTCATCGTGCAAGACGGCGTTCTGGATGAGGAAGCCACGCGGGCGCGCAGGCAGGCCGCCCGGGCGGCGAGACGCGCGCTGACCCTCGTTCTCGCTGATGAAGAGGCCGGAGAAGATTCCCGCCGCAGGTGCTATATGAACCCGGAAACGCTCGCGCAGAGGAATCTTGAAGCAGGATCACTCGTCGAGTTGCGCGGGAAATGGGGGGTACCGCTGCGCGCGTGGGTGGAAGAAGATGAAGGAATGCCCGATGACGCGGTGGGTCTGGCCGCAGACGGGGTCGCCATACTCGACGCCGAGCAGGGAGATGCGGTCTTTCTTTCTCCCGTGAACGTGTGAGCCAATCCGTGAATCTCCTGTTTCGTTTGAATTGTAGCGGACTTTTTTCTGTCATGATTTTTCAGGGACGGCCTGCGCATTGAGTCTCATCGGCATAGATACCGGAGGAACCTTCACCGACCTCGTTTTCTTCGATGAGGACGAGGAGCGGATTGTGGTTTCCAAGATTCCCACGCTTCGCGGAAAGGAAGACGCGGTTTTTCTCGAAGGACTGGAGAGTCTCGACCTCTCCGCCATCGGGCGTATCACGCACGGCACCACGGTCGGCACCAACGCGATCCTGGAAGGCGCGGGCGCGCGCACTGCTGTTTTGACGACGCGCGGTTTCCGCGACGTTCTGGAGATTGGCCGGACGCAGCGCCTCGTGCCACAGAGTATGTTCGACCCGAAATTCATTCGGCCCCGGCCGGTCGTACCACGGGAGTTGCGGCTCGAGATCGAAGAGCGCGCCCTTGCGGATGGCCGCATCGAGATTCAGGTGGAAGAGGCGGAGGTCGAAGAGCGCGCCGAAAACTTGAAACAACGCGGCGCTGAAGCCGTCGCCATCTGCTATCTGCACGCCTACGCCAACGGGGAGAACGAAAAACGCACGGCGGAATATCTGGAGAAATTACTGCCGGGCGTATACCTCTCGCTCTCGCACGAGGTCGTACCCGAATACCGCGAGTTCGAGCGGTTCTCCACGGCGGCGCTGAACGCCTATCTCGGCCCCAGGATCAGAAACTATGTGGGCCGGCTTGAAGGAGCTCTCCGCGAGAGGGGGTGCCGCGCGCCCCTGTTCATCATGATGTCCGGCGGGGGAATGCTCGACGCCGAACAGGCGGCGCGGTTTCCCGTGCGCACGATACTCTCCGGTCCTGCCGGCGGCGTCGTGGGCGGCGTTTCTCTCGCAGAGTCTTTGGATATCGATCACCTCATCACCTACGACATGGGCGGCACCAGCACGGACGTATGCCTCATCCGCGACCGCAGGCCCATCGTGAGCACGGAGAACATCATCGGGGCGTATCCGCTCAAGACCTCGCAGCTTCAGATCAACACCGTGGGCGCGGGCGGGGGGAGCATCGCCTGGCGCGATGAGGACGGCGCGCTGCACGTGGGGCCAAAGAGCGCGGGCGCGCGTCCGGGACCTTCGTGCTACGGGTTCGGCGGCGAGGAGCCGACGGTGACGGACGCGAACGTGGTGCTATCGCGCATCGGGCCGCGCACCCGGCTGGCTGGGGCACTCGAACTGCGCCCCGAAAAGGCGGAGCGCGCCCTCGCGTCGCTGGCCGAAGAACTGGGAATTCCCGACTCGGTTTCGATGGCGCGCGGGGTGGTCGACCTGGCCGTAATGAGAATGGTGAGTTCGATTCGAGAGATTTCCATCGAGCGCGGCTTCGACCCGAGGGAGCACACCCTGCTCGCCTACGGCGGCGCGGGGCCGCTGCACGCCGCCCTGATAGCGAGGGAACTATCCATGTCGAGCGTCGTCGTGCCGCGCTTTCCGGGGAATTTCTCCGCCGTCGGTCTACTCATGGCGGACGTGGTGCAGGAGAACGTAGGGACTTGCTTCGTCGCGCTTGAAGACGCGAGCGAAAACGATTTGGAGTATGGTTTCGAGCAACTTACGATTCCTTGCGTGAAAAAACTGCACGGGGCTGGACTGGGTGAGATTCAAAACCTCCGTTACGCAGATGTTCGCTACGTGGGACAGGCGTTCGAGCTCACGATTCCGGTTCCTGAATCGAAGGGCTGGCTGAAAACCCTGGGCGGGGAATTTCACGACCGCTACGAGGCGCGCTACGGACATTGCCATCGGGGCGATCCTTTGGAGGTCGTGAACCTGCGGGTGCGGGTATCCGGAATAGTGGACAAACTCAAGTGGGAAAAAGCGAAAAATTCCGGCGGTGGGCCGGATGACGCACTCTTGGAGAAAAGAAGCGTCGTTTTTGAAGAGGAAGTTCCCGATTGTCCCGTCTACTGGCGCGATTCTCTTCCCGCCGGTGTCGAGTTTCAAGGGCCTGCGGTCATCGAGGAATACGGCTCGATCACCCTCGTTCCTCCCGATTGGACGGCGAGACAGGACGCCTGCGGGCATCTTCACTTGAGCGCATCGGGCTGAATTATCTTAAGGGCTCCCATGGACGAAGCGGTCAAATACGGATACGGCTACGGGATGCAGCCCGGCGAGCCTCCCTCCCATACCGAGTTTCTGGGTTTCGCCGGGAAAGTGGAGCAGGCGGGTTTCGATTCTTTCTGGCTGGACGATCACATCGCCTTTCGCGGCAATTTTCTCGAAAGCCTCGCCGCTCTCGCCGCCGCAGCGGCCAGAACAAGGCGCATCACCCTGGGCAGCCTCGTCTACCTCCTGCCGCTCAGGCGCCCCGCCATCGCGGCGAAGGCGGCGGCCACGGTGGATTACCTGAGCGGGGGCGGGCGCTTCATCTTCGGCGTGGGCGTCGGGGGCGAGGAGGCGCGCGAGTTCGAGGTCTGCGGCGTGCCGCGTGAAGAGCGCGGCGCGCGGACGGACGAGGCCATCGAGGTCTTGCACAAGCTGTGGTCGGGAGAGGCGGTGAGTCACGAGGGGCGATTCTTTCGCTTCTCGGATGCGCGGCAAAGTCCTCCGCCCTTGACACCGGGCGGCCCGCCGATCTGGGTGGGCGGCAGGAGCGAGGCCGCGCAAAGGCGCGCCGCTCTCCTGGCGGACGGCTATGCGCCCTATCTGTTTTCTCCTTCGCGCTATGAGAAGGCGCTGGAATGCGTTCACCGGTATGCGGACGAGGCGGGACGCGCTCTGGATGATCCCGGAAAACCCTGGACGCCCGCGCTTCATTTGTTCGTGAACCTGCGGGAAAAGGAGAGCGATGCGCTCGATCAGGGTGCGGAAAATCTCTCCGTGAGGTATGGGATGGATATGCGCGATGCGGCGGAGAGGTACCTGCTGCGCGGACCGGTTGCGCGATGCGCCGAGCGAGTCGAGGCGTACCGGAAGGCGGGCGTTCGGCACTTCATCTTCAAGGCGGCCGCGCCCGCCGGTGAGGAGGAGGCGCACATGACGCGGCTGGCCGGAGAACTCCTGCCCGAGGTGAAGCGCCATGTCGTCTGAAGCGAGCGGACACGTCGATACGTTCGCGCGGGACAACCTGCCGCCTGAATCCCTGTGGCCGGAGATGGACTACGGCGTCCTGCCGGAATTGGCCGCCTATCCGGCGCGAATCAACGCGGGGGCCGAGTTGATAGACAAGATGTCCGTGGGAGCGCAGGCTGCGCGGCCCGCGATTTATTTCGGCGAAACGATTTTGAGCTATCGCGACCTTTCGGAGAACGCGGGCCGCATCGCCTCGGTGATGACCGAGCGCTTCGGTCTCGTGCCCGGTAATCGCGTGCTTCTGCGGGCCTCGAATCATCCCACCCTCGTGGCCGCGTGCCTCGCGGTGCTGAAGGCGGGCGGCGTCGTGATTCCGACCATGCCGGTGATGCGCGAGCGCGAATTGGCCTACGTGCTCGAGAAAGCGCGGGTCGGTTTCGCGATTTGCGACGAAAAACTGAGCGCGGATTTGCTGGCGGCGGCCGAGTCTTCCGAATCGCTGGAACACGTCGTCCTGTTCGGTGGCGACGAGCCGGACGGCCTCGAAGCCCTGATGGCCGAAGCATCGCCGGAATTCGATAACGCGGATACGGCGGCGGACGACGTGGCCCTCATCGGCTTCACCTCGGGCTCCACGGGTACGCCCAAGGGCACGGTGCATTTCCACCGCGACCTGCTCGCCGTGGCGGACACGTTTCCGAAATACCTCTTCGGCCTGGGACCCGACGACGTCGTTTGCGGCAGCCCGCAGATCGCCTTTTTGTATGGATTCTGCGCCTTCATCACCGACGCCCTGCGCTTCGGGGCCTCTTCGGTCCTGCTCGAACGGGGGACGCCGCGCGATCTGCTCGAAGCCGTTGAGAGATACAAGGGCACGGTGTGCTTCAGCACGCCGTCGGGCTACAAGCAGATGCTCGATATCGCGGGAGGATATGACTTGCGCAGCCTGCGCGCCTGCATCGCGGGAGGAGAACCCCTGGAGCCTTCCGTATTCAGGCAGTGGCGCGAGCGGACTCAGGTGGAGATCATCAACGGACTGGGCATATCGGAGCTGTTGCACATCTTCATCTCGGCGAGCGGTGAGGAAATCCGCCCCGGCAAGATCGGCCGCGCGGTGCCGGGCTACGAGGTGCGCGTGGTGGACGAGGAGATGCGCGACACGCCGCCCGGCGAAGTGGGGCAGATGATCGTGAAAGGCCCTACCGGCTGCCGCTACCTCGACGACCTGGAGCGTCAGCGCAGCTACGTGCGCGAGGGCTGGAACATGACGGGCGACCTCTGCCGCGTCGACGCGGAGGGCTATATCTCTTTCGAGGCGCGAACCGACGACATGATCAACACCGGGGGATACAACGTCTCGGGCCTGGAGGTGGAGGCCGTGCTGCTCGAACACGCAGAAGTGCGCGAGTGCGCGGTGGTCGGCTCGCCGAACGCCGAGCGCGGGGAGATTGTAAAGGCCTTCGTCGTTCTCTCCGGGGACTCCAGGGCTGATGCCCCCGAGACGCGGGACGCGCTGGTCCGGGAGCTTCAGGATTTCGTGAAGGCGCAACTCGCGCCCTACAAATATCCCAGAGCGGTGGAGTTCTTAGAATGCCTGCCCCTCACGGCCACCGGCAAGATACAACGGGGCGCTCTTCGGAAGCTGGAGAGAGAACGCGCGGGGGCAGGTTAGAGCCGGGGTTTCGTTCGGCTCCGGTGAGGGCGAGCCGCGGCGTCATCACACGGCAAAAGTGGAGACTCCGTCTGTTCATCGTTGCCGGAAAAGCGTTCCTTGCTACCGCGCAAGACGATTGTATGCATTAAGAAACCCGACGAGCGGGACGGGTTTTCCGTGCAAATGATGACGTTCGGAATTTTCACCTGGTGAGTACAGATTATTTGACTGATAATTCTAATTAGGTCTTGACACTTTATGAAGTCATACGAGACTTTGGTATCCCATCAATGGGGGAGCAGAATTTCTGCAAACCCCGATGGACGGAAAAAGCCGCGCGGCGTGGTGAGGAAAGTTACGTGACACCTTATGAATCCTACAATATATTGTTCTCGATGATCGGCCTGACCGGGCAATACATCGGTCTTGGATTGATATTCTACGGGATCCGGCAGATGCAACGCGGCACGGAATACAAGGAGCGCGAAAGCGTCCGTCGCCATAAGGAGAACATGAAGGCCCTGAACGACAATCATACTGCCCTCATGAAGCTCATCGAGCGCACCGGAGGCTGATGCCCGAACCCGCCGTTTGAATACCCCGCCATTGCGACGTTCTTTTTTACAGACCGGGACGCCAACCGAAATGCCCCCGTCTCGCGACCGCTGAAAATCCCCTCGTTGGGGGGCGGCGCTTTTCCCCGCCTTGTCGGGGTCGTTGAATGAGTCCCATGACAGGGAGGTATAAAAAGGCGATGCCCCCGCCGGACAGAGGGGGCTTTGCTTTTTCTTGCCCCCTGTCAAGGGGGGGTAGGGGGGTGCCTTTATGGTCGACAGGGCATTCCTTTCGACAGGCTCGGGACATCCTTCGATACGGCGCTTACGCGCCTACTCAGGATGAGGAAGGCGGGGGGACGGCGGAGCATGTCCTGAACCTGTCGAAGGGGGCGCCTCCCCCGCCGGAAAACCAACCCCCCTGTATCCCCCCTTAAACAGGGGGGCAAAAGCAAAGCCCCCCTGACAGGGATTGTTGAAAAAGTCCTCCAGGGGAGGGAGAGAATCCCGATCGTCGAATTGTCCACCGTAGGGACAGGCCTCCGTGC